>NZ_JAMYSZ010000014.1:0-170226 GCF_040322215.1 Mesorhizobium sp. M0184
TCACCACCGTGCCATGGCCGCTCGCCCCTCAGAGCAGGCGCCGTTCTCTCTCCAAAACTTTTTGCAGAACCTTCAGCACACTATCGACAAGTGGCGAAGGCAATCGTGACATCCAATCTCCCCCCTTGAGGGGGAGATGTCCGGCAGGACAGAGGGGGGTACTGTCCCGCCGAGGCTGGCGACAAATTCTCCCAGATCCTTGCCTTCTCCGCCTCGCAAGCCGCTCAATCGGGAAGGTAGATCTCCGCCTTCATGAAGGTCTTCGCACGGCCTGTGATCAGCACGCGATCTCCGGCCAGTTTGCATAGCAAATGCCCGCCGCGCTGCGAGCATTGGAATGCCGACAGATGCGTCTTGCCGAGTTTTTCAGACCAATAAGGCACCAGCGTCGCATGAATGGAGCCGGTTACCGGATCCTCGGGAATGCCCGCCCCGGGCACGAAGTAACGGGAGACGAAATCGTGGGCTCGCCCAGGCGCGGTAATGACCAGGCCGAGAGGATGAAAACGTCCGATCCTGAGCAGATCGGGAACGAAAGATCGCACGGTTGTCTCGTCGGCAAGCTCGACAAACAGGTTCTCGAAATTGCGGAAGCTCGCAAATGGCCGCTGAGGCAATATCGCTTGCAGCGCCGAGTTCAGCTCTTCCTCGACGGGCTGCGGCGGAAAACAAGGTAGATCGAGCTGATAGCCCCCTTCCCACCGGGAAACCCGCAGCTCGCCGACCCGGGTGGCGAAGGCCATTTCGCGCTGACCATTGTATTCCGTAGCCAGCACATGGGCGGCCGCAAGAGTGGCGTGGCCGCAGAAGTCGACTTCGTGGACCGGCGTGAACCAGCGCAAATCCCAACCTTTGCCATTCGGCCGCACAAACGCGGTTTCAGCAAGATTGTTTTCGTTGGCGATGGCCTGCATTACCTGCTCCGACAGCCATTCCTCTAAAAGGAGAACGGCGGCAGGGTTACCCTGGAAGGCCCGTTCGGCAAAGGCATCGACCTGATACATCGTCAGCGTCGGCATATCGGCCCTCAAAGATATCCGCTGGGCGGCGCGCCATTTCGGCCGTGCCGCCCCCGGTGCAGGTTCACGCCGCTTCGAGAGCCGCCTTCACCGCAGCGATCGCGTCTTCGGCCTTCGAGCCGTCCGGGCCGCCGGCCTGGGCCATATCGGGTCGCCCGCCGCCGCCTTGCCCGCCCAATGCCGCGGACGCGACGCGCACCAGATCGATGGCGTTGAAGCGGCCGGTCAGATCATCGGTGACGGCGACGACGACGCTCGCCTTGTTGTCCTCGCCGGCGCCGACAAAGACGACGATGCCGGAGCCGAGCGACTTCTTGCCGGCATCGGCCAACGGCTTAAGATCCTTTGGCGAGACGCCCGATACCGCCTTGCCGAGAAAACCGACACCGGCAATGGTTTCGTTTTCCGCAGGCACACCGGCTGGCGAGCGATCGCCCAGCGCCAGCTTCTTGCGCGCCTCGATCAGCTCCTTTTCGAGCTTCTTGCGTTCGTCCAGCAGCGCCTCGACGCGGGCCGGCACATCGGCCGGCGAAATCTTCAACGCGGCGGCGGCCGCCTTCAACCGCTTGTCCTGTTCGTCGAGATGCTTTCTGGCCGCCTCGCCGGTCAACGCCTCGATGCGGCGCACGCCGGCAGCGACCGCACTGTCGGACACGATGCGCACCAGGCCGATATCGCCGGTCGCCCTGACGTGCGTGCCGCCGCATAGCTCGACCGAATAGGGCCGGTTGGCCTTGGCGCCATGCAAGCCCGTGCCCATCGAAACGACGCGCACTTCATCGCCATATTTCTCGCCAAACAGCGCCATGGCGCCTTCGGCAATGGCGTCGTCGACAGACATCAGCCGCGTGGTTACAGGGCCGTTCTGAACGACGATCTCGTTTGCCATGCGCTCGACCTCTTCGAGCTCGTCAGGCGAGATCGGCTTGTTGTGCGAAATGTCGAAGCGCAGACGCTCGGGCGCGACCAGCGAGCCCTTCTGCGCGACATGGGTACCCAGCACCTCGCGCAGCGCCTCATGGATCAGATGCGTGGCGGAATGGTTCGCGCGCAGCCTGGAGCGACGCGCGTGGTCCACCTTCAGCTCGACGGTCGCACCCGTCTTGACCGTGCCGGTGGCCACCTTGCCAAGATGGACGAAAAGCCCATCGGCCTTCTTCTGGGTATCGGATATTTCGATCGAGAACCCGTCGCCCGAAATGACGCCGGTATCGCCCATCTGGCCACCGGACTCGCCATAGAACGGCGTCTGGTTGACAACCACGGCAACGGCGTCGCCCTTGCCGGCGCTGTCGACGGTCTTGCCGTCCCTGACCAGCGCCTGGATGAGGCCTTCCGCCTGCTCGGTCTCATAGCCGAGGAACTCGGTGGCGCCGGCGTTCTCGCGCACCGGAAACCATACCGTCTCGGTCGCCACGTCGCCGGAGCCGGCCCAGCTTTTGCGCGCCTCCGCCTTCTGCCGTTCCATCGCCTCGGTGAAGCCGGCAAGGTTGACCGAGATGTTGCGCTGGCGCAGCGCATCCTGCGTCAGATCGAGCGGAAAGCCATAGGTGTCGTAGAGCTTGAACGCTGTCTCGCCATCCAGCATGTCGCCGGAGGCCAGCTTTTCCGTCGCCTCCGAAAGCAAGCCCAAGCCGCGCACCAGCGTCTTGCGGAAACGAGTTTCCTCAAGCTTCAGCGTTTCGGTGATCATCTGTTCGCCGCGCACCAGTTCCGGGTAGGCTTGGCCCATCTCGCGGACCAGCGCCGGCACCAGGCGCCACATCAGAGGATCGCGGGCACCGAGCAACTGCGCGTGGCGCATGGCGCGGCGCATGATGCGACGAAGCACGTAGCCGCGTCCTTCGTTGGACGGCAGCACGCCGTCGGCGACCAGGAAGCAGGACGAACGCAAATGGTCGGCGATGACACGGAACGATGCGACGGTGCCCGCATCCGGACCTTTGCCAAGCGCCGACGACGCAGCGTCGATCAGGTGGCGGAACAGGTCGGTTTCGAAGACGCTTTCAACCCCTTGCAGGATGGATGCCATGCGCTCGAGGCCCATGCCTGTGTCGATCGACGGACGCGGCAGGTCGACGCGCTCGTCCTTCGTCACCTGTTCGTATTGCATGAACACCAAGTTCCAGAATTCGAGGAAACGGTCGCCATCCTCCTCGGGGCTGCCGGGAGGGCCGCCCCAGATATGCTCACCGCGGTCGATGAAAATCTCCGAACAGGGCCCGCAAGGTCCAGTGTCGCCCATTGCCCAGAAATTGTCCGAAGTCGCGATACGGATGA
This sequence comes from Mesorhizobium sp. M0184, assembly GCF_040322215.1. NCBI lineage: Bacteria > Pseudomonadati > Pseudomonadota > Alphaproteobacteria > Hyphomicrobiales > Phyllobacteriaceae > Mesorhizobium > Mesorhizobium sp. M0184. Next base: position 3,300 of record NZ_JAMYSZ010000014.1, read on the forward strand.
TGCGATCGTCCGAAAGGCCGGCGATCTTCTTCCAGTACGAGGCCGCCTCGTCGTCGGTGTGGTAGACGGTGACCAGCAGCTTGTCCTTCTTCAGCCCGAACTCCCTGGTGATCAGGTTCCAGGCAAGCTCTATGGCCCGCTCCTTGAAATAGTCGCCGAAGGAGAAATTGCCGAGCATCTCGAAGAAGGTCAGGTGGCGCGCGGTGTAGCCGACATTGTCGAGGTCGTTGTGCTTGCCGCCGGCGCGAACACTCTTCTGGGCAGTCGTGGCGCGCGAATAGGGCCGCTTCTCCAGACCGGTGAAAACGTTCTTGAACTGCACCATGCCGGCATTGGTGAACATCAGCGTCGGGTCGTTGCGCGGCACCAGCGGGCTTGACGCGACGACCTCGTGACCTTCCTTGCGAAAATAGTCGAGAAATGCCGACCGGATCTCGTTGACGCCACTCATGAATACTGCCTTTTCGAGAGAACCGCCGGCTGTCGGCGGAAAATAGACATGGCCTTTTAGCGGTCGCACCGCAGCCTGTCCAGAAACACCAAATGGGCTAAAATCCCGGCTTTCATCAGCGCTTTGAAACGCGTCTGCCTCGCCATCAAACGGGAACCGCCGGCACGGGGCCGGCGGTTCGAAACGCATCGATTACGCAAACTCAAAATCAAAACATCAAATCCAAAACCTGGTTGACGCTCCGCGAGGCGTCGCTTGCCCTACATCACCCCGGCGTCGTCCTCGAAACCGTCATCGCTGCTTTCGGAGCCGCCGTTCTCAAGGAATTTTTCGGCGATCAGCCCGGCATTCTGCCGTAGCGCCAGCTCGATCTCGCGCGCCGTGTCGGGATTGTCGCGCAGGAACAGTTTTGCGTTTTCGCGGCCCTGGCCAAGACGCTGCGAATTGTAGGAGAACCAGGCGCCCGACTTTTCGACCACGCCCGCCTTGACGCCGAGATCGACCAGCTCGCCGGTCTTCGAGACGCCCTCGCCATACATGATGTCGAACTCGACCACCTTGAAGGGCGGCGCCAGCTTGTTCTTGACGACCTTGACGCGGGTCTGGTTGCCGACGACCTCGTCGCGATCCTTGACCGAGCCGATGCGGCGGATGTCGAGGCGGACCGAGGCATAGAATTTCAGCGCATTGCCGCCGGTCGTCGTCTCGGGCGAACCGAACATGACGCCGATCTTCATGCGGATCTGGTTGATGAAGATGACCATGGTGTTGGAGCGCGAGATCGAGGCGGTCAGCTTGCGCAGTGCCTGGCTCATCAGGCGGGCCTGCAGGCCGGGCAGCGAATCGCCCATCTCGCCTTCGATTTCCGCTCGCGGCGTCAGCGCCGCCACCGAATCGACCACCAGCACGTCGATGGCGCCGGAGCGCACCAGCGTGTCGCAGATCTCCAGCGCCTGTTCGCCGGTATCGGGCTGCGAGATCAACAGGTTTTCGAGATCGACGCCGAGCTTGCGGGCATAGACCGGGTCGAGCGCGTGCTCGGCATCGACAAAGGCGCAGATGCCGCCCTTCTTCTGGGCTTCGGCCACCGTGTGCAGCGCCAGCGTCGTCTTGCCCGAGCTTTCCGGCCCGTAGATCTCGACGATGCGGCCGCGCGGCAGGCCGCCGACGCCAAGCGCGATGTCCAGTCCAAGCGAGCCGGTCGGCACCGTTTCGATCTCGACGACCTGCTCGTTCGCGCCGAGCCGCATGATCGAGCCCTTGCCGAAGGCACGCTCGATTTGCGACAGCGCCGCATCCAGAGCCTTTGATTTGTCCACCGCTTTGTCCTCTACAAGCCGCAAAGAATTCTGAGCCATGATACATCACCCCGTGGTCGTCAATGGAGGCCGGACAATCCCGCGATCCTTAAAAGAATGTACCTCATTTGTTCTCATTTGTCAATGAGCACCAAGGGTTTGAAAAATAACGCATATCCCTATTTGTTCTATTTTTGTTTCGCGATTATTGCTTCGGATGTGTCTCGCCTCGCATGCGGCGCCGTTGCCGTCACCAACCGAATCGGACCCGCGATTGCAGGGTTCCGCCCGGCGACCTAGTCTCCCCTCGGGCAACAGCTAAAGGGCATTTTGACGGCATGATCAAATCCCCGACGATCCTGGCCGTGGGCGGCGCCTATATCGAGCGGCGCGGCCGGGTTGCCGGCGCCTTCGTGCCGGCCGCTTCCAACCCCGGCACGATGCGCGAGCATGTCGGCGGTGCCGTCTTCAACGCCTTGCGCTGTTCGGTGCGACGCGGCGCCTCGGCCTCGCTGCTTTCGGTGCGCGGCGGCGATGCCCTTGGCGACACGGTTTTACGCGCCGTCACCGAGGTCGGCATTGCCGACCTGTCGGCGGTGTTCCTCGACCGAGCAACGCCAAGCCATACGATGCTGATCGATAGCGACGGCGGGCTGATCGCCGGCCTTGCCGACATGGCGCTCTACGAGCTGGCGCTTCCCAAGCAGATCCGCCGCGCCAAGGTGCGGGAAGCGATCGGTTCGGCCGACGCGGTGCTGTGCGACGCCAACCTGCCGTCGACCGCGCTGGAGCGGCTGGCGGCACTCGCCGCCGGCAAGCCGGTGTTTGCGCTTGCGGTCTCGCCCAACAAAGCGGCACGGCTGACGCCGGTGCTCGACCGTCTGGCGATGGCCTTCATGAACCGGCACGAGGCCGGCGTGCTCGCCGGCGTCGGCATCGATGCTGACGATCAAGGCATCGTCGACGGCCTAAGACGCGCCGGGCTGAAAAGCGGCGTGATCACCGCCGGCGACGAACCAGTGCTCGGTTTCGACGAATTGAGCGCGTTCTCGATCTCGCCACCGCCGCTACAAAAGCGGACCGATACTGCCGGCGCCGGCGACGCATTGGCAGGCGCGACGATCGCTGCCCTGCTGCGCGGCCTGACGTTACGCGCGGCACTGCGCGAAGGCATTGCCGCAGCTATGCTCGTCGTCGAGAGTGCCGCCTTCACCAGCGCTGGCTTTGCCGAAGCGCTGGCGCTCGTGCCCGAGGCGCGGGACCTGGCATGAAGTGCGGCCCGGAATTGCCGAAGCATGACGCAGCCTATTTGCCGGCGCGCCGTCCTGCCTCGTAGGCGCGGCGTGCCCAGATCGCCATCTCGTCGGGATCGTCGAAGGCGCTGTCGGGAACGCTCCAATAGGGCATCGACACGAGCTTGCCGTGGCGCGAGCCGGTATAGGTCCATTGCCGGCAGCCGGCCGCTTCGAAATCCGGGGCGCTTTCGGCGTCGGCCTTCAGCATCAATTCGCCACCGATGACGATGGCGACGATGACCCCGTCGAAATAGATGCCCTTGCCGCCGAACAGCTTGCGGATGCTGACCGGGCCGAGGCCTTCGAAAAGCTCTTCTATGCGCTCGTTGTCCATGCGGCGATCATGTCACCCGGATTTCCCCTTGTCATCGACGCAACCGGCACCATCCTGACAAGTTCAGAATCAATTTCGTCGGAGTTTTTCATGCCGCTTCTGCTCAAAGGGTCCTGCCGGTGCAATGCCGTACGTTTCGAGGTGGAAAGCCACACGCCGGTGCCGTTCATGCTGTGCTACTGCTCGATCTGCCGCAAGCAGCAGGGCGGTGGCGGTTTCGCCATCAATCTCGGCGCCGATTACGAGACGCTGAAAATCCAGGGCAACCGCCATCTCGGCGTCTATCGGGCCGAGATCGAGGACGACGAGCACCCGCAACGCGAGATCTCGACGGGCGAGCGGAACTTCTGCACGAAATGCGGGACGGCACTCTGGCTCTACGACCCAACCTGGCCGGAGCTGGTGCATCCGTTTGCCTCGGCGATCGACACAGACCTACCGAAGCCGCCGGAGAAGGTGCATCTGATGCTGAAATACAAGGCGAACTGGGTCGAGCCGGATATCGGCAAGGGCGACAAGGTTTTCGATGTCTACCCGGAGGAGTCGATCGCAGACTGGCACAAGCGAACGGGGATGTGGGTGGATTAGCGTTCTTCTCCCCGTCGTTATACGGGGAGAAGATGCCGGCAGGCAGATGAGGGGCGGCGCAAACATTGCGAACGCCGGCTCTGCCCCTCATCCGGCCCTTCGGGCCACCTTCTCCCCGTATAATGACGGGGAGAAGGAAAGCCTCAGGCCGAAGCGCGTGCTTCGGCCAGTGCCTTCAGATCGGCCGGCTTCAATTCGACCGATTCGCCGCAGCCGCAGGCCGAGCTCTGGTTCGGGTTGCGGAAGGTGAAGCCGGTGCGCAGTGTCGTCTGCTCGAAATCCATCTCGGTGCCGAACAGGAAAAGCGCTGCCTCCGGCGCGACATAGACATGGGCGCCATCGCGCTCGATATGATCGTCCTTGGTGTTCGGCTCGGTCACCAGATCGACCGTATATTCCATGCCGGCGCAGCCGCCCTTCTTGATGCCAAGGCGAATGCCATGCGCATTCTCACGGGTCGCAACGATCTCGCGAACCCGGTCGGCGGCCTTTTCGGTCATCGTGATGACGGCGAAGCGTCCCATGTTTTCCTTCTCCATTGCGCGCAGGTTCAAGGCCTGCCGAATGATTCCTCACCTAAAATGGTGAAGTTTTGTACCCGGCGCAAGTGCGCCAGCCTCTGGCTGGTCGGATGCTAGTACCACCCAACCGCCACCTGCGCCTCTTCCGACATACGGTCGGGCGACCAGGGGGGATCGAAGGTCATGTTGACCTCGACGCCGGAAACGCCTTCGACGGCGCCGACGGCGTTTTCCACCCAGCCCGGCATTTCGCCAGCCACCGGGCAGCCCGGCGCGGTCAGCGTCATGTCGATCTTGACCGAGCGGTCGTCCTCGATATCGATCTTGTAGACCAGGCCGAGCTCATAGATGTCGGCCGGGATTTCCGGGTCGTAGACCGTCTTCAGCGCCGACACGATGTCGTCGGTCAGCCGCGCCAGTTCGTCGGCGGGAATGGCCGATCCGGAGACCACCGCATTGGTCGTCGTTTCCAGTGCCGTGCTTTCGGCGGTGTGGCTGGCATCATCCATGATCGTCACCCGAAGAACTTGCGCGCTTTTTCCAGCGCATCGGCCAAAGCATCGACTTCGGCCCTGGTATTATACATGCCGAACGATGCCCTGCATGTGGATGTTACGCCGAAGCGTTTCAACAGCGGCTGGGCGCAATGGGTGCCGGCGCGCACCGCCACTCCCTGCCGGTCAATGACCATCGACACGTCATGGGCGTGGATGCCCTGCAGCTCGAACGAGATGATGGCGCCCTTGCCGGGCGCATCGCCGAAGATGCGCAGCGAGTTGATGGCGCGCAGTTTTTGATGCGCATAATCCTTCAGATCGGCCTCATGCGCGGCGATGCGCTCGCGGCCGATGTTTTCCATATATTCGAGCGCGGCACCCAGCCCGATCGCCTGCACGATCGGCGGCGTGCCGGCCTCGAAACGGTGCGGCGGATCGTTGTAGGTGACGACGTCTTGCGTAACCTCCTCGATCATCTCGCCGCCGCCCATGAACGGGCGCATGCGCTCCAGAATATCCTTCTTGCCGTAGAGCACGCCGATACCCGACGGGCCATAGACCTTGTGGCCGGTGAAGACGAAGAAATCGCAGTCGAGGTCCTGCACGTCGATCGGCATATGCACGGCGCTCTGGCTGCCGTCGACCAGCACCGGAATGCCGCGGGCATGCGCGATGCGCACAATCTCCTTGATCGGCGTCACCGTGCCCAGCGCATTCGACATATGCGTGATAGCGACGAGCCTGGTGCGGTCGGTCAGCCGCTTTTCGAATTCCTCGATATGGAAGACGCCGAGATCGTCGACCGGCACCCAGACCAGCTTGGCGCCCTGCCGCTCGCGGATGAAATGCCACGGCACGATGTTGGAATGGTGCTCCATGATCGACAGCACGATCTCGTCGCCCTCGCCGATATTGGGCATGCCGAAGCCGTAGGCGACGGTGTTGATCGCCGCCGTGGTGTTCGAGGTGAAGACGATATTGTCGGTGCTCGGCGCATTGAGGAAACGGCGCACCGTCTCGCGCGCCTTCTCATAGGCGTCGGTCGCGGCATTCGACAGGAAATGCAGGCCACGATGGACGTTGGCATATTCCTGGGAATAGGCGTGCTGGATAGCGTCGAGCACCGCCTGTGGCTTCTGCGCCGAGGCGCCATTGTCGAGATAGACCAGCGGTTTGCCGTAGACTTGCCGCGACAGGATCGGGAAGTCGCGGCGGATCGCCTCGACGTCGTAGGGGATGTTTTCGACTTTCTGGTCCATCTCGAAGTCCTTGCCGCGCTGCCGCGTTCCTTCCAACACCCCTCATCCGTCTTGGCGCTTCGCGCCAATCCACCTTCTCCCACAAGGGGAGAAGGAAGAGCGCCTCTCCTTCTCCCCTTGTGGGAGAAGGTGGCGCCGAAGGCGACGGATGAGGGGTGTTGGCACCAACCCCTCAGTCACCTCTACCCGTGCGTCAAAAACCAATCGTCGAGCCGTGCTTCCAGCGCCTCGACGATGGCCTCGTCGTCCAGTTCCTCGATCACCTCGGCGACGAAGGCCTTGACCAGCAGGCCGCGCGCGGTCTTCTCGTCGATGCCGCGCGCCATCAGGTAGAACAGATGGCTGTGGTCGATCTCGGTGACGGTCGCGCCATGGCCGCAGACGACGTCGTCGGCGAAGATTTCGAGCTCCGGCTTGGTCGAGAACTCCCCGTCGTCCGACAGAAGCAGCGTGTTGCAGGCCATCTTGGCGTTGGTCTTCTGCGCATATTGGTGGACATTGATGCGGCCTTGGAAGACGCCGCGCGCTCTGCCGGTCACCACATTGCGGATGACTTCAGTCGAGGCGGTATGCGGCACGGCGTGGTCGAGCACCATGGTGACGTCGGTATGGGTGTCGCCGGCGAGCAGATTGATGCCGCGCAGGGTGAATTCGGCGCCCTCGCCGGTCGTCTTCACAACGACCTCCTGGCGCACCAGCTTGCCGCCGGCATTCATGACGAACAGCGTCAGCTTCGAATTCTTGCCGAGATGCGCCTTGAACTGGGCAAGGTGCGTCGCCGTATCCGGCTGCTCCTGCACGATGAGCCATGTCACCTCGGCGCCCTCGCCAAGCACAAGCTGGCTCACCGCGCTGACCAGCGCCGCCCCCTCGCCTGCCTGGCGCTCGACGATGACAGCCTTGGCGCCGGCGCCGACGCGGACGGCCAGCCGCACATGCGTCTGTCCACCGGCCTGCAGATTCTGCAATTCGACCGGCTTGTCCAGTTGGGCACCGTCGGCGATATCGACGAAATAGCCGTCGGCGACAAAGGCGGTGTTGAGCGCGCCGATGGCGTCGTCGCTGCCATAAGAATCGAGCCCAGGTGCTGCGCTGCCGTCGGTCAGCTTCTCCGACAGGCGCTGCACGACAACGCCCTCGATGCTAGCGAGCTTGGCGCTCGAAACGCCGTTCAGCACCGGCAAAACCGAGGAGCCTTCGACGATCGGCGCAATGGCTTTCGCAACCGCTGCCGGATCGAAGTCCGGCACCGAGGTCAGCAGCCGGCGCAGGTCCGTATAGTGCCAGGATTCGATGCGCCGCGTCGGCAGGCCGCTCTTGATCGCCTCGATGGCGTCGTCGCGCTTCAGCATCACCGCGCCGTCACCGGGCAGCAGCGACAGCCGCTCGCCAAAGGCGTCGATCAGCGCCGTTTCGGCTAATGTTCGCTGGGGTGTTGTCGTGTGCATATTCATCAGTTTCGTCCTGCCTTCCGGCATCTCACGCGGCTTGCCCGATCACGCCTGCATAGCCATTGGCCTCGAGATCGAGCGCCAGCGACTTGTCGCCCGACTTGATCACCTGTCCCCTGTAGAGCACGTGCACCGTATCCGGCACGATGTATTGGAGCAGGCGCTGGTAATGGGTGATGACGACGATGGCCCGGTCCGGCGAGCGCAGCGTGTTGACGCCGTCCGCGACGATCTTCAGCGCGTCGATATCGAGACCGGAATCGGTCTCGTCGAGCACGCAGAGCTTTGGCTCGAGCAGCTTCATCTGCAGGATCTCGGCACGCTTCTTCTCGCCGCCGGAGAAGCCGACATTGAGCGGCCGCTTCAGCATCGCCATGTCCATGTTGAGCGAGGCGGCCGCTTCCTTCACGCGCTTGAGGAATTCCGGGATTTTCAGCGGCTCCTGGCCGCGCGCCTTGCGCTGCTCGTTCATCGCCACTTTCAGGAATTCCATCGTCGCCACGCCCGGTATCTCCATCGGATACTGGAAGGCGAGAAAGATGCCGGCGGTAGCGCGCTCGGCCGGATCCATTTCAAGGATCGACTGGCCGTTGTAGAGGATATCGCCTTCCGTGACCTCATAGTCCTCGCGGCCGGCGAGGATATAGGACAGCGTCGATTTTCCCGAGCCGTTCGGCCCCATGATGGCGGCGACCTCGCCGGCCCTGACCGTCAGGTTCAGGCCGCGAATGATCTCGGTGCCGTCATCGACGATGCGGGCATGCAGGTTTCTGATTTCAAGCATTCTCTTGCTCTATCGTTCCGTTAACTACATATCGCCGAGCTAGTGCAACGGCGACGTCGCTTTCAAGTTCAGGTGCCAAGTCAAATCGCATACTTCCGTCCTCGACGGCGTCGGCGGGATTCGGCCACCTGGTGATTTCAAAAATCTCAGGGCCGTAGACGGTGATCATCAACTCCGTGCCGTCTTCGCGCCCAGCGCTAATTCGGTTGGCTTCGACTTCGATACTGACGGCGACTTTGCTTTCGGCAGCAAAGCTCCGAAGGAAGTTGCCAAGCGACGTTGCCAATTCTCCGCAAATCCGCTCATCGAGTTTAGCCCGATAGTCGTCGGGTAGCTCACCAGAATCCCTGTCAAACTGGTGAACGCGTGCGACCAACGGCGGACCGTCCTCTGCCTCATCGTCACTCACCCAACACTCCCCTCAAGGCTAATCCCGATCAGCTTCTGCGCTTCGACCGCGAATTCCATCGGCAGTTGCTGGATGACGTCCTTGACGAAGCCGTTGACGATCAGCGCAATCGCCTCTTCTTCCGGGATGCCGCGCTGCATGACGTAGAACTTCTGGTCCTCTGAAATCTTCGAAGTGGTCGCCTCGTGCTCGAACTGCGCGGTCGAATTCTTGGCTTCCATGTAGGGCACGGTGTGTGCGCCGCACTGATCGCCGATCAGCAGGGAATCGCAATTGGTGAAGTTGCGGGCGTTGGTCGCCTTGCGGTGCGCCGAGACCTGGCCGCGATAGGTGTTCTGCGAGAAGCCGGCGGCGATGCCCTTGGAGATGATGCGGCTCGATGTGTTCTTGCCGAGATGGATCATCTTGGTGCCGCTGTCGACCTGCTGGTAGCCGTTCGAGACGGCGATCGAATAGAACTCGCCACTGGAATCGTCGCCGCGCAGGATGCAGCTCGGATATTTCCAGGTGATCGCCGAACCGGTCTCGACCTGCGTCCAAGAAATCTTCGAACGGTGGCCGCGGCAGTCGCCGCGCTTGGTGACGAAATTATAGATGCCGCCCTTGCCTTCGGCGTCGCCGGGATACCAGTTCTGCACCGTCGAATATTTGATTTCGGCATCGTCGAGCGCGATCAGCTCGACCACCGCGGCATGAAGCTGGTTCTCGTCGCGCTGCGGCGCCGTGCAGCCTTCGAGATAGGAGACGTAAGCCCCCTCCTCGGCGATGATCAGCGTGCGCTCGAACTGACCGGTGTTCCTCTCGTTCATGCGGAAATAGGTCGACAGTTCCATCGGGCAGCGCACGCCCCTGGGCACGAAGACGAAGGAGCCGTCGGTGAACACGGCCGAATTCAGCGTCGCGTAGAAATTGTCGGAGGTCGGCACGACCGAGCCGAGATACTTCTTCACCAGCTCCGGATGCTCGCGGATGGCTTCCGAGATCGAGCAGAAGATGACGCCGGCCTGCGCCAGCTCCTTCTTGAAAGTGGTGACGACGGAGACGGAATCGAACACCGCATCGACGGCGACGCGGCCCGACTTGTAGACGTTGTCGCTGGCTTCCTCGAGCTCCGACGCATCGGTCTTCTGCACGCCGGCGAGGATTTCCTGTTCCCTGAGCGGAATGCCGAGCTTCTCATAGACCTTCAGCAATTCGGGGTCGACCTCGCTGAGCGAAGTCGGACCCGGCGTGCTCTTGGGCGCCGCGTAATAATGGAGATCCTGGAAATCGATTTTGGGATAGTGGACGCGCGCCCATTTCGGCTCGTCCAGCGTCAGCCAGCGGCGATAGGCTTCCAGGCGCCATTCCAGCATCCAGGACGGCTCGTCCTTCTTCGCCGAAATGAAGCGGATAATGTCTTCGCTCAGGCCCTTGGGGGCCTTGTCCATCGCGATTTCGGTCTGGAATCCGTATTTATACTGGTCGACATCGATCTTTCGAACTCGATCGATCGTCTCCTGCACAGCAGGCATCAGCGTTCTCCATCCACGCCGGGGTCAAGGCCCGGCAGTTTTCAAACTATGGCACCGCAAACGAGCACCCATCAGGCACCTGAGGCGGCGTAAGTTTCATATAGTGCGTTCATGCCGGAAATTCACCCGGCCAAATTCGAACGCACGGCTCTACCAGGCCGCAAGGCCCTACATTTCGTCTGCCGCGCTCAGGCGGCTCGTTCCCTGCTTGCCTTTTCCTTACCGGCTTGGCGCGCGACGATCGTCGCCAGCGCCGAACGGAACAGCTCAATGTCTTCGGCGCTGGTCGCGTGGCCGATGGACACGCGCAACGCGCCGAGGCCGTCACCGTAACCCATCGCTTTCAGCACATGGCTCGGGCCGACCTTGCCCGACGAACAGGCCGATCCCGCCGACAGCGCCACACCGGCCAGGTCGAAGGCAATCTGCGCCGTCTCGGCCTTGATACCGGCAATAGCGAAGAATGTCGTATTGGCAAGCCTTGGCGTGCCGGTCCCGAAGATTTCGGCGTCCGGAACAAGCGTTTTCACGATCGCCTCGATTTCGTCGCGACGCTGCCGCACCGTTTCGATCGTTTGCAAGCCGGCAGACGCCTCACGCGCCGCCGCGCCAAACCCGGCAATCGCCGCCAGGTTTTCGGTGCCGCCGCGATGGCCCTTTTCCTGGCCGCCGCCGCTGACCAGCGGCTTCGGCATCATCAGGTCCGACGCCGCGACAATGGCGCCGACGCCCTTGGGTCCGCCGATCTTGTGCGACGAGAGAAGCAGATAGTCTGCGTAACCCGCTGACATATCGAGCGGAATGCGGCCGGCCGCCTGCACGGCATCGACAACCAGGATGCCACCCGCCGCCTTGACGATTTCGGCAATGTGGCCAATCGGCTGGATCACGCCCGTCTCATTGTTGGCAGCGTGGATGGCCGCCAGCGGCAAGCCTTCGGCCTTGTCATGCTGGGCGAGAGCCTCGGCCAAAACGTCGAGCCTGACGACGCCGTCGGTGTCGACGCCGATCCGTGTCACCTGCGCCGCTGGGAAACGCCCGCCGTTCAGCAGGCAAGGATGATCGGCCTCGGACACATAGAGCCGGCTCATGCGGACGGCGCCGCGCCCCATCTGCCAGTCCGGCGTCAGCAGCGTCGAGGCCGCTTCCGTCGCGCCGGAGGTGAATACGACATGCTCGGCCCTGGCGTTGACCAGTCGCGCCACGTCGCGCCTGGCGTCCTCGATCAGCCGCCGTGCAGCGCGGCCCTCGGCATGAACCGAGGACGGGTTGGCGGCGACGTCGAGCGCAGCCACCACGGCCGCGCGCGCCGAGGCAAGCAGCGGCGCGCTGGCGTTGTAGTCGAGGTAGGCGCGTGCTCCGGCCATTTCCGTCCAACTGGTCCCTTCAAAAGCCGTTCCGCGAAGATAGCGCGTTATTTCCTTGAAATTGCAAGGCAAGACGTCCTATTTACGCGGCTTGCGGCGCGGGTGGCCGAGCCACAATTTTTGGCCGCCCAGTTTTGAACAATTCTAAACTAGCTTCTAGAAAGACGCTCGCCCTGCGTCAAGGCCAGAGGAAAAGTTGTTCCGGGCGCCGCGCAATTTATGCCAAGTGGAGTATTTCATGCCTGAGGTCATTTTCACCGGTCCGGCCGGCCGCCTGGAGGGTCGCTATCAGCCCTCGAAGGAAAAGAGCGCGCCGATTGCCATCGTCCTGCACCCGCACCCCCAGTTCGGCGGGACGATGAACAACAAGATCGTCTACGACCTCTTCTACATGTTCCAGAAGCGCAATTTCACCACGCTGCGCTTCAATTTCCGCGGCATCGGCCGCAGCCAGGGCGAGTTCGACCACGGCACCGGCGAATTGTCCGACGCCGCCGCGGCGCTCGACTGGGTGCAGTCGCTGCATCCGGATTCCAAGAGTTGCTGGGTTGCCGGCTATTCGTTCGGCTCGTGGATCGGCATGCAGCTTCTGATGCGCCGGCCGGAGATCGAGGGCTTCATCTCGGTCGCGCCGCAGCCCAATACCTATGATTTCTCGTTCCTGGCGCCCTGCCCGTCATCCGGCCTGATCATACACGGCGACGCCGACAAGGTCGCGCCGCCAAAGGACGTGCAGGGCCTGGTCGACAAGCTGCACACGCAAAAGGGCATTACCATCACCCAGAAGACCTTGCCCGGCGCCAACCATTTCTTTGCCAACCATGCTGAGCTTCTGATCGAGGAATGCGCGGACTACCTCGATCGCCGGCTGGCCGGGGAATTGTCCGACCCACGGCCGAAGCGTCTGAGATAATCGGCGATGTACCAACCGCCTCACTTCCAGGAAACACGGCCGGACGTCCTGCACGGGCTGATCCGGGCGCATCCGCTTGGCTTGCTGGTGTCGAACGGCGTCGAGGGGCCGGTCGCCAACGCGATTCCCTTTCTTCTTGACGCGGATGTGCCGCCGAACGGCAGGCTCCGCGCCCATTTGGCCAAAGCCAATCCGCAATGGCGGCTTTTGGCCGACAATCCCCTGGCGCCGGTACTGGTCGTCTTCCAGGGCGCCGATGCCTATGTGACGCCGTCCTGGTACGAGACCAAGCGTGAAACCGGCAAGGTGGTACCGACCTGGAACTACGCCATCGTCCAGGTGCGCGGCATCGTCACGGTGATCGAAGACCAGGATTGGCTGGCCGAGCAGATTTCCGATCTGACGATGTCGCAGGAGGGCAGCCGCTCGGCGCCGTGGGCGGTGACCGACGCGCCGGCACCCTTCATCCAGTCGCAGATCAAAGGCATCGTCGGCCTGGAGATCGAAGTCACCGAAATCAGCGGCAAATGGAAAGTCAGCCAGAACCGCCCGGCCGCCGACCGCGTCGGTGTCGCCGAGGGGCTCGAGAGCGAGACTGCCAACTCGGCCGACATGGTCCGGCTGGTAAGGTCCTATGGCGGGCTGGACGGCAAGTAATCTGGATTGCTTGCTCGACCGGTTTCAGGCCGGTCGAGGGCTCAATCGACCTTCGTCATCGCCGCCTTGCGCTCGTTGGCGATCAGCCAGAGATTGCGGATATAGATCAACAGGCCCATGGCCTGGCCGGCGATGAACACCGGATCCTGACGCTGGATGGCGTAGATCAGCAGCAGGCCGCCGCCGAACAGCGAAAAGAACCAGAAGGCGATCGGCACGACGCTGCGCTTGGCCTTTTCCGACGCCACCCACTGCACCAGAAAGCGCATGGTGAAGAAGAACTGGGCGACGAAGCCAAGCAGAACCCAGGCATCGAATTGCTTGACGAAAACATCGTGAAGCCAGGTCGCCAATTCCTGAAGCACGTTACCCATGCCTGATTTCCTCTACTTTAGGCATTCTGCGGCGCCTGCGGCGCAGCCACCAGACGCCGGCAAGGTCGAGCACGCCCTGCAGGCCGCGATCGAAGATGCCGTAATTCGATTTGCCGTGACGGCGGGAGCGGTCGACGACGTCGCAATGGACGACTCGGTAGCCCTCCTGGATGACCAGCGCCGGAACAAAGCGGTGGGTGCCGTCGAAGAACGGCAATTTCCTCAAAATGTCGGTATGGATCGCCTTGAGGCCGCAGCCGGTATCCCGCGTCTCGTCGTGCAGGATGGCCTTTCTCAGCCCGTTGGCGAAACGCGACGCCAGCTGCTTGATCTTGCTGTCGCGGCGCTTCAGACGCTGTCCCTGCGCGGCCCCGACATCGGGACCAGCCTGCCGCAGCGCGTCTATCAACACTGGGATATAACCGGGGTCGTTCTGGCCGTCGCCGTCGATGGTGGCGACGATATCGCCGCGCGCCGCCCAGGCGCCCGAACGCACCGAGAGCGACTGGCCGGCGGATTTCTGATGCCTGAGATGGCGCAGCGGAAACCGGCGAAGCGCTGCTTGTGCGGCAAGCACCGAAGGCGTGTCGTCGGTCGAGCCATCGTCGACGACGATGACCTCGAAGTCGCGCCCGGCCATGGCGGCGGCGATCTCGTCGAGCAGAAGCGGCAGGTTCGCCGCCTCGTTCCGGCAAGGAATGACGATGGATATCTCCGGCATCTCGACTCTGTCACAGGATATGGCATTCGATCGATGCCGCGCGGTCCAGAGGAAGAGCCCCGCTGGCGCGGCGCCTCATTACGCCAGCCGAAACAATGACGCAAGCAGGCCGCACGCTTGGGGTTCTCCCTTCTCCTTGTGGGAGAAGGTGGCCACGCGAAGCGCGGTCGGATGAGGGCTGTTCCAGCTTGGCAACGACGGCACTCAGTCCAACACCCCTCAACCGTCTTGGCGCTGCGCGCCAATCCACCTTCTCCCACAAGGGGAGAAGGCAAGAGGGTGTCGCAAAACCGGATTCCACTTTTGCTGATCGCGCTTGAGTGCTAAACGCCCGCCTTCATGCATAGCCGAGCCGCGTTCGGCCGGAAGCTTTTCGGGAAAGAAAATGTCCGCCTTCAAATCCGATTTCCTGCGCACGATGAGCGAGCGCGGTTTCATCCACCAGACCTCGGACGATGCCGGCCTCGACCAGCTTTTCGCCACGGAAACGGTGAGCGCCTATATCGGCTTCGACGCCACCGCCAGGAGCCTGCATGCCGGGTCGCTGATCCAGATCATGATGCTTTACTGGCTGCAGCAGACCGGCCACCGGCCGATCGCGCTGATGGGCGGCGGCACCTCGATGATCGGCGATCCGTCGTTCAAGGACGAGGCGCGCAAGCTTTTGACGCCGCAGGACATCGAGGACAATCTCGCCGGCATCCGCCGCAACTTCACGCCCTACCTCAAATTTGGCGGCGGCCCCAACGACGCCGTCATGATCAACAATGCCGACTGGCTGATGGACATCAACTACGTCAATTTCCTGCGCGATGTCGGCCGGCATTTTTCGGTCAACCGCATGCTGGCCTTTGATTCGGTCAAGCTCCGGCTGGATCGCGAGCAGTCGCTGTCGTTCCTCGAATTCAACTACATGATCCTGCAGGCCTACGATTTCGTCGAGCTCTACAAGCGCCTCGGCTGCCGGCTGCAGATGGGCGGCTCCGACCAGTGGGGCAACATCGTCAACGGCATCGATCTCGGCCATCGCATGGAAGGCGCGAAGCTCTATGCGCTGACGACGCCGCTGCTCACCACCTCGTCCGGCGCCAAGATGGGCAAGTCGGCATCGGGCGCGGTCTGGCTCGATGCGGAGATGCTGAGCCCGTACGAGTTCTGGCAATACTGGCGCAACACCGAGGACGCCGATGTCGGCCGTTTCCTGAAGCTCTACACGACCCTGCCACTCGCCGAGGTCGCACGCCTCGAACGGCTCGGCGGCTCGGAGATCAACGAAGCCAAGAAGATTCTCGCCACCGAGATCACCGCCATGCTGCATGGCCGCGAGGCGGCGGAGGAGGCCAGCGAAACGGCGCGTAAGACGTTCGAAGAAGGGGCGCTGGCCGAAACACTGCCAACCGTCGAGGTGGGCAGGGCCGATCTTGAAGCCGGCGTCGGCATATTGTCGCTGTTCGTCACTGCCGGGCTGGCTGGGTCCAACGGCGAGGCACGGCGGCATATCCAGGGCGGCGCCGTGCGCCTCAACGACCAGCTCGTGGCCGACGATCGCAGGATGGTGACGCTGCAGGACCTTGGCCCGGAAAACGTCGCGAAACTGTCGCTCGGCAAGAAGAAACACGTTCTAGTGCGGCCGGTCTGATCAGGGCCCGGCACTTCCTGTTAGATCTTTTCCGAAACCGGTTTCATCTTGCGGCGCTGACCTTCGGTTCGGAATCACCGCCGAGGTTAATCAGCTAGCTCCCGAGAATGGCCGAGATGCCATTCGTCTCATCGATCGGAACGAGCACAGCGCCAGAGAGATGCCCTGAGGCGCTGCTGTCACGTGGGATGGCTGCCTCGCAGGCGCCGCCCTCCGATAGCTCATGGGCGGCTTGAGGCGGCGATCGCGGGATAGTCGGTATAGCCAGCGGAGCCGCCGCCATAGAGCGTCGCCGAGTTGAACTCCGTCAGCGGCGTGCGCATCTTCAGCCGTTCCACAAGGTCGGGATTGGCGATGAACGGGCGCCCGAAGGCGAAGAGGTCCGCCTTGCCCTCGGCGAGCCGCGACGCCGCGAGGTCGAGGTCATAGCCGTTATTGGCGATATAGGTATTGTTGAAGCGCCGGCGGAGCGATCCGAAGTCGAACGGCGCGACATCGCGCGATCCGCCCGTGGCGCCCTCGACGACATGGATATAGACGATGCCCAAAGCATCGAGTTGATCGACGATATAGTCGAACTGCGCCTGGGGGGCGCTGCTCGAGACGCCGTTGGCGGGCGAGACGGGCGAAATCCGGATGCCGGTGCGCTCTGCGCCGATCTCCTCGACCACCGCAGTCGCAACCTCCAGCATCAGCCGGGCGCGGTTCTCGACCGATCCGCCATAAGCATCCGTGCGGACATTGGCACCGTCCTTGGCGAACTGGTCCAGCAGATAGCCGTTGGCGCCATGAATCTCGACGCCATCGAAGCCGGCCTCAATGGCGTTCGCGGCTGCTTGCCGGAAATCGTTGACGATCCCGGGAAGCTCGTCGAGCGCCAGCGCGCGGGGCGCCGAAACCTCGACAAAGCCGTTGTTCACGAACGTCTTGGTCGCGGCCCGGATTGCCGAGGGCGCGACGGGCGCGGCGCCGTTCTCCTGCAGATCGACGTGCGAGACGCGGCCGACGTGCCAGAGCTGCAGGAAAATCCGCCCGTCCTTGGCGTGCACCGCGGTCGTGACCTTTCGCCAGCCGTCGATCTGAGCCTGAGAATAGATGCCGGGCGTGTCCTGGTAACCTTGTCCCTGCCGCGAGATCTGCGTGGCCTCGGAGATCAGCAGGCCGGCGGAGGCCCGCTGGCCGTAATACTCGGCGGCAAGATCGCCCGGAACGAAGCCCGGGCCAGCGCGATTGCGCGTCAGGGGCGCCATGACGATACGATTGGAGAGCGTCAGCGAGCCGAGAGAATAAGGCTCAAAAAGTGCTTTGTTGGTCATAGGTCACCTTGTTTGTCCCCGCCGCGACGAGGTCGTTATCAAATGGATTCGTTGGTGCTCAGGCGACCTTGCGGTACCGCTCGGCGGCATGTTCGTTCCGATAGTTCGGAAGCATGGCCTGGCGCGCGGCCTGAAGCGCGTCCCACTGACCGGCATCGGGGAGTGGCGGGATGGTCACCGGTTCGCGCCGGTCGAAGCCGACCAGCGCCGCGTCAACCAGATCGTCCACCTCCATCACGTTGGAGAGCGTGTTGATGTCGGCGCCGACGTGGCCCCAGATCTCGGTTCGCGTCGTGGCGGGCAGCACGGCTTGGACGTAGACGCCCTTCGACGCAAGCTCGAGGCTGAGCCCCTGCGACAGAAACAGCACGAAGGCTTTGGTTGCGCCGTAGACAGTCATGCCGAACTCCGGCGCCAGCCCGACCACGGAACCGATGTTGACGATCGTCCCTGCACCCGCCTTCGCAAGTCGCGGGGCGATGGCGCTGGCAAGTCGCAGAAGCGCGGTCGTGTTGAGCGCAACCAGCCGGGCGACGTCATCGGTACTCTGCTCGATGAAGCTTCCGCCGATGGCTGTTCCGGCATTGTTGACGAGAATCCCGATGCGGGCGTCATCGCGCAGCCTCGTCTCTACCGTTGCAAGCTCGGCAGGCTGCGTAAGATCAGCCTGGATGATGTCGATCGCAACGCCAGTTTCCTGACGGAGCCGGGCTCCCAGTGCCTCCATTCGTGCCACGTCACGGGCAACCAGCACGAGGTCGTGTCCGCGGCGGGCGAACCGTTCGGCATAGGAAGCTCCGATGCCCGTGGAGGCGCCGGTGATGAGGACTGATGGAATGGTGGTCATGGCATTGCTCTTTTCTCTGATGGAACCTATATTCATGACGATCATCATGATTGCGGCTAAATATGATGGGCATCATGTAAATGTCAACGGGGCCGACGGAGAATTTTGAAATGAAGGTCAGTCGAGAGCAGATGGCGGAGAACCGTCACCGGATATTGGATGCGGCCAGCCGGCTTTTTCGCGAGAAGGGGTTCGACGCGGTCAGCGTGGCGGAAGTGATGAAGGCCGCCGGGCTCACCCATGGCGGCTTCTATGGCCATTTCAGTTCGAAGGACGACCTGATCGCGCAGACCCTTGCCCACGTCCTCGCCGCGGACTCAGGCGGAGGGGGCGATCTTCGCGCTTATGTAGGTTCCTATCTTTCGCCCCGGCATCGCGACAACTGCGCCGGCGGTTGCCCGACGGCGGGCCTTGCCGCAGCCATCCGCCATCAGACCCCGGCTGCACGCTCGGCCATGACGGAAGGCCTACGATCGCAGATCGACCGTATCGGCAAGGCGCTCCCGGAGTTGGATCCGGCAGACAGACGCCGCGCGGCGATCGGAAGCTGGGCAGCGATGGTGGGGGCAGTAATCCTCGCCCGGGCGATCGACGATCCCGCGCTCTCGGATGAAGTGCTTGAGCAGACGCGTGCCTGGGTCGATGCCGGGATCAGCCAAGTGTCTGCCAGCTAGGTGGTCTGCGGCAGGAGTGCTCTTGTCGAGAGCAATGCGGCTATCGGCGTTGGTTGGGTGGCTATCTTGCAGAATATCGCACCGCAGCGTGCAATCAGCGGGATTCGCGGACCAAGAGGGTTTCGAACTTCCCTGTTGAGGCAACCATGCTGTCGCCCAATTTCCGCTAAACTGGCGAATGAAGCCGTTCAACGGCAGAACATCGAATGACCGCTCCTGGCGCAACTACGCCCTCAAGCGCGGTCGCCGGTGTTGTCCGCTGTAAGGCGGTGGCACAACTAACTTTAACGGCCGACATTAGGCGCAAAGCGGCCATTTAGGCCCGGGCGGACGTCAGTCGCCTTTGGATCATGGGCGTGAATTCGCGGGTCGGACGAGCGGCCGCTTAAGATCAAAACTCGGTCGCTCGAGGTAATTGGGTTTTGACCTCAGCGATACTCGAAGATCGACCTGAAAATCCCGGGCGCGATTACCGATAGCGGATTGACGTCGAGGATCGGCTTGTTGGCGTTGCCCTTGAGCCTGTAGGTGACGCCGATCAGGCCGCGGTCGCGGCCGTTGCCGAGCAGTGCGCCGATCAGCGGCAGTTCGCCGAAGATGCGGTTTACGCCGTAGGCCGGCATGAACGTGCCGGTCATGTCCATATTGTTGTTCTGGTCGTACAACGTGCCCTGGAAGGTGGTGCCGATGCGTGAGCCGCGCAGCACGCCGTTGCGCAGCTTCAGATAGCCGCTGCCCTTGTCGATTTCGCTGAAACCGCGCTCGAACTTCACCCTCGACGTGTCGAGATTGCCTTTGACCGCTTCGTTGAGGCTGCGGTTGTCGCCGGCCGGCGTCGTCGACACGATCGAGGCGAGCTTCGGCTCATTGACGATAAAGAAGTTCTTGGCGTCGACCTGGCCTTTCATCGGCCCGTCGCCGGCCCCGGTCAGCGCCAGCGTTATCGAGCCGCCTTCCATATGCTCGTAGATATTGAGGAAGCGCAGTATGGCGCCGGCGTCGGCCGACTTCATGTTGAGCGTGCGCAGGCCGCCGCCGGTCGTGTTGCTGATGGTGATGGCGGCTCCCGAACTTGCCGTGGCGCTCACCTTGAGCCCGTTCACCCGGGAGCCGGCGGCGCTGTAGTCGAGCTTCAAATTCGACAGCACCTCGTCGTGGAAGCCGGTCAGGGAACTGACGTCGGCGCTGACCGAGATCGCATCGACGCCGGTGGTCTTGGTGGCGGTGTCGACGTCGGACGTGAATTGCTTGATCAGCGAGCGTGCGTCCAGCGCGCTGCCGCTAACCTCGACCGCATAGGCCTTGCCCGACCGCTTCACCGAGACGGCGACGTCGTCGCCCCTGTTCAACGTGACCTTGCTGAACCGGGCCGAGGACAAGGCGCCGTTGACCAGCACGGCGCTGCCGTCGATGGAGAAGGTCTTGCCGTCGAGTTCGAAATTGGACAGCGTCGTGGTGTCGCCGGTCTTCGCCATGGCGAAGACGACCTTGGCGGGAATGCCGGGCCCCTTGCTCCAGCCGGCCCAGGGAATGTCCAGCCTGGCATTGGTCAGGTCGGCCGACACGTTCTGGTTGCCGCTACCGCTCTTGTCGATCGCCACCTTGATGGTTCCGGAAAGCAGCGTCGACAGGCCAGGCATGGCGGTGGCGCGCGTCTTGTCGTCGAGCACCAGCGCCACTTTACGACTGCGCGGCGGGCCGCCATCCCTGAGCGGCTCGATCAGGTCGAGCTCGGCCGGAATGCCGTTGAGCAGCGCCTTGGCCGAGATCACCGCCCGGTCGGGCGCGACCGTGATCGAGCCGTCGGCATGGCTGACCGTCTGGCCCTCGAACGGCTTGCCCAGCGACAGGTCCTTGTAGTCGAGCGCCACCAGCCAATCGAGTTTGGAAGAGTCGACACCGGACTGCAGGGGAATATCGGCCTTGACGTGGCCGGTCACCGTGCCGGACAGGTCGTCCGGCAGAAGGCCGACATGGCGCATGGCGTTGATCGGGTCAAACGATGCCAGCTCGGCGATTGCCGGCGCCTCGCCGGCAACATCGATGTCGAGCGCGCCGATCACCGGCGGATGGTTCGCCGCCTTGACGGTGAGCGTGCCGTTGCTCGCCGCCACCGTGCGGCCGCTCGGCATATAGACGCTGCCCGACGACAGCGCGACGTCGACGTCATTGCCGTGGAAGCCGACAACGCCGACGGCATCGCGGATCGGCGGAATGCGGCCGGCCGTATCGAAGCGCGATCCTTCGACCTGGAATCGGCCGAACACTTCATCGGCGGAAAGCGGCACGCCGTTGCCGAGCCGTCCGGGCACGACCTGGAACTGCAGGCTGCCATCGACCACGCGGCCGCCGAACAGGTTCTTAAGCACCCACAGCCTGGCATTGCGCGCCGAAAACCATGGCCATAATTGCTTGACGTGCGAGACCGGCATGTCGTGGACATTGAGCGCCACCGATATGCCCGGCGCCTGGTTGGCGACGAATGAAACCGAAGCCGTGCCCAGCACTTCGCTGCCCGGTCCGGACCGGACGCCGATCTGCTCGGCGACCAGCTTTTGGCTCGTCGGCTGGTAGACGCCGGCGATACGGGCAATGAAGCTGAGCGCCGGCTCCGGCGAATCGGAAGGCGCCAGGGTCGAACCGTCGCTGGTCAGGTCGTAACGATAGGATGGCTCCTCGCCCGCTGCGCCGGTAGCCGGCTTCGGCCCGATCGAACCGGCGAAATCGAAGGTCGAGCGGCCGGTTTTCACCAGCAAACTGTCGACCTGGATTTTGTTCGACCCGGCGACGAGTGTTGCATCGAGATCGATGTCGGCCGGAAGCAGGCCGCGCGAACCGAGATCGAGCACCGATCCGGTCAGTGACAGGGCAGCGGTCAGCCGCGAACCGTTGTCGCCGGTCCCTTCCGACCCCGCCAGCTTCAAGGCGATCGCACCCAATTTGCCACCTGCCGCAGTGTCGGCGTCCGCTGCCTGGATGCTGGCGTCCAGCGTGGTGATGCGTCGCGTCGCCGGATCGCGGGTGGCGGAAGCGGCGATGGTAAGCGCCCTGCCGTCGACATCCGCGTCGGATGAAAACTCCATGCTTCCCGGTCCCGACTGCGAGACGGAGGCGTCGGCGATGGTGACCGACTTGACCGATCCGGTCTCGGGCAGTGCCAGTTCGACGTTGCGCAGATCGATCTGGCGCATCGAATCCTCGCGCACCGCGTCGAGCGCGCGGTTGAGGTTGGCGAAGACGGCGGCGGAAAGTTTTTCCGGATCGATGAGGCCGTGCTGGTTGCGCAGCTCGGCCGTCCAGTCGCCGCCGGACGGCATTGCCGCCATGACGATGTGCGCGTCGGAAATCCGGGCGCTGGTCAGCCGTACCTCGCCCGAAAGCAACGGGATCAGCCGGATGCCGAAGCGGACCCGGCCGGCATCGGCCATTGGTTTTCCGTCGGCGGTCTTGAGGCTGACGTCGCTGACCTGCAGCGCAATGAAGCTCGACCCGTCAAGCGTCAGCCGTGCCGGCCCGACGGCAACGTCGACATCGAAGCCGGCCAATTTCTCGATTGCCGTTTCGGCTTCCGCGCGAAGCCGCTCCGAGCCGAAGCCGGACACGCCGATCGCGTAGACGCCGGCGGCAGCCAGCAGCACAAGGGCGACAAGGCCGGCAAACAGCCGCGCCATCAAACGGACGCCGCGACCGATCGACGCCTGGCCGAGCGGCGGGACGCGGCACGCGGACGGAAAGGTTCCCAGGTCGGTGATCTCGTCACGCCTGAACCTGATCTTCTCGTGCTGCGGTAGCTCCTGATCCACGCAATCTTCCGTTGAAACGAATTCGATCGTGGACGAATCCCCGCTCGACATTATATCGGTGCAGCCTGGCGCGTAACCTCAAACAAGGGCATCGATATGGCTGACCTCGACGTGGGCGATGTTGCGCCGCAGTTCGATCTTCCGCGCGACGGCGGCGGTTCACTCAGCCTCGCCGCATTGCTGGGAAAACCCATCGTACTCTATTTCTACCCACAGGACGACACCACAAGCTGCACCAACGAGGCGATCGGCTTTTCGCAGTTGAAGCCGGAGTTCGAAAAGGCCGGCGCTGTCGTCATCGGGCTCTCGCCGGACAGCGTCAAGAAACACGACAAATTCAAGGCGAAATACGATCTGAGCGTCGACCTTGTCGCCGACGAAGAGCGCAAAGTGATCGAGGCTTACCATTTGTGGGTGGAAAAGAAGCTCTACGGCCGCACCTATATGGGCGTCGAGCGGGCGACGTTCCTGATCGGCCGGGACGGACGCATCGCCAGGATCTGGCGCAACGTCCGCGTCAAGGGGCACGCCGAAGAGGTGCTGGAGGCGGTTCGCGCCCTTTGAGAGCTGCGCCAGTCCGCTGCAATTCGATGCCCGTTTTGCGCGAAGACCTTTGGCTGTCGTTCGATCCGGCAAAACTTTGTTAACCCTAATAATGTGTAATCAGGCTTGTCGTTGGTGTCGTAACGAAAGCTTGGTCCCGTGAACGTAGCCAGTCAGTCAGCGGTCTTCGGCAGACGCAAAGAGCCCCACACGGTCATCATCGCCCGGGGCGACCAGATAAGGCATTTCACCATACGCCCATGGCTGGCTGCATTTTGCGGCTCGGCGCTGGCGGCGATCGTCATTGGCTACCTGCTGGCGACCTCCTATCTGGTGCTGCGCGACGATCTGATCGGCGCCACGACGGCGCGGCAGGCGCGCATGCAGCAGGCCTACGAAGACCGCATCTCGGCACTGCGCAGCCAGGTCGACCGCATCACCAGCCGCCAGCTACTCGATCAGCAACTGATGGAAACCAAGGTCAGCGAGCTGCTGGAACGGCAGAGCCAGCTCAGCCTGCGTCACGGCCGCCTCGGCCCGATCCTCGAACGAGCCGAAAACGAGGTCGCAACGCCGCCCGTGCCGACGGCAAAGCCGGACGAACATGCCGACGCGACCGGCAGCATCCAGCCGATGGCCTATTCCGTCGCCAGCCTTGCTGTGCCCCTTCCCAGCAACGACACCAGGCCGTTCTCACTGTGGTCGACCCGCGCCGATCCGCTGCCGAGCGAAAGTGCGGCCGACCGGGCAGACAAGCTCTTCGTTTCGATCAACAACTCGCTGAAGGCAATCGAGAGCCAGCAGCTCACCCGCATCGCCACACTTGCCGACAATGCCTACAAGAGCGCCGACGCGATCTCGCAGGCGCTCGAGGCCGCCGGCCTGCCCGTCGATAGCGAATTCGAAAAGAGCGACGTCGGCGGGCCGCTGATACCGCTCGACAGCTCGTTGGTTTTCGACAGCAAGGTCAAGGAGTTGGACGAAGCGCTTGACGCGTTGGATCATCTGAAAAAGGAGGCACGCCGGCTGCCGCTCGCCAACCCCGCCCCCGGCCGCAGCGTTACCAGCCCATTCGGCGTGCGCACCGACCCCATCCTCGGCACGGCCGCCTTGCATTCCGGCATGGATTTCAGGGCGCCGGTCGGTATGCCGGCCAAGGTCACGGCAGCCGGCGTTGTCGTCAAGGCCGGCTGGAACGGCGGCTACGGCCGCATGATCGAGGTCGACCACGGCAACGGTTTTGTGACGCGTTACGGGCATCTCAGCGAAATCGAGGTCGCCGTCGGACAGAAGCTCGATGCCGGAGACATCATCGGCAAGACCGGCAACAGCGGCCGCTCAACCGGCCCGCATCTGCATTACGAGGTCCGCCACAACGGCGAGGCAATCGATCCGCTGCGGTTTCTGACGGTCGGCAAGAAGGTCGAGCGGTATCTGTAGAGCCGGCGATTCATTCGGCGTGAAGCCTGGCGCGCGGCCAACCGCCCGCCAGGCAATATCAAAGATAGATCGCTTTCAGCCCTCAGCAGCAGCCATGAACGCGCCGAGCCGCCGGTTGAACGGCTCACCGGTCTGCTGAACGCTGTGCCCCGCGCCGGCGATCACGGCACGATCGGCACCAAGCACGTTTTCGAGCACGTCGCAGACGGCGTCGAATGCTGCGCTGTGCCCGCCGGATACCACCAGTTTCGGGAACGGCGCATCGGCAAGTTGCCGAAGCGGAATTTCGGCCTCCCATGGCCCGCGTTCGACGACGAGCATGGCCGCCCCTTGCGCGAGCGGGGGCGGCAGCGGGTCTGGCAATTGTATCGCCGAGCCGACCAGATGGAGGAACTGGCGCAAGAAAAGCGCGGGATCGTCGCGGGGTCCGCTTTGCCAGTGGGTCTTCAGGCGCGTCACGAGTTCATTCACGGCAACATCCCCGCGCGCAAGGTCAAAGGCCGGCGGCTCGATCACCGTGAGCGAACGGATTGCTCGCGGGCGCATCGCTGCTGCAAGAAGAGAGATGACGCCGCCATAGGAATGCCCGACCAGATGGACGCGGCTTTCGTCCCAGAGGTCATGCGTCCGATCGAGGAATCCGGCGACCAGTCTGGCGTCGACGACGAAATCTTCGCGTTCGGCAGGGGAACTTGATCCGTATCCGGGCCGGTCGACCACAACCAGCTTCCAGCGCTCCGCAAGCGGTTGCTGGGCGGACCATGTCATCATGCCGTTCGTGACGCTGCCGTGGACGAACAGAACCGGCGGCCCGTCGCCCCGCACCTCATAGCCGAGATCAATCCCGTCGAGGGTCAGCTTCGGCATCGCATCTCCTCCCGCAGACCGGCGAGAGGAAGTATGCTCCCTGCAACGGAAAGGCGCAACGAACTCCGATCCCTGGCCGGCTCACAGGCGGGTTCCGAAATGTGCTTCAGGGCGCTGATCGGATTGCCGGCCAAGGTCATGCCTGGCTCCCGTCCAGCCGGTGGCGCTTCATACTGGAAAATTGCCAGAGTTGGCCCATCCGCCGGCGGGCGCGAATTCGCCGGCGTTAGAAGGACCTTGGCCACAGGCGAATTATTTTTGAATTCCATTTGACTGAATAAATCTTCAGTGCCAGTCTGGCCTTTCTCGAGGGCACAAGGCATGGCACTGCGGGGAACCAATCAGGAGTTCGGGCGGCCGTATAACCGGCGCATCGTGCTCGAATCCATCCGCCTTCACGGACCGATCGCCCGCGGCGACATTGCCAGGCGGGTCGGGCTCACCGTGCAGACGGTGTCTACCATCGTTCGCGAGCTGGAAGAGCACGGTTACGTGTTGTCGCTGCGCGAAGAGCCCAAGGGGCGCGGCCTGCCACCGGCAACGCTGCGCATCAATCCGGAAGGCGGCTATGCCGTCGGCATCCACGTCACCCCGCTGGGCATCAATGCCGCCCTGATCAACCTAAGCGGCGATGTTATCGAGAGCACCTACCGCGAAGCCCCAAATGCAACGCCCGACCACGCTTTCGAGCTGATCGGCGCCATGGTGCTCGAATTGACGGCATTGCGGCCCGGTGGCCGCGTTCTCGGCATCGGCATGGCGCTGCCCGGACCGTTCGGCGTGGAGTCCATGAGCTTTGTCGGGCCGACCACCATGACCGGCTGGAAGGATGTGGCGCTGCGCGAGCGGCTGGCCGCCTCGACCGGACTGCCGGCCTTTTTCGAAACCGATATGGCGGCGGCTGCTATCGGCGAGCGCCTCTACGGCCTCGGAACGGCATATTCCGAGTATTACTATCTTTATTTCGGCGTCGGTCTCGGCGGCGTCATGGTGCATGACGGGGCGGCATTGCGCGGCGCCTGGGGAAACGCCGGTGAAATCGGCCACATTCCCGCGGTGCCGGGCGGCGAGCCCTGCCCGTGCGGCAATCGCGGCTGCCTCGAACGGTATCTCTCGCTCGAGGCGCTGCGGCGCCGCAACATCGCCGACGCCGAGTGGGTGAGCGAGATTGCGCCGATCTTCCGCAACGCCGTCACCATCATCGAAAACCTGTTCGATCCCGAAACCATCATCCTCGGCGGGCTGGCGTCCACCGACCTGCTCGAAAGGCTTGCCGGCGCGGCCGCGCACCTGCCCAATTCGGTCTCGGCGCGAAGCGATCGCACGACGCCCCGCGTCAGCGTCGCACGCGGCGGCCAGCATGCGGTGTTGCGCGGCGCCGCCGCACTTGCCGTTTCGGGGGTGCTTTCGCCGCGCTTCGGCCAGATCTTCACCGCCGAACGCGAACGCGGTCGGGATCTCTTGCATAACAAGGGGATCGCAGCATGAGCGAACCGCTGCTGGTGCTCGACAACGTCGCCAAGAATTACGGCGCCATCGAAGCGCTGAAAGGCATCAGCTTTTCGATCGACAAGGGCGAAGTGGTGGCGCTTCTGGGCGACAACGGCGCCGGCAAATCGACGCTGGTCAAGATCATTGCCGGCGGCCTCGAGCCGACCTCCGGCCGCATGCTGTTCGAAGGCAAGGAATTCCTCGCCAAATCCCCCGCCGAGGCCAAGGCCGCGGGGATCGAGACGGTCTACCAGGACCTGTCGCTTTGCACCAATGTCGACGTGGTCGCCAATTTCTTCATGGGCCGCGAGATCACCAGGAAGGTTCTCGGCATTCCAGTGCTCGACGAGCGCGCCATGGAGCAGGTGGTACAAAAGGCACTGGCCAGCGCCGGCACCCGCATTCCCTCGCTTCGCACCAATGTCGAGCACCTCTCGGGCGGTCAGCGACAGGCCATCGAGCTCAACCGGTTCGTGCATTTCGGCGGCAAGCTGGTGCTTCTCGACGAGCCGTTCGCAGCGCTTGGCGTCGAGCAGACGCGGCGCGGCCTCGACATGATCCGCCAGGTGGCGAGCCAGGGCATCGGCGTCGTCATAATCACTCATATCATGCAACAGGCCTTCCAGGTCGCCGACCGGATCGTGGTGATCCGGCAAGGCGTCGTGGCGGGCGACGTCGCACGCAACAAAACAAGTCCCGACGCGGTGATCAACATGATCACCGGAGAGACGCTCGCCGGTGCCGGACCGGCGAGCTGAGGGACAAATGAGGGGTCCGGCGCAAGAGGAGCGAACGACATGAAGAAAATACTTCTTTCCGTCTTCGGTATCCTGGCACTGGCCTTTGCCACGCTCACGCCGGCATTCGCCCAGTCCAAGGGCACCGTCTACTACATGGTGCCGACATTGCTCGATGAGTTCCAGACCGGCTCGGTGAGCGCGCTGGAATTGTTCCTGAAGCAGGTCGGCTACGAGATGAAGACGCTGAACGCCGACAACAAGACCGACGCTCAGCAATCGCAGATGAACGACGTCATCGCGCTGAAGCCGTCGGCGATCATTCTTGCCGCCGTCGATTTCAATGCGCTGAAACCGTCGATCGAGGCCGCCCGCGCCGCCGGCATCCCGGTCGTCGAGTTCGACCGCCAGATCACCTCGACCCCGTCCGACTTCACCTCGGTGGCCGGAACCGTCGAGATCGGCTACGTCGCCGCCGACCAGGCGCAAAAGCTCCTGACCGCGAAAAACGGCTCGGTGAAGGGCAAGATCCTGCAGGTGCTCGGCGATCCGGGCGATCCCTACACGCTCGATATCCAGAAGGGTTTCGAGGAGAAGATGAAGGCGTTCCCGGACGTCAAGATCATCTCGCTGCCGGCCATGCAATGGGCGGCGGATGCAGCCGGGACCATCGTGAACGACCAGCTGCTCGCCAACCCCGACATCGACCTGATCTTCAGCCATGCCGCGCATCTTTCGGTCGCTGCCGTTGCCTCGCTCGAGGCCGCCGGCAAGAAACCGGGCGACGTAATGCTGATGAGCTCGAACGGCGCTCCGGTCGGCCTCGACCTGATCCGCAAGGGCTGGCTCAATGTCGAAGTCGAGCAGCCGCTCTACGCCCAGGCCGCGGCGGTCGCGATGTTCATGGACAAGGTGGTCAACAAGCAGGAGATCAAGCCCGGCGAATATGATGTGCTTGGCCTGAAATCAACCCTGACCAAGGAAGCGTGGGGACCGAACATCAAGATCCCCGGCGCTGCGATCACCAAGGAAAATGTCGATAACCCGGCGTTCTGGGGCAACATGAAGCCGCCGACCGAAACCATAAAGCCGGTCGAATAGCAAACTCGCCAGAAGCTCCGGGCCATGCCGGCCCGGAGCCCAGCCCTGCAGCCTCAGTGCGTTCAAACGGACGCGCACGGGTATGCTGCAGCAATTTTCAACCGCGCCTGATCTTTCCGAAGGACGAATGGTTTTCGGGGTCATGCGCCAACCGGATCCGCAGATGAACCCCCGCACGCGCCAAACCCTCGAGTTCATCCTCGACAATCTTGTCTGGTTCATGCTGGTCTTCGTGCTGGTGGTCTTTTCCATCCTCATCCCGAACTATTTTCAGCTCGGCATTTTTGCCAACATCATCGAGGCGTCGAGCGTGCTCGGCGTCATGTCGATCGGCCTGGCGCTGGTCATCATCGCCGGCCACATGGACCTGTCGGTCGAATCGGTGGCGGCGCTCAGCGCCATGGCGGTCGGCATCCTGTTCTGCTCGTCGGGCATCGGCCTTGGCATCCAGTTGCAGCCGCAATGGCTGATGGTTCCGGTTTCGCTGCTCATCGCGCTTGCCGTCGGCGGCCTCATCGGCGCCTTCAATGGCTACCTGGTGGTCAGGGTCAAGATGAGCGCCTTCATCATCACCCTGGCATCTTACATCTGGGTGCGCGGCCTGGTGCTGGTTATCTCCGGCGGCCGCTCGGCGCAGGACCTTACGCCGGCAATCCGCTGGTTCGGCATCCAGCGCCTGGGCGGCCTGCCGCTGACTGCCTGGATCGCCATTGCGTGTTTCGTGGTGTTCTCGCTGATCATGGCCAAGACGCCCTTCGGCCGGCACCTGGTCATGATCGGCGGCAACGAGACGGCGACCTTTCGCGCCGGCATCCGGGTCAACCGCAACCTGGTCATAGCCTTCGTTCTCGCCGGCGCCATCGCCGGCCTTGCCGGCTGGGTGCTGGCGATCCGCACCTCCGGCGCGACAGCTAATCTCGGCGTCGGCCTGTTGTTCAATGCCTTCGCCGCAGTCGTCATCGGCGGCGTCAGCCTGAAGGGCGGCGTCGGCACCTTGCCCGGCGTCTATGCCGGCGTGCTGCTGCTCTCGGCCATCAACACGGCGATCAATTTGATGGGCCTGCCGGCCAACTTCACCCAGGTGATCCACGGCCTGCTCGTCCTCGCCGCGGTGCTGCTCGACGCATTCAAGCAAACCATCCGCCAGAGGCTCGCATGACCGGCCGTCTGGAAGATAAGGTCGCGCTGATCGTCGGCAGCGCACGTGGCATCGGCAAGGGCATCGCACAGCGTTTTGCCGAAGAGGGCGCGAAGCTGGTCCTGGCCGACACCGAGGCCGAGGCGGGGCAAGCGACCGCGAACGAACTCGGCGCCGCCTTCATCCGCACCGACATCTCGCAGATGGCTGATGCCGAGGCTGCTGTTGCACTGGCGCTCGACCGTCACGGCCGACTCGACATCATGGTGCAGAATGCCGGAATCTATCCCTGGCAATTGCTGGAAAACACCAGTCCCGACGATTGGGACCGGGTCATGGCGGTGAACTTGCGCGGCAGCTTCATCGCTGCTCGCGCCGCACTGGTGCCAATGAAGGCACAGCATTTTGGCAGCATGCTGTTCACCTCCTCGATCACCGGCCCGCATGTCACCAGCCCCGGCCACGGCCATTATTCAGCGACCAAGGCCGGCATCAATGGGCTGATCCGTTCGGCTGCGCTCGAATTCTCGGGCTACGGCATTACAGTAAACGGCGTCGAGCCCGGCAACATCCTCACTGAAGGCATAGAGCAGCATCGCGGTGCGGCCTTCATCAAGAACATGGAAGACGCCATCCCGCTCGGCCGTCTCGGCAGCCCTCGCGATGTGGCCAATGCCTTCCTGTTCCTGGCCTCTGACGATGCCAGCTACATCACGGGCACGACCATCATCGTCGACGGCGGGCAGCTTTTGCCCGAGGGCAAGGATTTCCGGCTGCTGCCGCCATGATCCTCGATTTCGGCGGCGGTTTCTTCCTGCGCCGGGCGACCACCGCCGATCGTGCAGCGCTTGCGATGATCTGTCTCAAGACCGGCGATGCCGGCAAGGACGCCAGCGGCCGCGAGGACGACCCGGAACTGCTCGGCCTCCTCTACACTATTCCCTACCAGGTGCTCGAACCCGAGCTGGCCTTCATTATCGATAGTCCCGCAGGTGCGGCCGGCTACCTGCTTGGCGCGGCCGATACGAGCGCTTTCAATGCCAGCCTGGCATCAGACTGGTATCCCGACCTTCAGCGGCGCGTGGCAGACCCGGGACCCGACAGCTCGCGCTGGCGCGGCAGCGACTGGGCGCGGCATCGGGTCCATCATCCCGATTTCGCTGTTCCGCCTGCGCTGACCGCCTATCCGTCGCATGGCCATATCGACCTGTTGCCGCAAGCGCGCGGGAAAGGCATCGGCAGGCGCGCGATGGCCTTCCTCGAGCAGGGGCTTGCCGCGAGCGGCTCGACCGGCATCCACCTCGAAGTCATGCCGGAGAACGATGGTGCGCTAAGGTTCTACAAGGCGATTGGATTTGAGGTGGTGCAGGACGCTGATTCATCGAAGCGTTGTGTTTATGTGGCGAAACGGATTGCTCACGCTCCGGCGCTTGCAGGCTGATCTGCGACAAGCCAATCGCCCAAGTTGCAAAGAACCGGGAGGCCTATGGAAGTACAATGCTGCCGTTCTGCAGCAGCCAGTTGCCCCGCGTGAACACCTTTGCCGCGGGAACGAAACCTTCGTCGCGTGCTCCACCGCAGACACGAAAGTCACCAGCATCAACACGGTGCGGGGCTAATTCGAGTGTTGGCGGAGCGTCTACTAGTTCAGTATAGGCGGCAGGGGAACATCCGCGACCGTTCCCCCGGCCACAATCGAGAGCACATAAAGCAGATAAATGGCTAATACCAACAGGGCGAGGAATGAACCGCTGGCAAAGACTCCTGCAACCGCGGCGTCGGGATAAGCTTCGACTTGTTCTTTCTTGAAGGTGTCTTCTTCGTTACGGGTTGTCTTCACAACCCGTTCGCCTGGAAGCCGGTTTTTTTCAGCGTCCTTCGATATCTTATCCGCGAGATCTCCTGCGATCACGGGATCGTCCGGAAGATGACTCACAAGCCATCCAGGAATATTTTCGCTCCCGCCCATGCCCATACGCAATTGAGATACTGCAAGTTGTAGCTTTCGGCAATCGTTTCCCTCATGAGAGGCAAGCAGATCAGACTTAAGTCCCTGCGGAAAGACAGTTCGAATCAGACCAAAGTCCGAGTAGCACAGTGGTCGGATGCGTCTCACCTGGGCGATCAGCTTGAGCGGTGTAGCCCAAACTGAACACATCGAGGAAAATGGTGGGCGATGACGGGCTCGAACCGCCGACATCTTCGGTGTAAACGAAGCGCTCTACCAACTGAGCTAATCGCCCGCCCCGGGCCGGACCTTTAAGCAGTTAGGACCGGCTTCGCAAGGCCAAATGAGCGGCGAGTGGCTTGGCCGGGAGCCGGTTTCGGCAACAAAGTTCGGCTTGTCAAAAAACCTTCTCCTGTTTGCTGTTATGCTGTCCGGGTCCGCTTGACACCCGGTGGCTTACCCCTTATCCACCGCCCCAACGACGAACACGGCTGACACGTGCTCGTCCATGCGCGGGTGTAGCTCAGTTGGTTAGAGTGCCGGCCTGTCACGCCGGAGGTCGCGGGTTCGAGCCCCGTCACTCGCGCCATTTCTCCTTCGGGCCACGGCCCCTGGTGTCGGAGAAATGTCGACGTTGATTTGTCAAAAACCGTCTTCGTTCATGATCTAATCCATACGGTCTCACCCCTCGGCGAGCAGCGCCTCGACCTCTTGCAGCGTCGGCATGGACGGCGCGGTGCCCGGGCGCGTCACCGAAATGCCTGCGACGGCGCAAGCGAAGCGCACCGCTTCCAGAGGTTCGATCCCCCTCGACAGCGCGGCAGCCAGGCCGCCGTTGAAGGCGTCGCCCGCGCCTGTGGTCTCGACCACCGGGCCGGCGGCGACCGCTGCGACATGCTCGGAACGGTCGGCCGTGTGCAGCAGCGCGCCCTTTTCGCCGAGCGTCACGATGACAGCGCCCACGCCCTTCTCGAGCAGGCTGTCGGCGGCATGGCGGGCATCGTCGATGGAGGATACCTTGATGCCGGTCAGTTCCTCGGCCTCAGTCTCGTTCGGCGTGACATAGTCGCACAGCGTGTAGATACGGTCCGGAAGCCTGGCCGCCGGCGCCGGGTTGAGGATGGTGGTCACCCCTGCCCCGCGCGCGATCTCCAGCGCCCGCAGCGCCGCCTCGATCGGCTGTTCGAGCTGGGTGACGAAAACGCCGGCCGCGCGGATCAGGCCGGCATTTGCCTCGATATCGGCGGGCGAGATCAGCATCGCCGCACCAGGGCTGACGATGATCGCGTTGTTGCCGCTCGTCTCCTCGATGAAGATATAGGCGGCACCGGTGTAGCTTTCCGGCGTGTCGATGACGGCGCTCTTCACGCCGGCGCGCGACCAGGTCTGTCTCGCCATATCGGCAAAGGGATCGACGCCGAGGCGGGTAAGGAAGGTGACATCGGCGCCGAGCCGGCCGGCTGCCACCGCCTGGTTCGAGCCCTTGCCGCCTGGGCCGAGCGTGAAGGACGTGCCCAGGATCGTCTCGCCCATGCGCGGCTGGCGGGCGGCGCGGTAGGCCGTATCGGCGACGAAGACGCCCAATATGACAACCGGCTTCATGACGATCGGTTTCGCCGGCATGCCGCTACTCCGCATCCGGTGGCACGACGCCCTTGCGGAACGCAAAACAGCCATAGAAGCGGCGCTCGCCGGTCTGGATGACGCAATAGGCCTTCTTGGCGCGTTCGTAGAAGGCGTAGCGCTCGACCGAGATCATCGGCCAGGCCTTGCCCTCGGCGGCATCGATCTCTTTTTGCACTTCCTGCTGCACGGCGGGAATGTCGTCCGGCTTGCCGACGATCTCCATGCGCGCGGCTGCGTCGTCGACGAAGGTGTCCAGCGGATAGAGCGACAGTACCGCCTTGACCACGTCGGCCGCCGACGCATCGATGCGCAGCAGCCGGCCAAGCACGGTCTGGCGCGCCACCGAATCGGACGGGAAATTGGTGTCGGCGATAATCAGATCGTCACCGTGGCCCATCGCCCGCAGCGCCTGCAGCACATCGGCATTGAGCAGCGGATTGATTCCTTTGAGCATGGTATTCCTCGCGAAGTTTGCTGGGGCGAAATCAGAGACGCTTGCCGGTCTCTGCGTCGAAGAGATGCACCTGGTCGAGCCGCGGTTTCAGGTGCAGTGTGTCGCCCGGCTTGAAGTCGTGGCGCTCACGGAACAGCGCCACCATCTCGCCCTCGCCGAAGCGCAGGAACACCAAAGTCTCGGAACCGGTCGGCTCGACCACCGAAATCTTCGCCGGAACACCATCGGGATGGATTTCGAGATGCTCGGGCCGCACGCCGTAGACGACATTACGGCCATCCTCGACGGCACTGGTCGCCGCAATCGGGAACGGCGTCCCGGCGATCTCGACGACGGGCTTGTCGCCCTTGCGCACGACGCCCTTGAGCAGGTTCATCGAGGGCGAGCCGATGAAGCCGGCGACAAACAGGTTGGCCGGCCGGTCGAATAATTCCAGCGGCGCGCCGACCTGTTCGATGCGACCGTCGCGCATCACCACGATCTTGTCGGCCATGGTCATGGCCTCGATCTGGTCGTGGGTGACGTAGATGGTGGTGGTCTTCAGCCGCTGGTGCAGTTCCTTGATCTCGGTGCGCATCTGGACACGCAGCTTGGCGTCGAGATTGGAGAGCGGCTCGTCGAAGAGGAACACCTGCGGGTTGCGCACGATGGCGCGGCCCATGGCGACGCGCTGGCGCTGGCCGCCAGAGAGCTGGCGCGGATAGCGCTTGAGGTAGGGATTGAGGTCGAGGATGTCGGCGGCGCGCTTGACCCGCTCAGTGACCACCGCCGGGTCGGTTTTGCGCAGCTTGAGAGCAAAGGCCATGTTCTGCTCGACCGTCTTGTGCGGATAGAGCGCGTAGTTCTGGAACACCATGGCGATGTCGCGCTTGGCCGGCGGCAGATGGTTGACGACGCGCTCGCCGATGGCGATGGTGCCGCCGGAGACCGTTTCCAGCCCGGCCACCATCCTCAGCAGCGTGGACTTGCCGCAGCCGGAAGGCCCGACCAGCACCACGAACTGCCCGTCGGCGATGTCGACGCTGACATCGTGCAGAACCTTGACGGTTCCGAACGCCTTGGCCACATTGCGGATCGCGACTTGAGCCATCATTCCCCCTTCAGTTGCCGTGAAGCTAAACAACGCAAACGGCGAGGGCAAGTCAGTCTCTTATAGATAAAAAACCCATTCACGTTGACACCGCACTTCGTTGTGCGAATAGTGACAGTGTCCGGCTTATGACCCTGTTCCGGGCGCACCGGTACGCTTGTCCGGCACTGAATGCCAAGCGTCGCGGGAGGGAGAATTCGGGCCGCTATTTACGGGAGTCGCTGTCGTTGGGGAACATAATCGGCGCTCCACCATCTGAACCAATTCACAATTGACCTTCTGGGAGGAACGAAATGAAAGTCAGCCTTTATAACCAACTTGTCCGCGCCGGGGCCACCCGCCGCGACGTGCTGAAGGGAGCGGCCAGCATGGCCGCCCTCGCGGCGGCCTCAAGCGCCGGACTTGGTGCGCTGACGCGCACGGCTGCGGCCGCCGACGACCTGCGTGCGCAGATCCTGCAGATCCCGGGTGTCGGCAAGGGTCAGCCGACCGATGCCGACTTCCAGCAGGTCGGCGAGCTTTGCCTTGGCGCCACCAAGGCCAATGTCAAGGAAGGCGAATTCGCCGGTGTCGAACTCACCTTCATGGGCCTCAACAACCAGAACCTGCACAATGTGCTGTTTCGCGGCTTCCTGAAGCCGTGGGAGACCTATACCGGCGCCAAGATCAACTGGATCGACCTGGCGCAGGCTGACTACAACGCCCGCCTGCAGCAGTCGATCGCGACCGGCACCGTCGATTTCGACATCATCGAAATGGGGGCACCGTTCGAAGGCGACGTCTGCGGCAAGGGTCTCACCTCCGAGATGCCGGACTGGGTCAAGGACCAGATCGACATGAAGGATGTCGTGGCCTATCTGCAGCCGCCGGTGGGCACATGGGACGGCAAGCAATATCGCGTGACCGTTGACGGCGACGCACATAATTTCAACTACCGCACCGACGTGTTTGCCGATGCCGACCTCGCCAAGGCCTGGAAGGACGGCGGCGGAGAAGGCGAATGGGGCGTGCCGAAGACCTGGCAGCAGGTGCAGGCGGTGACGAAATTCCTCAAGGGCAAGCAGGTGAAGGGCCAGGATGTCTTTGGCTACCTCGATGCGCCCAAGCCCTGGGGCGGTTTCGGCTTCTATTTCCTCGGCAGCCGCGCCAGCGCCTACGCCAAGCATCCCGATGACAAGGCCTGGCTGTTCGATGCCGACACGATGAAGCCGCGCGTCAACAATCCGGCATGGGTGCGGGCGATCCAGGACGTCATCGATGCCCTGCCCTCCGAACCCGCCGACCAGATCAATGCCGACCCGAACACCACCGCCTTCCAGCAATTCCTGGCAGGCACCGGTTCGATGGTCACCTGGTGGGGCGACGTCGGTTCGAACGTCAAGACCAACGATTCCTCGGTCGTCGGCGACATCACCGGCTTTTCGATCCTGCCGGGCTCGGACGACGTCTACAACTCCAAGACCGGGCAGTGGGACAAGCTCGCCAGCGGGCCGAACCATGCGCCAAACTGCGCCTATCTCGGCTGGGGCGTTTATGTCATGGCCCGTGTCGACAGCGACGAAAAGAAGAAGAAGGCGGCATGGTCTGCCGCTGCCCATCTCGGCGGCAAGGACCTGTCGCTCTGGTGCGCGGCCTATCCGTCGGGTTTCCAGCCCTATCGCAACTCGCATTTCAACATTCCGGAATGGGTGGCGGCGGGCTACGACGAGGCGTTCATCACCTCGTATCTGAAGTCGGAAGCCGACAGCTACAACCATCCGAACGCGGCGATCGAGCCGCGCATCCCCGGCATCTTCCAGTACTACAGCGCTGCCGAGGACATTTTGGCCAACACCTTTGCCGGCAAGATGAAGGCGCAGGAAGGCGCCGACGCCATCGCAGCCGCCTGGGAGAAGCTGACCGACCAGATCGGGCGCGACAACCAGGTCAAGCTCTACAAGGCCTCGCTCGGCATGTAGGCTGAGATCGTGAAACTTGGTCCGGCAGCGCACGGCCGCCGGACCTCCCCTTGACCGACTTGGCCTCGACCGGCTCAGCCGGATCATCGAGCCTCCTGTGAACGGGCAAGACGCGTGGCTGACCGGACCCTGGGTGACCAGACTTTGTCGACAAGTGAATGGCCGGCAGGCGCCGTGCCATCCGACCTGATACCGCGGAGCCGCAAACGGCTTGGCTGGGCGCTGATGGCTGCTGCAACGCTCGGCCTTCTGGCGGTGATCGCGCTGCAAATCCTCTACAAGAGCGAGGTCGACACTATCGGCTTCGACACCTGGCGGCCGGTGGTCTACGCCTATGTGCTGTGGGGTGTCGCGCTCGGCATCGGCCAGGTACTGACGCGCGGCGAGGACGGCCAGCGCGCGCTGTTCCTGCTGCCGGCGCTGCTGTTTACCATTGCCATGGTGATCTTCCCGACGCTGTTCGGCTTCTACATCGCGCTGACCGACTGGAACCTCAGTTCCTTCAGCGGACGGCAGTTCAACGGGCTCGACAATTTCTGGCAGATGCTGAACGACGCCTATTATCGCAATGCGCTGTTCAACATGGTGCTCTACGTGTTGGCGGTGTTCGTCGAATATGTCATCGCCTTCGGCCTGGCGCTGCTGCTCAACGCGCAGATTAGGGCACGAAAATTCTTCCGCGTCGTGTTTCTCATGCCGCTGATGCTGTCGCCGGTGGCGGTGTCGTGGATGATCGGCAAGTCGCTGATGGAATACCGCTTCGGGCCCGCCGCGACGCTGGCACGGCATCTCGGCTGGGAAAACCCGGCCTTCTTCTCCAACCCGATCACCGCCCGCATCTCGATCATGGTGCTCGACGCGTGGACGTTCATCCCGTTCATGATGATCATGCTGCTCGCCGGCCTGCAGGCGATGTCGCGCGAGGTGCTCGAGGCAGCGCGTGTCGATGGCGCGACTGCCTGGCAGACCTTCTGGCAGGTCACCTTCCCGCTGATGCTGCCGGTGTCGGTGACAGCGGTCATCCTGCGCATCATCTTCAAGCTGAAGCTCGCCGACATCATCATCACCGTCACCTCCGGCGGGCCAGGCGGCGCGACCGATTCGGTGTCCAGTTTCATCTACCGCGAATATCGCGACCGCTCGAACGTCGGCTACGGCACGATGCTGGCGATGGCCTATTTGATCATCATCATCGTGTTCGTGACCTGGCTGCTGAAGTTCGCCAGCCGCTTCGTGCGCAACGTCAATTGATCGGGCCGGCAAGATGAGCGTTCAAACCACCGACTTTGCCGCCTCCGAAATCCGCTCGCCGGCGAGCTTCGTCGCCAACCGCGTCTTCATCTACGGCGCCCTCATCTTCTGGGCTTTCATCTGCCTGTTCCCGATCTATTGGACGATAACCACCTCGTTCAAGACCGCGGTCGATGTCACCCAGGGCCATCTGATCCCGTTCGTCGACTTCCGGCCCGACTGGAAGGGCTGGCGTTCGCTCGGCCTGTCGCCGGACTCGATCTTTCGGACGTCGACTGTGCGCGACGAATTCATCAAGCGTTTCATGAATTCGGTCATCACTTCGGTCGGCGCGTCGACCCTCGCCATCGTCATCGGCAGCCTCGCCGCCTACGGGCTGACCCGCTATCGTTACAAGTTCGCCTGGTTCAGGAACGAGGATATTTCCTTCTTCTTCCTGTCGCAGCTGATCCTGCCGCCGGTGGTTTTGGCCCTGCCCTTCCTCGTGCTTTACCGGGAGGTCGGCCTGCTCGACACACGCGTCGGGCTGATCCTGCTCTACACGCTGATGGTGTTGCCGATCGTCATCTGGATCATGCGCGACCAGTTCAACTCCATCCCGGTGGAGCTGGAGGAGGCAGCACTCGTCGACGGCCTGTCGATCTGGGGCGCCTTCTTGCGCATCGTCATGCCGATCGCGCTGCCGGGCATGGTCGCCGCCTTCATCCTGGCGATGGTGCTGTGCTGGAACGAGTATTTCTTCGCCGCGCTTTTGACCTCGACCGACGCAAAGACCATTCCTGTCATGGTGGCCAGCCAGACCGGCTCACAAGGCATCAACTGGTGGTCGATGGCAGCGCTTGCCACCGCCGCCATCACACCGCTCGCCGTCATCGGCATCGCGCTCGAGCGTTACCTGATCATGGGCATGACAGCGGGCGCGGTGAAATAACTGCGCCGGTTCTCCCTTCTCCCCTTGTTGTGGGAGAAGGGAAAAGCGCGCTAACCCGAAAGTGTTGCCCGCAAATGCTCGAGGATCATGGCAACCCCTTTTTGCCCCAATTCCGCCGAGGCTTCGGGCGCACTTGCCGTGTACCAGCCGGTGTTGTCGGCGAAGCGGCCGGCATCCACCGCTTCCGGGCACAGCGCCAGCATCAGTGACGTCTCGCCGGTGCCGGCATGGTCGAACGGGTACCGGCTGTGCATTGAAGCCGGCATCAGTGGATGCACCCGCACCCAGTTGAAGAAATTGCTGCCCTCGGCGTGCTCGGCATAATAGTCGGCCATAGCCGGAGAGCCCCACCAGCCTTCGCCACGTTCTTTCTCCAGGAAGCGGAAGATCGCCTGCCGGCCGGCGGCCTTGAAGGCGAGATCGGTCGGCATGCCGGCGGCAAAATTTTCGGTCTGGTGGTGAATGACGGCGTGGATGTTGCGGAAGCCGATGCGCAGCAGGCTGTAGAACAGTTCTTCCGCAAATGGCGCCAGCACATTGCCGCCGACCTGCAGCGAACCACTGCCCTCCGGTGCTGCAACAGCATAGCTCGCCGCGCCGTAATGGAAGGGCGGCAGAATGACGATCTCGGCTTCTTTTTCGAACAGTTCCAGGCTCTTGACCACCGCCAGCGTGTCCATTCCGACGGCCATGTGCTCGCCGTGATATTCAAGCACACCCAGCGGCAACACGACCGGCCAGTTTTCGGCGATCACCTTGCGTATCTGATGCGGCAGCATCAATTCGTAGCGCATGACACCTACTCCATATTGGTGTGGCGGGCGCGCATCGCTTCCGGTGAGACGCCGGTCAGATCCCTGAGCTTCAGCACCATCACTTCGAAGAGGACGAACAGCGCGCCTTCGAAAACCGAGCCCATCGGCAGGACGGATGTCTTTTCAGGGCCCTGGTCGTCGGCCATGGTCTGAGCCGGGATAAGCAGTGTGAAGTCGGCCAGCTTCGCGGCAGTGCTGTCGGCTTGCGCGGTGAGCAGCAGGACTGTGGCACCGGCCTCGCGCGCGACCTGCATCAAGGTCAGCACCGTCGACGTCTCACCCGGGCCGGAACTTGCGAGGAAGACATCGCCCTCGCCCAGCGGCGGCGTGGTCATGTCGCCGACGACCGACACCGGCAGACCGAGATGGTAGAGCCGCATGGCAAAACCCTTGACCTGCATCGCCTCGCGGCCGCAGCCATAGGTGACGATCTTTTTCGCGCCAGCCAGGATGGCGCAAGCCGCGTCGATGCGGCTTGCGTCGATACGCTCCAGCACGGTGCCAAGCTCGCTCAGCGCAATCCCAAACAGGTTTTCGCCGGCGTCCGTCATGACATTTGCACCAGCTTGCCGGTGCCGGAGAACCATTTGAATATCTCAGTCACATCTGCCCCGAACAGCTTGTTTTCACTCATGCTATCACCGCGAAAATCGGTGTCCAACGACACGCAGTGCTTTTGATGCGCCACAGCCGTGATAGTGTCACGGCAAATCGCAAATGAGGAAACGACGGCCTATGAAGACACGGCATTTCGACCGCATCGGCAATGGCGGCATCACCTTCACCGAGCTCGGCTTCGGCACTGCGCCGCTCGGCAATCTCTACCGCGCCGTCTCCGACGAGGATGCCAATGCTACGCTGGAGGCGGCATGGCGGGTCGGCTGCCGCTACTACGACACCGCGCCGCTCTATGGGCTGGGCCTTGCCGAAACGCGGCTCAATCCGTTCCTGCGTTCGAAGAAGCGTGACGACTACGTGCTGTCCAGCAAAGTCGGGCGCATCATGCGCGCCTGCCCGCCGGAACAGCGCACCGGCATTGGCAAATTCTTCGACACCCCATCGCGCCGCGAGGTCTACGATTACAGCTATGACGGCGTCATGCGCTCCTTCGAAGCCTCGCTGGAACGGCTCGGCGTCGACCGCATCGACATCCTCTTCGTGCATGATGTCGACATCTTCACCCATGGCAGCAAGGAAGCCTCGGACCAGCGCATTCAGGAATTCATGAGCTCCGGCTACTACGGATTGCTGGCATTGCGCGATCAGGGCGTGATCAAGGCGTTCGGCGGCGGCATCAACGAGTGGCAGGTTGCCCAGACGCTGGCCGAGCGCGGCGATTTCGATCTGTTCCTGCTTGCCGGGCGTTACACGCTGCTGGAGCAGGAAGCGCTGCAGTCTTTCCTGCCGCTATGCCAGCAACGCGGCATCGGCATCGTTCTCGGCGGGCCGTACAATTCCGGCATCCTGGCAACCGGGCCGAAGCCCGGCGCCTACTACAACTATTCGGAGGCGCCGCAGGACATCATCGACCGCGTCACCCGCATCGAGGCCGTCTGCAAGCGCCACGGCGTGCGCCTGATCGAGGCGGCGCTGCAGTTCCCGCTGCTGCATCCTTCCGTCGTCTCGGTAATCCCCGGCGGCCAGCGGCCGGGCGAAGTCGAAAGCAATCGCTCGCTGCTCGACGCGAAACCGCCATCGGCGCTGTGGGCCGATCTCAAGACAGAAGGCTTGATGCGCGCGGATGCGCCGACGGCATAGTGCCGCCTTTCCAACGACGTTGCGGGCACAGAAAAGAAAAACCGGATATACCGGCTTTTCTTTTCTCTGAAAGACTTAAGGAGGCGCTTAGTTGACCGCGTCCTTGAGGCCCTTGCCGGCCGAGAACTTCGGCACGGTGCGCGCCGGGATCTTCACTTCCGCACCGGTCTGCGGATTGCGGCCGGTCGACGCGGCGCGTTGTGACACGGTGAAATTTCCGAAGCCGACAAGCCGGACATCGCCGCCCTTTTTCAGTTCGCCGGTGATGACGGAAAACACCGCATCAACCGCCGACTGCGCGTCACCCTTCGAAATACTCGCGGCATCGGCGACAGCGGACACCAGTTCGTTCTTGTTCATAAAAATTCCCTTCCATGAGAAAACCGGAACACTCGACTCATCCGGCAGGAAACGGACTTTAGAAAGAAGCGCTCCGGCAACCAAGTCGAAAAGCGCCGGGAAAGTCGAAAAAGCCCGGAAATCCGGGGTTCTTCACATGAAAAAGCCGGGCTCAAGGCCCGGCTCTCTCTTTGTGCATTGCAACTTTAGCAAGAGCTAATGCGCCAGCGATTTACCAGCTTCGTCCCCGACATCGACCACGGCCGGCGCATTGACGGGTTCAACCCACTGGATCGGTTCCGGCATGCGCACCAGCGCATGGCGCAACACTTCGCCAACCCGTGAGACCGGAATGATCTCCATGCCGCTCTTCACGTTCTCCGGAATCTCCGCCAGATCCTTGGCGTTCTCTTCCGGGATCAGCACCTTCTTGATGCCGCCGCGAAGTGCGGCAAGCAGCTTCTCCTTGAGGCCGCCGATCGGCAGCACCCTGCCGCGCAGCGTGATCTCGCCGGTCATCGCCACATCGGCCTTGACCGGGATTCCGGTCAGCACCGAGACGATCGCCGTCGCCATCGCCACGCCAGCCGACGGTCCGTCCTTGGGCGTTGCGCCTTCCGGCACGTGGACGTGGATATCGCGCTTGTCGAACAGCGGCGGCTCGACGCCGAAATCGATGGCCCGCGAGCGGACATAGGACGCCGCCGCCGAAATCGATTCCTTCATAACGTCGCGCAGATTGCCCGTCACGGTCATGCGGCCCTTGCCGGGCATCATGACACCTTCCACCGTCAACAGCTCGCCGCCGACTTCCGTCCAGGCGAGCCCGGTGACCACGCCGACCTGATCGTCGCTCTCGACCTGGCCGAAGCGGAAGCGCGGAACACCAAGATAATCGGCAAGATTGTCCGCCGTGATGTTGATCGTCTTCTTCTTCGTCTTCAGGATCTCGGTCACCGCCTTGCGCCCGAGCTTCATCAGCTCGCGCTCCAGGCTCCTGACGCCCGCTTCACGGGTGTAGGTCTGGATGATGCCGCGGATCGCGTCCTCGCCGACGGAGAATTCCTTCGGCTGCAACGCGTGGTCGCGGATCACCTTGGGCATCAGGTGACGCTTGGCGATCTCGATCTTCTCGTCCTCGGTGTAGCCGGCGATGCGGATGATCTCCATGCGGTCCATCAAGGGCGCAGGGATGTTCAGCGTGTTCGCCGTCGTCACGAACATCACGCTCGACAGGTCGTATTCGACCTCGAGGTAATGGTCCATGAACGTCGAGTTCTGCTCGGGATCGAGCACCTCGAGCAAAGCCGATGACGGATCGCCGCGGAAATCCTGGCCCATCTTGTCGATCTCGTCGAGCAGGAAGAGCGGGTTGGATTTCTTTGCCTTCTTCATCGACTGGATGACCTTGCCGGGCATCGAGCCGATATAGGTGCGGCGGTGACCACGGATCTCGGCCTCGTCGCGCACGCCGCCCAGTGCCATGCGGATGAACTCACGGCCGGTCGCCTTGGCGATCGACTTGCCGAGCGAGGTCTTGCCGACGCCGGGAGGTCCGACGAGGCACAGGATCGGCCCCTTCAGCTTCTTCTGGCGGCTCTGCACGGCGAGGTATTCGACGATGCGGTCCTTGACCTTGTCGAGGCCGAAATGGTCGGTATCGAGCACGTTCTGGGCAAAGGCCAGATCCTGCTTGACCTTGGAGTTCCTGCCCCACGGGATCGACAGCAGCCAGTCGAGATAGTTGCGCACGACGGTCGATTCAGCCGACATCGGCGACATCGTCCGCAGCTTCTTCAGTTCGGCTTCCGCCTTTTCGCGGGCCTCCTTGGAGAGCTTGGTCTTCTTGATGCGCGCCTCGATCTCGGCGGCCTCGTCGCGGCCGTCCTCGCCCTCGCCGAGCTCCTTCTGGATCGCCTTCAT
This sequence comes from Mesorhizobium sp. M0184, assembly GCF_040322215.1. Lineage (NCBI taxonomy): Bacteria > Pseudomonadati > Pseudomonadota > Alphaproteobacteria > Hyphomicrobiales > Phyllobacteriaceae > Mesorhizobium > Mesorhizobium sp. M0184. Next base: position 47,422 of record NZ_JAMYSZ010000014.1, read on the forward strand.
CTGCTCGTTGAGGTAGTATTCGCGCTGCGTCTTCTCCATCTGGCGCTTGACGCGCGAGCGGATGCGCTTCTCCACCTGGAGCACCGAGATTTCGGCTTCCATGAAGCCCATCGCCTTTTCCAGCCGTTCCTTGACGGACAGCGTGGCGAGCATCTCCTGCTTCTCGGGGATCTTGATGGCAAGATGCGAAGCGACCGTGTCGGCGAGCTTGGAATAGTCGTCGATCTGGCTGGCGGCACCCACCACTTCGGGCGAGATCTTCTTGTTCAGCTTGACGTAGTTCTCGAAGTCGGTGACGACGGAACGGGCCAGCGCCTCGACCTCGACCTCTTCCTCCTCCGGTTCGACCAGCGCCGCAGCACGGGCTTCATGGAAGTCGGGACGGTCGGTGAACGCGACGATTTTCGCGCGCGAGGCGCCTTCGACCAGCACCTTCACGGTGCCGTCCGGCAGTTTCAGCAATTGCAGCACATTGGCGAGCGTGCCGATGTCAAAGATGGCATCGGGCTCCGGATCGTCGTCGGCGGCATTCATCTGGGTCGCAAGCAGGATCTGCTTTTCCTGACCCATCACTTCTTCCAGCGCCTTGATCGACTTTTCACGCCCGACGAAGAGCGGAACGATCATGTGCGGGAACACCACGATGTCGCGCAGTGGGAGGACTGCGAAGACGCCGTCGCTGGGAGCCTTGGATAATTTGGCCATTGTCCAACCTTTCATGTCGCGGCCGCCAATCGGCCAACCGCGAATCTCATATTAACGACCGGGGATCGTTCCGCCTACCACCGTTTGTGACGGGAGTTTTACAGCACAGAATTCGGCACCACGGCCTTCTGCCTTTAGTTGGAGGCACGGCGGGTAAAGATCAAGGGTCAACACGGTCCGTCCCTCCAATCCGCAGCCATTAGGCGGCGCCGTACGCGGTGTGCGACAGCAAAACGGCGCCCTGCGGCGCCGTTTCAGAAAAATCCATTGCCGGCTCACGTCAGGCGCTGACGTTGCCCTTCTTTTCCTTCTGCTCGGAATAGATGTAGAGCGGCCTCGCGTTGCCTGACACCACCTCTTCCGAAATAACGACTTCGCGCACGCCTTCCAGCGCCGGCAGCTCGAACATGGTGTCGAGCAGGATCGCTTCCATGATCGAACGAAGGCCGCGCGCGCCGGTCTTGCGCTCGATGGCGCGCTTGGCGATCGCCGACAGCGCGTTCTCGTGGAAGGTCAGGTCGACATTCTCCATCTCGAACAGCCGCTGATACTGCTTGACCAGCGCGTTCTTCGGCTCGGTCAGGATCTGGATCAGCGCCGGCTCGTCGAGGTCCTCCAGCGTCGCCAGGACAGGCAAACGGCCGACGAACTCTGGAATGAGGCCGAACTTCAAGAGATCCTCAGGCTCGACCAGGCGGAAAACATCGCCGGTGCGGCGATCCTCGGGCGAAGCGACGATGGCGCCGAAACCGATCGAGGTCTTCCTGCCGCGATCCGAGATGATCTTGTCCAGGCCGGCGAAAGCGCCACCGCAGATGAACAGGATGTTGGCGGTGTCGACCTGCAGGAATTCCTGCTGCGGATGCTTCCTGCCGCCCTGCGGCGGCACGGAGGCGACAGTGCCTTCCATGATCTTCAAAAGTGCCTGCTGCACGCCCTCGCCCGAGACGTCGCGGGTGATCGAGGGATTGTCCGACTTGCGCGAGATCTTGTCGATCTCGTCGATATAGACGATGCCGCGCTGGGCGCGCTCGACATTGTAGTCGGCCGACTGCAACAGCTTCAGGATGATGTTCTCGACATCCTCGCCGACATAGCCGGCCTCGGTCAGCGTCGTCGCGTCGGCCATGGTGAAGGGGACGTCGATGATGCGGGCCAGCGTCTGCGCCAGCAACGTCTTGCCGCAGCCGGTCGGGCCGATCAGCAGGATGTTAGACTTCGCCAGTTCGACGTCGTTGTTCTTGCCGGCATGGGCGAGGCGCTTGTAGTGATTGTGGACGGCCACCGACAGCACGCGCTTGGCGTAGGGCTGGCCGATGACGTAGTCGTCGAGAACCTTGAGGATTTCCTGCGGGGTCGGCACGCCCTCGCGCGACTTCACCATCGAGGTCTTGTTCTCCTCGCGGATGATGTCCATGCACAGTTCGACGCATTCGTCGCAGATGAACACCGTCGGCCCGGCGATCAGCTTGCGCACTTCGTGCTGGCTTTTGCCGCAAAACGAGCAATAAAGCGTGTTCTTGGAATCACCGCTGTTGTTGCCGACCTTGCTCATTTTCCTGTCCTTTCATGGCCGCCCGCCGATGGTCTGGTTGAAAGGGCGCATATTCAATCTATCGCGGGAATCCGCTGCCGCCAGTGCCCCGGCTCCCGCAACGCATTCCGTACGAAACACAAATCGGAAAACGGGGCAATGATTCGAACAACCCCACGCAAAGCTAAGCCGTCGAAAATCAACATAGCCTTAACGTAGGCAATTGCACCCGTCGAGGGAACAGCCAATTGTGGCCGAAATGCCGCAAGCTGCGCCAAAAGCGCGTGATCCCGCCACTCATTGCCACTGCGGGGCCACCGCGGGCCTATAAGGCAATACCTTCGACCGGCTCACGTGACGAAATGACCTTGTCGATGAGGCCGAAATCCCTGGCCTCGTCGGCAGTCATGAAATGGTCACGGTCGAGCGTTTTTTCAATCTCATCGTAGCTCTTGCCGGTGTGCTTGACGTAAACCTCGTTGAGGCGGCGCTTCAGCTTGATGATGTCCTGGGCATGGCGCTCGATGTCGGAAGCCTGACCCTGGAAGCCGCCGGAAGGCTGGTGGACCATGATGCGGGCGTTCGGCGTGGCGAAGCGCATGTCCTTGTGGCCCGCCGTCAAGAGCAGCGAGCCCATCGAGGCGGCCTGACCGATGCAGAGCGTCGACACGGCAGGCTTGATGAACTGCATCGTGTCGTAGATCGCCATGCCGGAGGTGACGACGCCGCCGGGCGAGTTGATATAGAGGTTGATTTCCTTCTTCGGATTCTCCGCCTCGAGGAACAGCAGCTGCGCGCAGACCAGCGTCGCCATGCCATCCTCGACCGGGCCGGTGATGAAAATGATGCGCTCCTTGAGGAGCCGCGAGAAAATGTCGTAGGCCCGCTCGCCGCGATTGGTCTGTTCGACCACCATCGGAACGAGGTTCATGTAGGTTTCGACGGGGTTCTTCATGGACTATCCCTTTTTGAGGATGGGATTCCGGCGCCGGAGATTTGCAATCGGGCAGAATCGGTTCTGGATCGTTATTGTGTAAATAGGATGCCGGCTCACCCTAGCGCAAGGCCGCCTCTCCTAGCCATCCGGTTAAGTCGAATCAAGGTTTCCAAACCAGTTTCGCCTGTCGCCGTGCCGGCAGCCCCTCTCCTGCCGTGGGAAGGGGCGCTCATGCTTGGCCGTTGTTTAGCAGTTTCTTAACCGCATCGCTTAACGAAAAGTGGTGAAACCGCTTTTTCCGGCCACGGCTTGCCCTACAATTCAACGTTGAACTCGCTTCACGCAGTTCAAACAGGGGGAGTGCGATGATCAAGAAAGTTGCTTCCTTGGCCCTTACCGGCATCAGCGTTCTCGGCATGGCGTCCGAAACGGCTGCCGGCGGACGCGCGGTCGAATGCTACGAGCAGGTCAATCGGCCGGCCGTCTACGACACCGTCTACGAGGATGTGCTCGTCAGCCCAGCCGGCCAGCAGGTGCAGTATGAAGCGCCGATCTACGGGACGCGCGAGCGCGTGGTGCAGATCGCACCGGCGCGCGTCAGCTACGAGATCGTGCCCGCCACTACCCGCACCATCTACCGGTCCGTGAGGGTCAATGACGGCGGCTATTCCTGGGAATGGCGCATCATTCATGGCCGCAAGGTGCTGTGCAAGGTCAGGCACAGGGCGCGCTATGAACGCGTGGCCGAAATCGTCGTGGTTGAGCCGGAACGCCGACGGCGCGTTGTCCTCCCCGCCGAATACGAGAGCGTCGCCGAAGAGGTTCTCGTGCGACCGGAGCAACGGCGCATCATCGACATTCCGGCGTCTTATCAGACAGTGCCTCGCCGCGTGGTGGTCAGGGAGGGCTCATCCAGCTGGCGGCGCGTGCATATTCCGAGGCATTGCCGATACTAGGCGCTCAGGCCACCTCTGCTCTGAGCCATTTCCTCAGGCCGCCGACATCGCCGCTGCCGACGCAGGCCGCAACCCTTCTGCCGACCGCCGCGCCGAACTTGTAGCCGTGGCCGGAGCAGGCCGAGACGATCAGGCATCTGCCTTTCTGGTGGGCCAGAAATTTCTCGTCGGCGGTAAAGGTGTAGGCGCAGGTGACCACTTCGGTGACCTTGTGCTCCTCGATACGAGCGATCGGCGGTGAAAACAGGTTGCGGATTGCCTCCCCCTCGCCCGGTACCGGCTGGCGGTTCCAGTCGGCATCGCTGGTCGGCACCCTGTGCAGGCCCGAGCCGAATTTCATGCCAGCGCCGCCGGAGGGCGGGATCACGTAGCCGTCGACGCTGCCGCCAATGTTGAGGACGACCGGTGCTGCCTGCCAGACCGCTTTCAGGTCCGCCGGCGGTTCGACATAGGCGAGCGCGGTGCGCCAGGTTTTCAGCTCGCCATCCAGCTCCGGGAACAGTTTTAGCACCCAGGCGCCGGCAGCGACGACGATCCGGTCGGCCTGCATCGTTTCGCCGCCCGCCAGCACGACATGCCCGGCCTCGGCGTCGATCTCGACCACCTTGCTGTTCTCATAGACATTGGCGCCGTTCGCGCGCAGCCACCTGGCGAGGCCGGCAGCGATCTTGCGGCAGTGCAGCGCGCCGCCGTCCGGCGAAAAATACGCATAGCGGAATGAACCGGGCTGCAGGAACGGCCAGCGTTCGACCGCGGCGTCCGGCTCGAACAATTCGAACGGGTAGTTCCCGGCTTCCATGCCTTCTCGGTATTCCTCGGCCTCGTCTCCCGGCTGGCGCGAAATGCAGATGAAGCCGCGCGGATCGAGATGGGTTTCACCGAGATCGGCCCACATCTCATCCCAAGCTTCATAGGCTTCGGTGATCAGCCGGCCGTAGCCCGTTCCGGCCCGGTAGGCGCGGCGGATGATGCGATGATGGTCGCCCGACGCGGCGAGCGGATTGGGGATCGGTCCCTGCTCGACGATCGAGACGAGGTGCCCGGCCTTGACCAGCGACCAGGCCGTGGAAAGCCCGGCAATGCCTGCACCGACCACGATCACATTCATGAAAACCGTCCTTCCGCAACCGCTTCGGCGGCTCACCTCACGGGAGGGCCAACATACGGTCTGGCACCAGACTGGCAAGCCGCGCTAATGAACTGGCATGACCGAATTGAAGCCGCCCTATCTTGCCTTTGATCCAGCCTCCCGCCGCCTGCGGCTCGATCCGCACGAACCGGCTTTTTTCCAGAACCCTTACGAAGCCTATGCCTTCCTGCATGGCGCATCGAACGCCTTCTTCTGGGAGGAGTTTGGTTTCTGGTGCTTTGGCGGCTTCGACGACGTCAACCGGCTGCTGCGCGATCGCCGCTTCGGCCGCCAGAACCCGGCCGGCATTCCGGACAGCCGGGGCATCGGCCAGGATCGCGCGCATCTCAGCGCCTTCGACGGCATCGAGGCCAATTCGATGCTGGAGCTGGAGCCGCCTGTCCACACACGGCTCAGAACGCTGGTCAACCGCGCCTTCGTCTCGCGTCAGGTCGAGCGGCTCAGGCCGCGTGTCGAAGCGCTGGCCAACGAGCTGATCGACCGTTTCGAACCAGGAAGAGTCGACTTGCTGCCGGCTTTCGCCGCTCCCTTGCCGATCACCATCATTGCCGAGATGCTCGGCGTGCCGGTCGACATGGGGCCGCAGCTGCTCGACTGGTCGCATCGGATCGTCGCCATGTACATGCATGGCCGCACCCGCGAGACGGAGGACACGGCCAATCGCGCCGCGCGTGACTTTTCGAATTTTTTGCGCGGCTACGTCGCCGAGCGGCGAAAGAGGCCGGGCGAGGATCTTCTGTCGCTGCTGATTGCGGCACAGGAGGACGGCCAGAAACTGTCGGAGGACGAGCTGGTATCCTCGGCCATCCTTTTGCTCAATGCCGGCCATGAAGCAACTGTCCACCAGACCGGCAATGCGGTGCGCTCGATCCTTGCGCAAGGCGGCGACCCGCGCCGCTTCTTCGCCTCACCGGAAGCAACAGCCGCGACGGTCGAAGAGTGCCTGCGCTTCGACGCGCCGCTGCACATGTTCACGCGCTATGTCTATCAGGAGGTCGAGGCCAGGCCGGGGATCATCGTCCAGCCGGGCGAGACGATCGGGCTGTTGCTCGGCATGGCCAATCGCGACCCTACTGCGTTTGCCGAGCCCCTCGCCTTCAGGCCGGACCGTGCCGACCAGAAGAACGTATCGTTCGGCGCCGGCATCCATTTCTGCATCGGCGCGCCGCTCGCCCGGCTCGAACTGCAGGTGTCGCTGAAAACCTTGTTCGACCGGCTACCGCAGCTGCATCTTGCCGAACAGCCGCGCTTCCGCGACACCTATCATTTCCACGGCCTGGAAACGCTCGCCGTCAGAATCTGAGGACGGCTTCCGACGACAGGCTTCGAAAGCCGGCTCCGGCGAATGCCGGTCAAATAAGTAACATCTCAAGGTCGCGAGTGCCAAATAATCGCTGATCGAACGATGAAGCTACCGGAAGCAGGACCTCACACTAACAATCCCGGATGCCTACAGAAATTCGGTCATGAAGCTTGAAGAGAGACGGGATTTGAATCTTTTTGCGTCGTCTCGCGGACGATGTCGAGGAAGGCCTTCAGCACCGGCGAGGGTTGTTCATGCCGGTAGATGATTGAAGTGTCGATAGACAAGGTTCGTCCCTGGATAGGGCGATAAACGACGCCGCTCCGGCGCAAATTTTGTAGACAGGCGGGCAGCAGCGAGACGCCCAGCCCGACGGATACAAGTCCGATGATTGTCTGCTTCGGCGTTGCTTCTCGAACGATCCTCGGGCTGAACCCGGATGAACGGCACAACCCGACGATCTCGTCATAGAGGGATGGATTGATGCTGCGCGGGAACTGAATCAACGCTTCGGAGGCCAAGTCGGCTAGCGCGACCTCTGCTTCCGAGGCCAACCGATGCGTTTCCGGCAAGGCCACGATCAGGGGTTCGACCAGTATGCTTTCGACCTTCAATGCGTTGTGAACGACGGGAGGATGAACAAAACCGATATCGAGCTGGCGTTCGGCCACAGCCCTGACTTGATTGGGAATGCGCAGGTCGGTCAGGCTCAACTCGACCTCGGGATAGCGCTTGGTGAAGCGTTGGACGACAGAAGGCACCACGCTGTAGATAGCCGCGTCGATGAATCCGACAGCAAGATGGCCGGTTTCGCCACGATCGGCTTTGCGAGCAAGCTCCACCGCCTGCTCTGTCTGGTGAAGCACGGCCCTAACCTCATCAAGGAACACACGCCCCGCCGCAGTCAGTTCGACTTTGCGCTTGGTGCGTTCCAGCAAGCGCACACCCATCGCCTGTTCCAGTTGCTGGATCTGCTTTGTCAGGGGCGGCTGTGAGATATGCAAGCGCGCTGCCGCGCGCCCGAAATGCAGCTCTTCGGCGACGGCCATGAAGGACTGCATCAGCTTGTGGTTCATCTTCAGCCTTTAATTTCCCAAATAGAATTACCCATGGCTCAAACGATATTGGACGGAAAGTATCGGAATCTGCAAAATCCGGAAAGCTGCAAAATCCGGGAGACGCGCTTTGAAAAATTCCGAGATTTCACGCCGCCAGATGCTGAAAGTGCCGCTCATCGGCGCGACGATCGCCGCGACATCTCAATCCGGTCTTGTCTGCGAGGCCTTTGCCCAACCCGTTCCAGCTTCGTCGCCAGCGCCCCCTGGCGCTTTCGCCCACAATGTCGAAGCAGTAGGCTATACCGATCTCGATCATCGCCCAGCCTTCAAAATGGCGATCAGGCAGGTTGGCGAACGTTGGTATCTCTACACTGGGCACTTCTGGCACTCCGGCTGGAGCATCGTGGACGTGACCGACCCGGCCAAGCCCGAGACGGTCAAGTTCGTGCCCTATCTCGGCACGAACACTTGGACTCTACAAATAGATTTGTCCGGCGACACGATGGTGACCGCCCTCGAAAAGCCCTTTGCTAATTTCGGCGGTGACCCCGACGCACCGTTCGGCGAAGGCGTTCTGATCTGGGATATCGCGGACCCCATCAATCCGAAACAACTCAGTCACTACCGCACCGGCGGAAACGGCACACATCGCAACCTCTATCCCGGTGGACGTTATGTCCACCTTGCCGCCGGCATGCCGGGTTACAGGGGCAACATCTACGTCATCCTCGATATTTCGGATCGCTCGAATCCGCGCGAAGCCGGACGCTGGTGGGTGCCGGGCCAGCACGAGGCCGGCGGCGAGAGCTTTGCGGCTGCGAAGCCCGCCGCCGACCAGGAGACCGCCGATCGCTACCGGTTGCGATTGAAGCCGCAATGCATGTGCGGCGCCTTCTGCGCCAGCACGGGCGAAGATGTCTCGCTGCACGGCCCGCCTTATGTCACTGGCGATCTTGTCTATTTGCCTTATGGTGCGGCGGGAATCGTTGTGCTCGATATTAGCGACGTCTCCCGGCCGAGGCAGGTCGGCGGCCTGAGCTTCAGCCCTCCGTTTCATTCGCGCTTCGGTGTGCATAGCGTGCTGCCGATTCCAGAGCGCGGCATTGCCTTCGCCAATTCGGAGAACGTCGCCTATGGACGTGGTCCGATGCATCACGCTTCGATCGTCGATATTTCCGATTCCAGTGAACCCTTTCTGCTGTCGCTGTTGCCCGAACCAGTGCCACCCGAAGGCGCTCCCTATTCGGATTTCACAACTCGTGGCGGCTGGCGCGGACCGCACAACATCAACCACCACCAGCATCATCCCGATGTCCAGAAACAAGGCGATCTGTTCTATATCGCGCACTTCAACGCTGGGCTCAGGGTCTATGACGTCTCGAATACTCGGCTTCCGCGCGAGGTCGGCTACTTCATCCCGCCGGAGCCAGTCCGACGCTACGGCCCTATGCCGGAAGACAAGCTGGTTGTTCAGACCGAGGACGTGGTCGTGGACCGGCGCGGCTTCATTTACATAACTGACAAGAACCAGGGGCTATGGATTCTCCGCTACACCGGCCCGCGGCCGGAGACGGATCGAACGTGACGGTCACATTCACCCTGAATGAGGCCTTAGTCGGAGCGCGGAAGCGGAGGCAGTCATGATTTGCTGGGAAGTTTCGTAGCACCGCGACATGATGAGCCGATACGGATTTTCCGACACGGACATCGATCGCCTTTGTAAAGTCCGGCGCGATGCGAGATCAAAGCTTGATCACATACTCCTTGCGGGTCGTTTCAAGCACTTCCCAGCTTCCCTTGAAGCCCGGCCTCAGCACGAAGCTGGCGCCTGCCCTGACGGTGCGCGCATCGCCGTCGTCTTCGGCGATCACCGAAACCCCTGACAGGATGTGGCAGAACTCCCACTCATCATATTCGATGCGCCATTTGCCCGGCGTTGCTTCCCAGATGCCGGCATAAAGGCCACCGTCCTGTTCCTCGACATTCCAGGTGCGGAATTTCGGATCGCCCGAAATCAGGCGATCCGGCGCTGGTGCGCCAAGTTCCGGTTCGACGGTGTCGACGCCGACGGAAAGAAATTTCGGCGTGGTCATGGCGATCAAACCTTGGCGAGAGCCTGTTCCAGATCGGCGACGATGTCGTTGACGTCCTCGATGCCGACCGAAAGCCTGACCGTGTCCGGTCCTGCCCCGGCATTGATCTTCTGCTCGTCGGAAAGCTGGCGATGCGTGGTCGATGCCGGGTGGATGACCAGCGACTTGGTGTCGCCGACATTGGCCAGATGCGAGAACAGTTCGAGCGCCTCGACGAACTTGATGCCCGCCGCATAGCCGCCCTTCAATCCGAAGGTGAACACCGCGCCGGCGCCAAGCGGCGAGTACTTCTTCTGCAGCGCATTGTTTTTGTCGCTGGGCAGCCCGGGATAGGACACCCAGGCGACCTTGGGATGATTGGAAAGCCATCCGGCGACCGCCGCCGCATTGTCGCAGTGGCGCTGCATCCTGAGCGGCAAGGTTTCCAGACCGGTCAGGACAAGGAATGCGTTGAACGGCGAAATCGCCGCGCCGATGTCGCGCAGGCCGAGCACGCGAGCAGCGATGGCGAAGGCGAAATTGCCGAAGGTCTCGTGCAGGACGAGGCCGCCATATTCGGGGCGCGGCTCCGACAGCATCGGATATTTGCCCGACTTCGACCAATCGAAGGTGCCGCCGTCGACAATGGCGCCGCCGATCGAGTTGCCGTGACCGCCGATGAACTTGGTCAGCGAATGCACGACGATGTCGGCGCCATGTTCGATCGGCCGCAGCAGATAGGGCGAGGCCAGCGTGTTGTCGACGATCAGCGGCAGGCCGTGCTTGCGGGCAATGTCGCCGATCTTCTCGATATCGACGAAGACGCCGCCCGGATTGGCCAGGCTCTCGATGAAGATTGCCTTGGTCCTGTCGTCGATCTGGCTCTCGAAGGTCGAGATGTCATTGGTGTCGGCCCAGCGCACCTGCCAACCGAAATTCTTGAAGGCGTGGCCGAATTGGTTGATCGAGCCGCCGTAAAGCTTTGTCGCTGAAACGAAATTGTCGCCGGGCTGCATCAGATTGTGGAAGACCAGCACCTGCGCGGCATGGCCGGAGGCGACCGCAAGGCCTGCCGTGCCGCCTTCGAGTGCCGCGATGCGCTCTTCCAGCACCGCCTGGGTCGGGTTCATGATGCGGGTGTAGATGTTGCCGAACGCCTTCAGCCCGAACAGCGAGGCGGCATGGTCGGCATCGTCGAAGACGAAGGAGGTGGTCTGGTAGATCGGCGTCGCTCGCGCGCCGGTCGCCGGATCCGGCTTGGCGCCGGCATGGACGGCGAGCGTGTTGAAACCGGGCGTGCGGGCCATCGAAAAACCTCCCTCAATGGTGAATAGTGAATGGTGAATGGTGAATGGTGAATGGCAAAGTCGGCCAGCGCCACCTTGATTGCAAGCGGCTCATATGCCGCCTTGCCGGCCTTCCAGAAAAATCCTTCTATTCACCATTCACCATTCATTACCTACTTCTGGCGAACGCCGAAACTCTGGAATCCCGGCCGCATGAGCGGCTTCTTCGAGGACAGCACGCCGGAATTGACGCCGGTCCAGCCGATCTCGCCGGACAGCTTGCCATATTCGATCTTGGGGCAACGGTTCATCACCACCTTGATGCCGGCGGCTTCGGCGCGTGCGGCTGCCTCGTCATGGCGTATGCCAAGCTGCATCCAGATGACCTTCGGCAGCGGATCGAGCCGCAGCACCTCGTCGACAACGCCCGGCACGGCAGCGGAAGCGCGAAACACGTCGACCATATCGACAGGTCCTGGAACGTCGGCGAGTCTGGCATAGGTCATCTGGCCTAGAATCGCCTTGCCAGCCTGGCCGGGATTGATCGGGAACACCGAAAACCCTTTGCCGAGCAGATATTTCAGCACGAAATAGCTCGGCCGCACGTCATTGGCTGACGCGCCGACCATGGCGATGGTCTTCACCGAATTGAGGATGCCGGCGATATAGGCGTTGTCGTAGGCGTCGTGGTTCATGCCTCGTCATACAGCGCTTCGGAGTGAGGTGCCAACAGCCGCGTCAGTGGCTTGCGATGAGCCAGAGGGGAACCTCGTCAGGCCGGCAGCGAAATCGATCCGTCTTCCGCGATCGGAAAAGCCGGATTGTGCGCCACTTCCCAGACATGCCCGTCCGCATCGGCGAAATAGCCGTACCAGCCGCCCCAGAAGGCGCGCCCGGCCGGCTTGACGATCTTGCCGCCGGCCTTCTCGGCCATCGCCAGCACTGCATCGACCTCGGCGTCGGAGCGGGTGTTGTAGGCAAGGTAGACGGCCGAAGGTGCCTTGCTGAAGGTCACGCCTGAATCCTCTTCGGCGCTTGGGCGCGGAAACAAGCCCAGAATGGCGCCGCCCATCTGGAAGAAGGCAACGCCCTCGCTGATCCCGGCATGGCGCTTCAGGCCCATCGCCTCGTAGAAGCGCACGGCGCGGTCAAGATCGTCGTCCGTGGCGATGGTGATGATGGAGATGCGCGGTTCCATATCCGCCTCCTATTCCTCCGGCCATTCCGGCTTGCGCTTTCCGATGAAGGCGCCAATGCCCTCTTCCGCATCGCGCGCCAGCATGTTCTCGACCATGACGCGCCCGGTGTAATCATAGGCCTCGGCCAGCCCCATTTCTGCCTGTTCGTAGAAGGCTTCCTTGCCGATCTTGACGACCAGGGAGGATTTGGACGCAATGGTTTGCGCGTATTTGGTGACAATCTGATTCAGATATTCGCGCGGCACGACGCGGTTGACCAAGCCGAATTCCTTGGCGGTTGCCGCATCGATCGTCTCGCCGGTCAAAAGCATCTCCATGGCGTGCTTGCGCGAGACGTTGCGCGACAGCGCCACCATCGGCGTCGAGCAAAACAGTCCGATATTGACGCCAGGCGTGCAGAAGGTCGCCTCGTGCGAGGCGATGGCGAGATCGCAGCTGGCAACCAGCTGCAATCCGGCCGCCGTCGCCAGGCCGTCGACTTCGGCGATCACCGGCTTAGGATGGCGAACGATCGCCTGCATCAATGAAGCGCAGGCGGAAAACGTCTTTTCGAAGAAGCCCCTGCCGCGATCGGCATCGGCGCGGTGCGCGCTCAACTCCTTGAGGTCGTGCCCGGCGCAGAACACTTTGCCGGCCGCCCCAAGCACGATGACGCGGACGGATTTGTCGGCCTTGGCGCGGTCGAGTTCCGCCATCAGCGCCGCCATCACTGCAAGCGAAAGAGCGTTGGCCGGCGGATTGGCCAGCGTTAGACGGAGCACGCCCTTGTCCAGCCTGGAGACGACGGGCCCTTCGGCAACGGCAGGTTTGATGGCAACGATTTCGGCCATAGGTCGTTCCTCCGCGATTCCGGAGCGGGGATCGACTAATCAAGTATGCCGTCTCACTTCGTCCAACTCCCTCGTCCGCTTCTGCCATAATGAATGGGCTGTTGCCAGAAACGCCACGTCGCGTTCATACATGCAGGGCGCAAACCGGGAGACTGAAATGCCCGCCCACAGCAATCTCAAGCCGGTGCTGACGGCTGCTGATGTCAACGCGCTGATGGCGACCGTTTTCCCGCAACTCAACGACCAGTTCACCTTCTACGAGGCGTTGGAGGTGTTTCCAGGCGGCTGTGTCGTGCGACTCAATGCCGACGAGCGCCATTTGCGTCCCGGCGGCACCGTGTCGGGTTCGGCGCTGTTCACGCTGGCCGACATAGGCGGCTATGTCTGCGTGCTCTCGCATGCCGGACCGGATGCGCTTTCGGTCACCACCAGTCTCAACATCAATTTCGTCCGCAAGGCCGAGGCCGGGCCGATCGACGGCCATTGCCGCATCCTCAAGCTCGGCAAGAGCCTGATGGTGTTCGATATCGACATCGTCGCCAGCCCGGAGGGACACACGGTAGCGCACGCAACGGGCACCTATTCGATCCCGCCAAAGCGGGTTGATGGTGTGGTAAAATAATACCTTTCATCCAAGGCATTGTTTTTGCTGGATTTTGATAGCTCGCCGACATTTCACGCGCCTTGACGCAGTCGCCGTCCTCTCCTATAAGCCCTCACGGAACAGCGGCCCGCAAAGGCCGCCGTTTTGTTATTGGCCGCGGGCGAGCGCCTTTCGCCAATCCAAGCAACAAGAAACGCCTTCTTTTGAAGGTCCGAACCGAAAGCAACAATCCATGGCAACCTTTTCGCAGAAGCCTGCGGATGTGGTGAAGAAGTGGGTGCTGATCGACGCCGAGGGTCTCGTCGTCGGCCGTCTCGCCACTGTCATCGCCAATCATCTTCGCGGCAAACACAAGCCCACCTTCACCCCGCACGTCGACGACGGCGACAACGTCATCGTCATAAATGCCGACAAGGTGGTGTTCACCGGCAAGAAGTTCACCGACAAGGTCTATTACTGGCACACCGGCCACCCCGGCGGCGTCAAGGAGCGCACCGCGCGCCAGCTGCTCGAGGGTCGTTTCCCCGAACGTGTCGTCGAGAAGGCCGTCGAACGCATGATCCCGCGTGGCCCGCTCGGCCGTCGCCAGATGAAGAACCTCCGCGTCTATGCAGGCACGGAACATCCGCATGTCGCCCAGCAGCCCGTCGTCCTCGACGTGGCCAAGCTGAACGCCAAGAACAAGAAGGTTTCGTAAGATGGCTGAGCTTTCCTCGCTCGCAGAACTCGGAGCTGCCACCGGCAATACCAACACCCAGCCGGCCGCACCCGTCCACGTCCAGAAACTCGATAAGTCGGGCCGCGCCTATGCCACCGGCAAGCGCAAGAACGCCATCGCCCGTGTCTGGGTGAAGCCCGGCTCCGGCAAGATCGTCGTCAACGACAAGGTGTTCGCCGAATATTTCGCGCGCCCGGTCCTGCAGATGATCCTCAACCAGCCGATCATCGCCGCCAACCGCGCCGGCCAGTATGACATCGTCGCCACCGTCATCGGCGGCGGCCTCTCCGGCCAGGCCGGTGCCGTGCGCCACGGCATCTCCAAGGCGCTGACCTATTACGAGCCGGCGCTGCGCGCCGTGCTCAAGAAGGGCGGCTTCCTGACCCGCGACAGCCGCGTCGTCGAGCGCAAGAAGTACGGCAAGGCGAAGGCCCGCCGGAGCTTCCAGTTCTCCAAGCGCTAAGCGCTGCGCAATTACACGTTTTCGAAAGGCCGCCTCCGGGCGGCCTTTTCTTTTCATACAGGGGCATCACCCCACCCGCGCCTGCGGCGCGGTTCATGCCTGGCGCAGAGCTCAGGTCCGGCTGTCCTTGATGAAGTCAATGAACGCCCGCAACGGCGCCGGCACGAGGCGCCGGCCGGGATAGTAAAGGAACGGCCCGGAGAAGCTCTGCCACCAGGGTTCAAGCAGCGGTTCGAGCGCCCCGCTCTCGAAGTGAGGGCGTAGCCAATCCTCGAACAGGCTGATGATGCCGGTGCCGGCGATGGCTGCATCGACTTTGAGGTCAGTCGCCCCGCCCAGGGTCACGACAAGCGGCCCCGTCGGGTCGACCCGCACCACCTCGCCGTCGCGCTCGAATTCCCACGGCGGCATCGCACGGCTGGCAAAGCGGCCGCGCAGGCAGGCGTGGCCGAGCAGGTCGCGCGGGTGTTGCGGCCGGCCATGACGATCCAGGTAGGCCGGGCTGGCGGCGGTGGCGAAGCGCTGCACGCGCGGTCCGATCGGCACAGCGATCATGTCCTGCTCCAGCCGCTCCTCATAGCGAATGCCGGCGTCGCACCCCGCCGCCAGCACATCGACGAAGCTCTCCTCCGAGATCACCTCCAACCGGATGCCCGGATAGGCGGCGAGAAAAGGCGGAACGATGCTGGGCAGTACCAGCCGCGCCGCGCTGACCGGCACATTGAGGCGCAACGTACCTGCCGGCCTGTCGCGAAAGCCGTTCACTACGTCGAGGGCCGACTCCACCTCGGTCAAGGCAGGACCGAGCCGCGCCAGCAGGCCTTCGCCGGCTTCCGTCAGGACAACGCTGCGGGTCGTCCGGTTGAGCAGCCTGACACCGAGCTGCGTCTCCAGGCGCCGCACCGCCTCGCTCAAGCCGGACGCACTGCCGCCGCTGGCGCGTGCCGCATCCCGAAAACCTCTGGCGCGCGCTACGGCCACGAAGGCGTTCAGGTCCCCGAGATCAATCTGCATTGTTCGTCATTCCGCACAGCCCGTGCGAATTGTACCCAATTATCATGAGATCGGACAGCGTCTATCTGTGCACCGTTCCTGAAGGAGAAAGACCATGTCCAGCGTCGACCAGTCCGGCACATTCATCCTCGGCGACCGCAAGGTGAGACGGCTCGGCTACGGCGCCATGCAGCTCGCAGGGCCAGGCGTCTTCGGCCCACTAAAGGACCACGACGCGGCATTGGCCGTACTGCGCGAAGCCGTTGCACAAGGCGTCAACCACATCGACACCAGCGACTTCTATGGCCCGCACGTGACCAACCTGTTGATTCGCGAAGCGCTCGCACCCTATCCCGACGACCTCGTTATTGTCACCAAGATCGGTGCCCGACGCGGCACGGATGGCTCATGGCTGCCGGCCTTCTCGGCAGAAGAGCTGACACAGGCGGTGCACGACAATCTGCACAATCTCGGACTCGACGTGCTGGAGGTGGTCAACCTTCGGGTCATGTTCGACGCGCATGGCCCTGCCGAAGGGTCGATCGAGGCGCCGCTTGCGACGCTTGCCGAGCTCCAGCGACGGGGCCTCGTGCGCCACATCGGGCTGAGCAACGTCACCGCTGCACAGATCGCCGAAGGCCGCAGGATGTGCAGGATCGTCTGCGTGCAGAACCAGTACAATCTGGCGCATCGGGGCGACGATGCCTCGATCGACGATCTGGCCCGCGACGGCACCGCCTATGTGCCGTTCTTCCCACTTGGCGGCTTCAACCCGTTGCAGTCGTCGACCTTGTCCAAGGTCGCCGCACGCCTCGGCGCCACGCCCATGCAGGTCGCGCTCACTTGGCTGCTTCGCCGCGGACCCAACATTCTTCTGATCCCCGGCACGTCTTCCGTCGCGCATCTGCGGGAGAACCTCGCCGCTGCCGACCTCGAATTGTCGGACGATGTCATCAAGGAGCTGGATGGTGTGGCAATGGCGGCCTGCGGGTAGATTACCGAAGGCAGTGATGAGCCAATCTCCCCCAAGTGGGTTCCCTTGCGGGGGAGATTGCCGGCAGGACAGCGAAGGCGCGCGACCTCACAGGCGGGACAACCGAGACGCTGAAGGATCGTCGCATTTTTCTGCCACTACGCCACATTTTGTTCTTGCTTTGTGCCGGCAGCTATGCTACTAATCTCCGTATGGTGCTAATTGGCTCCAACGACCCGCCCACAGAGGCGGGTTTTCTGTTTCTGGGTTCCTTCGAAAGTTTGGCGCTGCCGGCCTGGGGTCGGCGGGACCTTCTGCCCTGCCGGGCATCGTCCCCACAAGAGGGAGATCTAGTTCTCGCCGCGCCGGTCTAGTTGATGCTGGCCGTGTTGGCCGGCTCGGCCGGGCGCTTCTCACCGGCATAGGGCACGCGAAAACCGTTCGCCGCCAGCCAACTGATGGCGGCCTTCGGTTCGTCGGTCTGGATGATGGTGGCGCCGCGCTCGACCCAGAAGCCGTAGGTCTCGCGCGGCAGGCTGGCCGCAACCGCCAACTCGTCGCCGCGACCGCCAGCGAGGAAGCCGCCCGGCTTGTTGACGATGGCATAGGTGTCGGCCCAGATGTGCCAGTCGCCCCTCACCGCCAGCGCGCGCATGCGCGGGCTGAACAGCGGGCCGCCGGTCTCGGTCAGTGTCTCTGATCCCATGCGCCAGTTGATCATCTCGACCGCGCGCATCGGGAAGGCTCGGCTCACTTTCTCGGCAAACATGGCGTCGCGAACCGCGTCATCGGCGATAATCGGCATGAACTGGAAGCCGCTGCCGATCGCGTCCATGGCGGCCTTGACACTGGCAATCCGCTCCGCATTCCACAGGTTCTCCTTGACGATCACCTGTTCGGCCATGCCGAGGTCGCGCGCAACCGCGACCATGCCGACGAGGCTTTCGGTATCGAGCTTGTTGTCGAGATTGATCAGGATCCTGTCCCTGGTCGTCATCAACATCTCGCGCAACGTCGAGACCGTCTCGCCCGTAACGGCGCCGGTGCCTTCGATCACCAACCGGCAAGTCTTGAGTTCGGCCATCGTGCGGTTGACCACCTCACCCTTGCAATTCGTCGTGCGGTCGAGCCAACTGTCATGCATGACGACGAATTGTCCGTCCTTCGAGCGCCTGATATCGACCTCGACGATTTCGGCGCCCATTGCGATCGACGCCTCGACGGCGGCGATCGAATTTTCGGGATAGAGCGTCTTGCCGGATTGCATGCCGCCGGCGCGGTGCGCGGCCACTATCACATGGTCGCGCCATTGGTTGGCGTGCTCGAAGCGGTCGAGAATCTGCCTGGCGCGCGTTTCGCCTGCCGATGCCTGGCCAAGGGAGAGCGCCAGCGCCGCGGAAAGCAGAAGGCTCAGCCAAATCGTTCGCATGAGACAAGTCGTTCGCACGAGAATCGCTCCGTACCGGGATCGCACCCCGGTTAAGCGATGCCCGTGACAGGCAGGTGAACGAAGCCGGCTTGCTAAATGCTGGAAAATTCAGGTCAGCGCCGGCCGAAGCAGCCGTTGGCGGCTACTTTCGGTTGCTTGCCAGGCAATCTCCTGGCGAGCCATGCCGGGTTCGCCTGGCGAGCAAGGATTTGTGACCGGATCGAATGGCCATGATCCTCCGCAGGGGTCGCAATTCTGAGAATTATGTCCAATAAGGTTGCGCGTCGACGCACAGGAGATCGCTTCATGCCGCCAAGGACCATCGATCACGCCTTCACCACCCGCTCCAGGACGGGTGCGTCGTTCGAGCCGACCTATGCCGGCGCCCTGTCGTTCATGCGGCGCAAATATTCGAAGGACGTGAAGGACGCCGATGCGGTGGTGTGGGGCATTCCCTTTGACGCTGCGGTCACCAATCGGCCGGGCGCCCGTTTCGGACCGCAGGCAATCCGCCGCGCCTCGGCCATCCTCGACAACGATCCGCAATATCCGTTTTCGCGCGACCTGTTCGAACAGCTTGCCGTGGTCGATTATGGCGACTGCCTGCTCGACAGCGGCAATCACCAGAAGACGCCTGCCACGATCGAACGCGAAGCGGCGAAGATCCTGAAATCCGGCGCCTTCCTGCTGTCGCTCGGCGGCGATCACTTCGTCACCTGGCCGCTGCTCAAGGCGCATGCCGCCATCCATGGCCCGCTGGCTCTGGTGCAGTTCGACGCACACCAGGACACCTGGCCCGACGACGGCAAGCGCATCGATCACGGCTCCTTCGTCGGCCGTGCAGTCAAGGAGGGCATCATCGACCCCGACCGGTCGATCCAGATCGGCATCCGCACCCATGCGCCCGACACGTTCGGCATCAAGATCCTGTATGGCCATGAAGTGGAGGAAATGCGTGCGTCGGACATCGCCTACGCCATCGTCGACCGTACCGGCGGCAAGAAGACCTACGTCACCTTCGACATCGATTGCCTGGATCCGGCTTTTGCGCCCGGCACCGGAACGCCGGTCGCGGGAGGCCCGTCTTCGGCAAAGATCCTATCGGTGCTGCGCCAGATCAACCAGGTCGATATCGTCGGCGCCGACGTCGTCGAGGTTGCGCCAGCCTATGATCACGCCGATATAACGGCAATTGCCGGCTCGATGGTGGCCATGCACTATCTCGGGCTGCTGGCCGAACGAAAGGCCCGGCTCGAGGAAATGAACCAGGGCAATTACAGCGTTGCCGGATTGAATCAGGCAAGCGGCATATAACTTTGAGATAACAGGAATTCAGGCAGGCAATGAAACCGAAAATCTTCATCGACGGCGAGCACGGCACCACCGGTCTGCAGATCAGGGCGCTGCTTGCCGACCGCGGCGACCTGGAAATCATCTCCATCCCGACCGAGCGCCGCAAGGAAACGGCAGCGCGCGCCGAGTTCCTCAATGCCGCCGATATCGCGATTCTCTGCCTACCGGACGCGGCCGCCAAGGAAAGCGTTTCGCTGATCGCCAATGACACCACCAAGGTGATCGACGCCTCGACGGCGCATCGCGTCGCCGAGGGCTGGGAATATGGTTTCGCCGAAATGGACAAGGATCAGGCGAAGAAGATCGCTTCGGCGAAGCGCGTCGCCAATCCGGGCTGCTGGCCGCAAGGACCGATCGCGACGCTGCGGCCGCTGGTTGCGGCGGGGCTGTTGCCGGCCGATTTTCCGGTCACCGTCAACGGCATTTCCGGCTATTCCGGCGGCGGCCGGCCGATGATCGAGGATTATGTCGCCAAGGGTGAGGATGCGCCGGAATTCCTGCCCTACGGGCTGACGCTGCAGCACAAGCACGTGCCGGAGCTCAGGACCTATGCCAAGCTTTCGCACGATCCGATCATGCAGCCGGCAGTCGGCAATTTCGCGCAAGGCATGATCACGGTGGTGCCGCTGCAACTCGGCGGCCTCGACCATGTGCCGACCGGCGCCGAGCTTCATGCAGCGATCGCCGATCATTTCGCTTCCATCGATGCCGGCGTGGTCGAGGTGGCGCCGTATCTGCATCAGGAACGCATGCCTGAGATCGATCCGGAGACCTATAATGGCACCAACCGGATGAAGCTCTACGTCTTTGCCAATGACGACAGGGCGCAGGCGCTGCTGCTTGCGGTCTACGACAATCTCGGCAAGGGCGCCTCGGGCGCTGCCGTGCAGAACATGGATTTGATGCTCGGCCTCTGAATGGATGCGCCGGCATTTCCAAAGCGCTGGAGGGTCGGCGCGCCCGAGCTCATTGCCGAAACCTTCAGCAGCCACATCTGGAAGGTTGTTCGCGAGGACGGCTCGCCGGCAATCGTCAAGGATCTAAAACCTTTCGACGATGTTGAGGACGAGTTGCGTGGCGAGCATTTCCTCGCCTGGCGACGCGGCAAAGGGGCAGTGCGGCTGCTCGGCCGCGATGGCCATCGCATGCTGCTGGAATATGCCGGCGAAACCTCGCTGTCACAGGTGCTTGCGGATCAAGGCGACAATGCCGCCACCGCGATCGCGGCGGAGGTGATGGCAAGACTGTTCTCACCGTCGAAGCACCCTGCCCCGCCGGATCTCCAGCCGTTGCGCACGCGGTTTTCCAGCCTGTTCAAAAAGGCCAAGGCCGATCGCGCCGCCGGCGAAAAGAGCCTCTACAGCGAAGCTGCCGAGATCGCGGAACGGCTGTTGTCTGATGCAGTTGACCTGCGGCCGCTGCATGGCGATCTGCATCACGACAACATCATGCGCGGTCCGCGCGGCTGGTTGGCGATCGACCCGAAGGGCGTTCTCGGCGACCCCGGCTTCGACGCGGCCAACATGTTCTACAACCCACTCGACCGCGACGATCTCTGCATTGATCCGCAGCGGATCGCTCACATGGCGCAAGTCTTTGCGGCGACGCTGCGCCAGTCACCGCCCACCATATTGGACCACGCCATCGCCTATGGCTGCCTGTCGGCTGCATGGCACCATGAAGATCGCAATGTGGTCGACGAAAACCGCGAACTGGCGATCGCCGCGGCGATTCGGACGGTGCGGTTCAGCCTCTGAGAGCAATCTCATGGGGCAGCGGATAGGCGCCCTTGGTGCCGCGCCAGTGCGCCGCGGCAAAGCCGAGCAGGACCAGCGCAAAACCTTGGTGCGTCAGCGCCATGTGCAGCGGTACGTGCATCAATAGCGTACCGATGCCGATCGACGCTTGGACCACCACAATCAGGAACAGCAGCGTCGCGCGGCGGGCATGTGTCGTTCCCGGCAAGCGCCGGCGTGTCGCGATCATGTGCCAGAGCACGACCACAAAGATCGTGTAGGCGCCAAGCCGGTGAACGAACTGCACCGTCTTCGGGTTTTCGAAGAAATTGCGCCATGCCGGCTCCAGCAGCATCAGGTCGCCGGGGACCAGCTTGCCGTCCATCAGCGGCCAGGTGTTATAGCTCAAGCCGGCGTCGAGCCCTGCGACCAGCCCGCCGAGATAGACCTGAACCAGCGCCAGCAGCACCAGAAAGCCGGCCAGGCGTTGCGTCGAGCGGTCGGCGGCTGGTTCGGAGTGTGGGGCCAATCCACGCGCGACCACCATTGTCGCCGTGAAGATCAGCGCCGCCAGCGTCAGATGGGTCGCCAGCCGGTACTGGCTGACCGAAACCCGGTCGGCCAGCCCGGACGCCACCATCCACCAGCCTATCGCGCCCTGCAGGCCGCCGAGAAGGAGAATGCCCAGCAATTTCGTGCCGAGGCCGCGCTCGATGCGCCGCGTCACCCAGAAAAACAGCAACGGCAAGGCGAAGACCACACCGACACTGCGCGCCAGGATGCGGTGCACCCATTCCCACCAGAAGATCGACTTGAACGCCTCGATGCTCATGCCCTTGTTGAGTTCGGCATACTGCGGGATCTGCTGGTAGCGCTGAAACTCCTCCTGCCACTCGGCATCATTGAGCGGCGGGATGACGCCGTGGATGGGCTGCCATTCGGTGATCGACAGGCCGGAATCGGTGAGCCTTGTGGCGCCGCCGACCAGCACCAGCGCAAACAGCACCAGGAGCACGACATAGAGCCAACCGCGCACCAGCGCACGGTTGCGAAGGTCGCGATCGCGGGCCGCGAAAGGCGCGGCGTCGGATATGGCAGCAGCCATGGGTTTGCCCCGGCAGTTGAAGTCGCGGATTGGTGAACCATCGCAACCCGGCTTGCAAGGCCGGGCGGCGCGGCACGCCGTCGCGCCGTTTCTGGCGGGTTGCGCGTATCGGCTGTTCGGCCTAAGCGATAGCGATCAACGAGATCGCGCCATGCCCATTCGCCTGAAAAAGCTGATCGGAAGCTTCCTGCTGGTTGTGCTGGTCGTCGTCTATGCGCTGGTCGCCTCAATCGTGGCGGTTGCGCAGCTGTCGCAGTCCGGGCCCCTGACGCACTTTATCTTCTTCCTGCTCAGCGGGCTTTTGTGGGTGCTGCCGGCAATGGGTATCATCAAATGGCTGATCCTGGAGCCGCGGCCGAAGGGCCGAGGCCACAGCTAGATTGTCACCACCATCTTGCCGGCATTGGCCAGCGGCGTCGTCACGCCCGACAACATGGTTCGGATGTGGGCGACGCTCTGATAGCGGCCATTGACCGAAATGCGCGGTAGGGCATGCAGGAAGCCGGCATGCTCGGCGCGGAGTATGCCGTGGCGGGTCGTCACCGCCGAGGCATAGCCGGCACCGCGGACTAGGCCTACTTCGCGGCGGCCGACGGCACTGGCATAACCGTAGGGATAGGCGAAATGGCGCGGCTCCTCGCCGAGTTTGACCTGCAATATGCGCTTGACGTCGCCGATCTCATGTCGCGCATCGCTCTCGGAAAGCCGCTTCAGATTGCAGTGATTGACGCTATGTGCGCCGATCGTCACCAGCGGGTGCTCGGCCATGGTGCGGATCTCGTCCCAGTTCATCAGCGTGCTCGGGCGCGGACCACCCAATTCGATGCCGTTCGAGCGCGCCAGATCCCGCAACACCGCACGCTGGTCCTGCTCGCGCACCTTCAGCGTCAGATGAGCGTGCAGGCGCGCATTGGCCTGGACCTTTTTTCCCAGACTCGAGCAGTCGATTGTCACCGGGCCATCCGGCGTCGTCAGCGTCAGGCGATCGCGCGCATTGACGATGTCCTCGACCACGTCCCACCACAAATCGGCAGCGCCGTCGATCAGTCCCGGCGCGACGTAGATGGTGATCGGCGCGCCGTGCTTCTCCAGCACCGGCAGCGCCTCGGTCATGTTGTCTCGATAGGCGTCGTCGGCGGTGATCGTCGCAAACTGGCCGTCCTTGTCGCCAGCCTTGATGCGCTCGATCGCCTCGTCAAGCGTGACGAAACTGTAGCCGTTCGCCTTCATGTCGGCGATCACGGTGTCGAGAAACCCAGGCGCGATGTTCAAGTGGCGGTTGACGCCGTTCGGCTTTTCCGGTGTCGCGGTTACCCGATGCAGCATCAGGATAGCGCCGAGACCGCCGATAAACGGCTTGGCCAGCGGAGCGAGACCGGAATAGCGGGCGAGATTGAGCGCCAGTTTGCGGATTGCCTCGCCCCCGTCGATCATTCATTCACCTTTTGCGCCTAAGCTCATCAAGCATGGAATGCGCCTGCGCGGACCCCCAATCGCGACGAATACGCCCTAAGGATTGAGGTATGGTTGACGCCACCGCGTCATTTGACGGCAATCGGCTGGCAAGCAGCGAGGCGTCGCCGTGTGCCTTGCCGGCCGGCAAAGCCGGCCTGTCAACCTCGGTCGCCGATAGTGCGGCGTTGGCGGCGTACGCAGAATTCTGCCATTCGGCGCTTTTTGCCCCTGCGCAAAGCGCAGGCTGGATCCTGAACTGGGCCGCACATACCGGCGCCGACGTTGTCGTTGCGACGCTGCGCGCCGAGGACAGGCCGGTTTTCTCACTGGCGCTGGAGGTCACTCGCAGTGGAGCGTTCCGCGTCGCCCGGTTCATGGGCGGCCGCCATGCAAACGGCAATTTTGCCGCCGCCGACCCGCACTGGCTGGCGAATGCCGATAGCGCGGCGATCCGCTCGATGCTGGCTGCGATTGCCAAGGCGCGGCGCGACATCGATCTTGTTGCGCTGGAGCGGTTGCTGCCCGATCTCGACGGCGTTGCCAACCCGCTCTCCGCCTTGCCGCATTTTTCAAGCCCCAATCTGTCGCTGGCCGCCGGTCTTGTGGGAGGATTTGACGCACTGCTCACCCGGGTGAGCGGCAAGCGCAGGCGCAAGAAGCATCGCTCGCAGGCGCGCAAGTTCGAGGCCGTTGGCAGCTATCGTCGCATCGAGGCGAGAACTGCGGACGAGGTGCACATGCTGCTCGATGCCTTTTTCGAGATGAAGGAATTCCGCTTCCGCAAGATGGGCATCGCCAATGTTTTCGGTGAGGCGGAGGTGCGCGCTTTTTTCCGCTCGCTGTTTGCCGACGCGCTTCAAGAGGAAGATCCGTCCTTCGTCCTGCATGGGCTGGAAGTCGCCGGCAAACTTCGTGCAGTCACCGGGTCGAGCCGCTCGGGCAAGCGGCTGATCTGCGAATTCGGGGCGATTGCCGAGGACGACCTCGCACACACCAGCCCGGGCGACTTCCTGTTCTTCGAGAACATCCAGGAAGCCTGCGAGGCGGGTTTCGAAATCTATGATTTCTCGGTCGGCGACGAACCCTACAAGCGATTGTGGTGCGATGTCGAAACGCAGCATTTCGAGGTGCTGGTTCCGCTGACGCAGAAAGGTCGTGCGCTGGCGCTTGCGCTCAGGCACGGCGCAAGCCTGAAGGCATTCATCAAGCACAACCCAATGGTCTGGAAGCTGACCAAGCTGCTGCGCCGCAAAGCCGTGGGGCGGACAGCACCGGCCGCAGGCGAAGACGACAGCTGATTTCGATTTGAGAGAAAACTGCCTCAGGCGGCCGAGCGCCGTCCCGGCATTGGGCCCGGCGCCACATGGCCGATGGGCGTGACCAGCGTCAGGTCGGGATAGCCACTCTCGATGAGCGCGACCGCGGCCTGCGTCACCTCGTCGTCCGGCTCAAGCATGGAGAGCAAGACCTCGGTCCCCTCGCCCACCAGGCGGCTGATGCCTTGCGCGTCGGCCGGTCCGCATTCGACCACGACCAAATCATAGGCGGTGGTCAGCGACTGCATGATGATCGGCAGCCGGTCGGCGGCGCGCATGGCGCGGACCGGATCGGCTGTGCCGACGGGAATAACGTGGCAGTCCGAATAGAGATCGGGGTGGATCACATCGCTGAACTGCGCTTGTGAGGCGAGCAGATCGGTGATGCCCGGAAACAGCCCGCTGTCCAGCATCGGCCGCGAGGCAGCACCCGAAGCGGTGAGATCAAGCAGCAGCACGCGTAGCCCGGCGTCGGAGACTGCGCGCGCCACCAGCACTGCCGAGGCGGCCGCCTCGTCGCCTTCTGGCGACACGAATATGGCGCGGGCGGCACCGGTGGCGATCAGTTTTTCCGCGGCCTTGTCGATGTCGACCTCGCCGAGGATAGAACGTGCCGGTTCAATGTCTCCAGCGGCCATTTCAGCGTACTCCGGTTCGATTTTCTCGGCAGCCGCTTCCGCCACCGCGACGGGTTCCGGCTCCACTTTGCTTTCAATGATATTGTCGTCGTCGGCCTCATCGATCTCGACGACTGCCGGTTCGGACCGGCCAACCGACGGGTCGGGCTCGGCCATCACGCGTTCGGCCTGGACAGCCGGCATCGCAACCTGCTCGATGCGCTCGAAATGGGCACCGGCGGCCGGACGCATGGCGCGGCCGGAAAACAGTTCCTGCATCAGCGTGACGATCGCCATGATGAGCAACGAGCCGACAAAGGCCGCACTGACAATCGGACCAATCTTGGGGAAATAAGGTTCGGCCGGCACCTGGGCGTCCGAAAATACGCGAGCGTCGACGGGCAGATAGTTGCGATCCTTGCGTGCGGCCGCCTGGAGATAGCTGGATGAATAGAGATCGAGCTGCTGACGCTTTGTCGCGGCATCACGCTGCAGCGCATCGAGTTCCACCTGCTCTTCGCCGGCGCGGGCGGACGCCGCCTTCAGCGTGTTGACGTCTGCCACGAGTTGAGCCTCTCGCGCCTTCGCCGTCTCGGCCTGTGCCATCAGACCTTTCATGATCTTTTCCGCTTCGTTGCGGATCTGGCGGTCGAGATCCGCGAGCTGCGACTTCAGCGCGCGGATGCGCGGATGGTTGTCGAGCAAGGTGGTGGAAAGGTCGGCGATGTTGTTCTTGAGCTCGACTTGCCGCTCGCGCAGGCGCTGGATCAGTTCGGAAGACAACACCTCCGGAACGGCATCCAGCGAGCCGCCATTGCGCAACGCCCTGCGCACGCTGTCAGCGGTCGCTTCCGCCGAAGCGCGATTGGCGCGCACGCGTGACAGTTCGCTCGACAATTCGGACAGCTGCTGGGTGGCAAGCACCGAATTGTTGCCGCCCATCAAAAGATCGGACTGCGCACGGAATGCGGCAACCTTGGCTTCCGCCTCCTTCACCCGGTTCTGCAGATCCGCGATTTCCGGCGCCAGAAAGTCGGTGGCGGCGGAATTCGATTCGAGCTTGGCATTGCCCTTGGAGGCGATATAGGCGTTTGCAATGGCGTTCGGGATCGCGGCGGCAAGCTTTGGATCCTCTGACGAGAACTCGATTGCGATCGCGCGGGTTTTTTCAACGCCATAGACGTTGAGCTTCTCATGCATTGCGTCCAGCACGCGCTCTTCCAGCGGAATCTCGAACGGATCGCTTTTCAAGCCAACAAGGACAAGGGCGCGGCTCAGCGCCGACATCTTCAGCGCCTCGTCGAATTCGGGCAATTTCGCCAGGTTGAGCTTCGTCGCCACCTGCTTGAGGATGTCGGGGGACGAGATGATCTGGACCTCGGTGGCCACAGCCTCTTCGTCGGGAATCGACCGCTCGTTGCCGTTGGCCCCGGCCGGCCGCGTGAACTCCGATTCTCGAGGCCCGATCTCCAGCTTGGCTGCCGCCTTATATTCGGGCGTTGCAAGCCAGGCGAGCGCAAAGGCCAGGCCGGTTACAACCAGTGAGACGACAAGGATGCGCAACCAGTTTCGCGCCAGGCTGGCGAAAAGCTGCCTGAGATCGACGTCGACATCTGCGGCCGCGGATTGAACGGACATGCATCCCTGCTCCGGTACTGAGTCAGCATGCACCGTAAACAACTATGGTAACTCAGCCGTTAATATCGCGGTAAGAACCTGTCAGGCTCTATTAACAAGCCGCAGACAAGAGGCTGAAAACCATCTGCATTTGTCGATCCGGCCCGCATCGGCCGCGCGCCTTTACCGGCCATTAACCCTAACAGGATGATAACCGAGCTCGATCGTTAAGGTTTGCCGCAGAGTCGCCGGCTATTCAAAGGTACGTGTCCGCTCATGAAAAGCACTGCTCCCCTTTTCCGCGCGCTGCTTGCCGTATCGATGCTTTCGGGCTGCTCCAGCTACCGGCCGACGCCGGCCGCATTCCATGAAGTTCTCGACCAGCCCTATCGCCTCGGCGCCGGCGACCGCGTCCGCGTAACCGTGTTCGAGCAGGAAGGACTGACCAATACCTACAGCGTCGACCAGTCCGGCTATCTCTCGCTGCCGCTCGTCGGCAACGTGCCGGCGCGCGGCCACACCGCCCAACAACTTGAAAGCGAGATCGCCGAGAAACTGCGCCAGGGTTATTTGCGGGATCCCGATGTTTCGGTCGAAATCGATCGCTACCGGCCGATCTTCGTCATGGGTGAAGTGAGCGCGGCGGGCCAGTATTCCTACGTCCCGGGCCTGACCGTGCAGAAGGCCGTCGCCATCGCCGGCGGGTTCACGCCACGCGCCAACCAGGAAAGCGTCGACATTACCCGCGACATCAACGGCAAGGTGATAACCGGACGCGTGGTGACCTCCGACCCGCTACTGCCCGGCGATACAGTCTATGTTCGCGAACGCCTGTTTTGATGTGCTGACAAAGTGGCGGACACACTCAGGATCGTCCACTGCTTTCGCTCACCGGTCGGAGGCATCTTCCGGCATGTGCGCGACCTGACCGAGGCTCAGGTCGCCGCCGGCCATGCCGTCGGCATCGTCTGCGATTCGACGACGGGCGGCGATTTCGAGGAACGGCTGTTCGAACAGATGAAAGGCAGCCTGGCGCTCGGCATTCACCGCACCCCGATGCAGCGGCATGTCGGGCCAGGCGATCTCGCCTCGGCCCGGCGCACCTATAGGATCATAAAAGAATTGCGGCCGGACGTGCTGCACGGGCATGGCGCCAAAGGTGGCGCCTATGCCCGTCTGTTCGGCTCATTGTTGCGGGTATCCAGGTCTCGCGTAGCCCGCCTTTATTCGCCGCATGGCGGCTCGCTTCACTATGACGAGACCACCGCCATGGGGAAGCTGTTCTTCGCGCTCGAGCGCTTCATGGCTCGCTTCACCGATTGCCTGCTGTTTGTTTCCGATTATGAGCGACGGACTTATCGCAGGAAGGTCGGCGAGCCGCCCATTCCGAACGCTCTCGTCCACAACGGCCTGCGCGCCGCCGAGTTCGAGCCGGTGCGGACCGAGCACAATGCGGTTGACCTCCTCTATGTCGGCATGATGCGAGACCTCAAAGGCCCGGACATCTTCATCGATGCACTGGGGCTAGCCGCGACACGGCTCGGCCGCCCATTGAAGGCGCTGATGGTCGGCGACGGCGACGACCTGCCGCGCTATCGCGCCCAGGTGAATCAGCGCGGCCTGGACGTCGGCTTCCTGGCGCCGATGCCGGCCAGGCTCGCCTTCACGCTGGCCGAACTGGTCGTCGTTCCCTCGCGCGCGGAAGCCATGCCCTATATCGTTCTGGAAGCGCTCGCCGCCGGCAAGCCGATCATCGCGACGTCAGTCGGCGGCATACCGGAAATCTTCGACACCGGCTCGCCTGCCCTGATCCGGCCCGACCCGCGCGAACTTGGCGACAAGATAAGCGCCGCATTGGCCGATCTCGACACCTACAAAGGCCTGATGCCCGGCCTCGCCGACCTCAAGGCACGCTTCGGCGCCGATGTAATGGCCGCCGAAATCGAAAAGGCCTATTTCGCCGCGCTCAAAAAATAGAGCAACGGGTTTCCACCGGGCTGCTCCTGGTGAAAGCGTCTCCAAAGCCATCTGTTGTTTCAAGGGTTTCTTAGCTCTCTTTTGCTATTCACCTGAGGGAAACCTGCGGACGCCCCATGAACGAAATCGACCCAGCGCGCCGTTTTTCGCTAGACGCGGTGCGCAAATTCGACGCCCCTGCCGAGAACAATACAGCCGGCGGCATGAACGATGTTGCCCGCCAGGTCGCCTCGCAATACCGCCGCGATACGATGTCGCCGATCATGGTGAGCGGCGTCCTGCGCATGGTGGAATTCGCGCTGCTGTTGGTGTCAGGTCTTGCCGTCTATTTCTATTATGTCGGCTTTTTCAACTATCTTGCCTGGCAATACTCACTGACGATCGCCGCCACCTCGTTCCTCGCGGTCGTTCTGTTCGACGTCACCGACCGCTACCAGATCGTCGCGCTGATGCGGCCGATCGCCAATTTCGGCCGTCTCCTGCTGGTCTGGGCCGGAACATTCGCCTTGATGGCGCTCACCGCCTTCACCATGAAAATGTCGGAAGACTATTCGCGCCTGCTCTTCGGCACGTGGTTCGTCGTTGGTTTCGTGTTGATCCTGGGGCTCCGCCTGGTGATGTCGAAGCTGATCCGGCGCTGGGCGCGCGACGGGCGGATGGAGCGCCGCGCCGTCATCGTCGGCGGCGGCAAGGCGGCGGAGGTATTGATCCGCTCGGTCGAAAGGCAGCCCTACAACGACATCCGCATCTGCGGCATCTTCGACGACCGTGGTGACAAGCGTTCACCGCCGGTTGTCGCCGGCTATCCCAAGCTCGGCACGATTTCCGAACTCATCGAATTTGCCCGCATCGCGCGCATCGACATGCTGATCGTATCGCTGCCGCTGACCGCCGAATCGCGCGTGCTGCAGTTATTGAAGAAGCTGTGGGTGCTGCCGGTCGACATCCGGCTGTCGGCGCATTCGAATGCGCTGCAGTTCAGGCCGCGCGCCTATTCCTACATCGGCTCGGTGCCGATGCTCGATATCTTCGACAAGCCTATCAACGACTGGGATTCGGTCGCGAAACGCGCCTTCGACATCGCCTTTTCGATCATCGGTATCATCGTGTTCTCGCCGGTGATGCTGGCGACCGCAATCGCGATCAAACTCGACAGCAAGGGGCCGGTGCTGTTCCATCAGAAGCGGCACGGCTTCAACAACGAGATCATCGACGTCTACAAGTTCCGTTCGATGTATACCGACAAGGCGGACCCGACGGCCAAACAGACCGTGACCAAGAACGATCCGCGCGTCACCCGCGTCGGCCGCTTCATCCGCAAGACCTCGGTCGACGAACTGCCGCAGTTCTTCAATTCGCTGTTCGGTTCGCTGTCGCTGGTCGGGCCGCGCCCGCACGCCATTGCCGCGCAGTCGCACAACCTCCTCTACAATGAAGTGGTCGACGGCTATTTCGCTCGCCACAAGGTCAAACCCGGTGTGACCGGCTGGGCGCAGATCAATGGCTGGCGCGGCGAGATGGACACCAACGAGAAGATTCGCATGCGGACGGAATACGACCTCTATTACATCGAGAACTGGTCGCTCTTGTTCGACCTCAGAATCCTGTTCCTGACGCCGATCCGCCTGCTCAATACGGAAAACGCGTATTGATCGCGACGGCCAATGAATTGCCGGCTGCGGCGGTCAACGCCAAGCTGATTGCACTGATTGCGTCGGGGGCGGTTTTCCTCGGCGTTTTCCTGTCCGGTTTCGTCATTGCCGAGCCCGCACCGTACGATCTCTACATGATCGGGCTGATCGTGGTGTGGCCCTTGTTCGGCATGCGTATACAGCGCGCGGCGGTGCCACTTCTGGTGCTGCTGGTTATCATGAACATCGGCGGTATGATCTCGATGACGCAGATGTCGGACCTCGCCGGCACGCCGCTCTATCTCGCCGTCTCGCTGTTCCTGGCCTTAACCGCGGTTTTTTTCGCTTCGGTAACGGCCGTCCAGCCCAGTCTCTACCGGGTGATCTTCGTCGCCTATGTGGTGTCGGCAGTGCTGACTTCGCTGGTCGGCATAGCCGGCTATTTCCATGCCTTTCCAGGAGCGGAGATCTTCACCAAATACGACCGTGCCGCCGGCGCCTTCCAGGACCCGAACGTGTTCGGGCCTTTCCTGGTGCTGCCCGGCATCTACCTGCTCTACCTGCTGCTTACCGGCTCGGTCGCACGCATGCCGCTATTGGCGGTGCCGTTGCTGATAATCACCGCCGGCATCTTCTTTTCCTTTTCGCGCGGCGCCTGGGGCATGTTCGCCGTTTCGGCGATCCTGCTGACCGGTGCCTTGTTCCTGCAGAGCGCCAGCGGCAAGTTCAAGCTGCGCGTCGTCGTCATGACCATCGCCGCCGTCGGACTGCTGGTCATCGCAATGATCGTCATCCTGCAACTGCCAGGCGTCGCCGAGATGTTCTCGAACCGCGCACAGCTCGAACAAAGCTACGACACCGCCCGGCTCGGCCGCTTCGCCCGCTATACGATCGGCTTTCAGATGGCACTGGAGCATCCGTTCGGCATCGGCCCGCTCGTCTTCGGCAAGATGTTCGGCGAGGACACGCACGACATCTGGCTGAAGATGCTGATGGATTACGGCTGGCTCGGCTTCGTGTCGTTCCTGACGCTGACGTGCTGGACGATCGCCGCCGGCTTCCGCATTCTGCTGCGCGACCGGCCGTGGCAGCCTTATCTTCTATGCGCCTACGTCGCCTTCATCGGCAATATCGGGCTCGGCACCTTCATCGACATCGACCACTGGCGCCATGTCTACCTGCTGCTTGGCTTGATCTGGGGTGCCATCGCGCTCGAATACCGCCACCAGTGGCAGCTGCGGGCGGCGCAGCGACCGGCAATCCCCGTCGCGGTTGCTTCAGGCAGGACAGCAACCGAATTCGGTTGACCGGACCCAGTCTATCACGATACATCGCGACCGGTCCGGAGTGTAGCGCAGCCCGGTAGCGCACTTGACTGGGGGTCAAGGGGTCGTCGGTTCGAATCCGGCCACTCCGACCATTAAAATCCAAAGGCTTAGCCAGTTTTCCCCCAAACTGGCTGTACAGACAATAGCCGCACTGCAGCCAGCGCGACATACGCAGGCGTGATCTCATCGAAGAATCGATCACGCATCACTCGTGCGCCAGGCACGGAGGCTGGCGTCTAGCCAGAAGCCCACCGAGAAACCGCGCGGTAATGGCTAGTAAGCTTTGCTGCGTACGCCAACCTTTATCGTGAGCCCGTATTCCAGCGTCAATAAGAAAAGGTCCCGCCGCACATGCCAGAACGGCGGGACTCGATCAGGCGCCTTGCATCAGGCAGGGGTGACTCGGGGGTTTGGGCATGCCCGGTGCGCGCGGATCGTAGTGAACCCTAGGCGCATCAGCTGCAATGCGTCCACCAACCGTCGGTTGGAAAGAACTAATTCAATCCCGACGGCTGGCCCGGCCTGAGCAGGCGCGCGCTCAAGGCTCAGTTTCTTCCCGGGGAGGAGCTTTTTGGTCAGGACAATCAGGATAGGGCAATTCTTCACACGGAGAGGGCCTGTCGCCAACGCTGCGATAATGTTCCGCGAGTTTTGCGAAACCGTAGGCGAAGGCGAAAAGAAGCGCGAGGACAA
This sequence comes from Mesorhizobium sp. M0184, assembly GCF_040322215.1. Lineage (NCBI taxonomy): Bacteria > Pseudomonadati > Pseudomonadota > Alphaproteobacteria > Hyphomicrobiales > Phyllobacteriaceae > Mesorhizobium > Mesorhizobium sp. M0184. Next base: position 80,460 of record NZ_JAMYSZ010000014.1, read on the forward strand.
CCGCTATTCGGACGGCCATACCGTATTGTAGCAGGATCCTCCCATTGGAGCGCGCGGCGTTTTGGTACGTTTGAATGTTGAGTTCGAAAAAGGTTGGCTGTAGTTGAATTGCCGTCGTCCGCAGTTGTAAGGGCGAGCGGACGCTTCGAAGATGCCACGCGCTTTCGCCCTTTCCGGGAGAGATGCAATGTCGCTTCAAGGGGTTGCCTGTCCTGCCGATCTGACCATGTTGACCAAGGCACTCGATGCCCGATGCCGTGAACTAGGCCTCGCTGATGGAGATCCAGGCAGAGAACTGCTCGGCCGCAGGGTGATGGATTTATTTGAAAGTGGTCAGCTCAGCGCCGAAGATTTGAGACTGGCTCTGAGCGGCGAGATCTTTAACGCCAAAAATCCTCCGGCCGGAGCCAGTGGGCTTTGATACGGCAAGCGGCTATCCGCGCAACCATTTGAATTACTGGCCCAGCGTCGGCTTCCGTGTGCGCAGGAGCGCGTTGTGAACAAATGTGATTTTGCGGTCGGTGCCAGGCGGGCTAACTTTACCCATCGAACGAAAGAGGAGAATGATCATGAAGACATTCCTCGCAATAGCCGCGGCACTGACCATGTCCATATCAGCTGCCTCTGCAGATTGCCCCGCGCATTCCAAGGTCCAGGCATCGGTCGACACGCAGACGAAGACAGCAAGCGTCGAGAAGGCCGATATGTCGACTGTCACGGACGCTCAGACGATCAAGAAAGAAGAGCCACAGAAGACCGAGTAGCGGTAACGCTCAGCGGATCCCACGACCCGGATAAATGGCTACTGGCACACATCCACCCACTCGGCGTCGACGAGGTCGGCCAGGCGTTGCGGGCTGAGCCGTACGGCGGCATTCGTCGCGCCTGCCGCCGGGACGACCTCGTCAAAGGCGCGCAGCGAGATGTCGCAGTAGACCGGGAGCGGCGCCGGTAGGCCGAACGGGCACACCCCACCGACGGGATGATCGGTCGCGGCGAGCACCTGCTCGGCGTCCAGCATTCGCGCCTTGCCACCAAACCGGTCCTTGAATTTGCGATTGTCCAGCCTGGAGATCCCGCTGGCCACGATCAGCATCGTCTGGTCGCCGGCGCGCAAGCAGATCGTCTTGGCAATCTGCGCCGGCGCTACGCCATGCGCTTCGGCGGCCAGAGGCACCGTCGCCGAGCTTGCCTCCGTGACGATGACTTCAATGTCGGGCGCGTGTGCGGCGAAAAAGGCGCGAACGGATTCGAGGCTCATCTCCAGCAATTTCCGTCTGGCGTCGCCGTGGCGGCCGGCAAGTCCACTACGTGGCCGAAAAAACGAAGCCCGCCAGGGCAACCCATGGCGAGCTCGTGGAATAAAAGCATGGCAGGTCGCTACGACACGGATCGCCTTTTGGCAGGCAACACGGCTTCGTCAAACAGAGCGGTTTCCGGAAGTTGAAGCGCGGAGGCAATACGCCGACGTTTCGAGGGATCGGCATCCTTGCCGCTTTCAATGTCGGCAATCTCATAGGCTGCCAGCCCGCACGCCAGGGACAGCTCTTCGATGCTGTATCCACGGGCTTCCCGGGCGGTTCGGACGGCACTGCGTTCAGGCGTAACCGCGCTCGCCGCCAGTTCGGAGTAAGGTTCGCGTTTTGCTATTTGGGGCATTGGCAACTCCGTGGGATGAAAGAGTTAGATCAAATCATGTTGTTGCCTGAGACGATCGGGAGAATGCCCGCTCGCCGGTGATTTGCCAAGCATCAAAGATAGCGTCACGGCATCGTGAACCGACGCCGGAATGAATGGCGGATGCCGGCGCGCCGACATCTGGCCGGATCGTCAGCAGACACACTTCGGAAACAAAATTCTACAGGCCGGAAAAACTGCCGAAAAACTCCAAGGCGATAGTCCCAACCGCAGCGCTCGAGTCACCGACCTGAATCAGTGACGCTCAAATTCCGCCTGCGCAAAAAGGAAACGATGTCATGAAGAAGCCTCTTCTCTCCGCCCTTGGACTTGCAATCGCACTTGCCCTCTCGATGCCGATCATCGGCGCAAGCAGCGCGAATGCAACGACGATGCACACCACCGTCAAGAAGCATCACCGCCATCACTACCATCACCGCGCCCACCACTACCGCCACCATCACAAGAAGGTTGTCGCGAAGAAGTACTGAAAACACCCTCGGGCGAACAACCCGCAATCAGGCGTTCTGGTGCTTGATCAAGGGCGGCGCGCTTGCCGGGCTTTCCGTGTCGGCGAAAAATGGCGGCGGTCCGCTGACCACCGCCATTTGCTTATCTCAACGTGCCGATCTTGAACGCGCTCGCGGTGCTTGTTGCTGCCGGCCGCCGAGGAACAGACTGGCGACGAGCCCGACCAGAACCAGCCCGACAGCGGCCGCCGTCGCCGGGTGATCTCGGGCGGTCTTCTCGATCGCCCGGCCTTGCCTTCTGATTGCCGGCAAGGCGTCGCCGAGGCGCTCAGTGATATCCGAATAATAATCCGACGCGGTATCGCGCCCGTCTTCGTAAAAGGCGCCGCCCTGCTTCAACACGGCTTTCTTCAAGGTGGCCAGTTCCCTGGCCAAGGCCGCGACCTGCTTGTTCAGATCGGTGTCGGAGATGCTCGAAAGCGATGCCATGACGTGCTTCCTTCATCTGTAGAAGGAAGCCTAACGCATGACCCTGAAGACCGTTCCGGTCAGCCCGGCGGGCTCTAGCGAACCTGATCGAGCAGGCGCTTGCATTCCAGGAGGTCGAACAGCGCCTCCTGCAGCAATGCGCGATTGTCACGGGAAAGTTTTGACGTGTCCGGCGGAACCGGACCTTCCTCGTCGGTCTTGCCTATACCGAAAAAACGACGGCTGGGTTTCACCCTCGGCTGGCCAACCAGCATTTCGTCGTCCGGGCCGCGCGGCTGCGCCGCTTGCGTCAGCGGTACCGTGTCGGCCTGTCGGCGCTGCGAGATCGCCTCGACCGCTGCCATGTCGCCACTGCCGACGGCGATCAGAAACTGGTTGCCGTTCTCGCGCAACAGCTTCTGCACGCCCTTGATCGTATAGCCCTGGTCGTAGAGCATATGACGAATACCCTTGATCAGTTCTACGTCCTGCGGACGGTAGTAGCGGCGGCCGCCGCCGCGCTTCATCGGCTTGATCTGGTTGAAACGCGTCTCCCAGAAGCGCAGCACGTGCTGCGGCAAATCCAGATCCTCCGCGACCTCGCTGATGGTGCGGAAAGCATCAGGGCTCTTGTCCATGGGCGAATCCTCACGCTAGAGCATGATCGCGAAAGGCGGGAACCGGGTTCGGGCGACATCACACTTAACAAGGAGAGCAGCTTTCCGTCCCGCCGGAACGGATCACACCCAAATACCGATCCGGCGTACCGAATCGCATCTTATTTCAGCGGTTTATGAAACAATATTCAAGCCCGGCGCAAAAGCAGGGTTCGCTTTTCAACCGAAGCCTGGAGCATGATTCTTGGCAAAGGGGGATTGGACGGCTACTTGCTGCCCTTGGCTTTGCTAGTTTGATGGGAGCGCAGGATACGGTTCTTCAGCACGTTCGACGACTTGAAGGTCATCACCCGGCGCGGCAGGATCGGCACTTCCTCACCGGTCTTGGGATTGCGCCCGATGCGCTCGTTCTTGGAGCGGACGTGGAAGGTCGCGAAGGACGACAGCTTCACCGTCTCGCCGCGAACGATCGCCTCGCAGATCTCATTCAGCACCGCCTCGACAAGCTCGGCCGATTCAGTACGTGACAGCCCAACCTTGCGGTAAACGGCTTCGGCGAGGTCGGCGCGCGTAAGTGTCTTTCCCCCCATACGAACCGTCCCATCAGCTCAAAAACATAAATCATACAAGCAACGGCAGAACCTAAGTAATTGATCCGTCAAGGTCAAGGACCCGAACCCGATAGTTCGGCACTTACCAGCGGAGCAGGACGGCACCCCAGGTGAAGCCGCCGCCCATCGCCTCGAGCAGTACCAGGTCACCCTTTTTGATGCGACCGTCGGCGACGGCTGCGGACAGTGCCAGCGGCACGGAAGCCGCCGAGGTATTACCGTGCAAATCGACGGTCACCACCACCTTCCGCTCCTCTATCCCGAGCTTTTTGGCCGAAGCGTCAATAATTCGTTTATTGGCTTGATGCGGCACGAACCAGTCGAGATCGGCGGCGCCGATGCCGGCCTGTGCGAACGTCGCCTCGATGACGTCGGTGATCATGCCGACCGCATGCTTGAACACTTCGCGGCCTTCCATCCTGAGGTGCCCGACGGTTCCGGTGGTCGACGGCCCACCGTCGACGAAAAGCTTGTCCTTGTGGATGCCGTCGGAGCGCAGGCTGGCCGCCAGAACGCCTCGGTCGGCGATGCCGCCTGCCCCCGTGCCTGCTTCCAGCACCATCGCGCCGGCGCCGTCGCCGAACAAAACGCAGGTCGAGCGGTCGTTCCAGTCGAGAATACGCGAAAACGTTTCCGAGCCGATCACCAGTACCCGTCTGGCCAAGCCGCCGCGGATATAGAGGTCGGCGGTCGTCACTGCATAGACGAAGCCGGAGCAGACCGCCTGCAGGTCGAAGGCAAAACCGTGGTGCATGCCGAGCCGGTTCTGGATCTCGACCGCGGTCGCGGGAAAGGTGTTGTTGGGCGTCGAGGTCGCCAGCACGATCAGGTCGATGTCGTCAGCCGTCAGGCCGGCGCTGTCGAGGGCTGCGCGCGCTGCCGCCTCGCCCAGCGAGGCCGTCGTCTCGTCGTCGGCCGCAATGTGGCGCTGGCGAATGCCGGTGCGCTGGACGATCCACTCGTCCGACGTCTCGACCATGCCTTCGAAATCGGCATTCTTCATAATGCGGCGGGGCAGCGCGGCGCCCGTGCCGCGCACGACTGATCTGATCAATGCTCTTTCCTATTCCTTTGCGTCGATGACGACGTCGGATTTCCGGATTGTCTGGGCATTCGGATTGCGGGCATGGAACAGGTCGAGATCGGCTTCGATGCGGTCAAGCAGATTGTTGCGCACCATATCGTAGCCAAGCTCGATCGCCGCCGCGAAGCCATCCGAATCAGCCCCGCCATGGCTTTTCACCACGATGCCGTTCAATCCGAGGAAGACGCCGCCATTGGAGCGACCGACATCCATCTTCTCGCGCAGGCGATCGAAGGCGGTCTTGGCGAAGATATAGCCGATCCTGGCCATCAGCGTCCGGTTCATCGCCGCGCGTAGATAGCCGGCGATCTGTCTGACGGTGCCTTCCGCCGTCTTCAGCGCGATGTTGCCGGCAAATCCTTCGGTAACGACGACGTCGACACTGCCCTTGCCGATGTCGTCACCCTCGACAAAGCCATGGTAGTTCATCGAGGCCATGTTGGCCTCGCGCAACATACGACCCGCCTCCTTGACCTCTTCCTGGCCCTTGATCTCCTCGACGCCGACATTGAGCAGGCCGACGCTCGGCCGTTCGATGCCGAAAACCGAGCGCGCCATGCCGGTGCCCAGAATGGCAAAATCAACCAGTTGATGCGCATCCGCGCCAATGGTGGCGCCGACGTCCAGCACCACGCTCTCGCCGCGCAATGTCGGCCAGAGCGCCGCGATTGCCGGGCGATCGATGGTCGCCATGGTGCGAAGGCAGAATCTGGACATTGCCATCAGCGCGCCGGTATTGCCGGCCGAGATGCAGGCGTCGGCAGTGCCTGCCTTGACCGCCTCGACGGCCTTCCACATCGATGACTTCCAGCGGCCATGGCGCAGCGCCTGGCTCGGCTTGTCGTCCATCCGCACTGCGATCTCGCAGTGGATGAACTCGCTCACTTCCGCCAGCTTGGGGAATTTGGCGAGTTCGGGCCGTACCACTTCTTCGCGCCCATAAATGACGAAGCGTATATCCGGACGGCGGGTGGCGACAGTCATGAGCGCCGGGATGACCACGTTTGGCCCGTGATCGCCGCCCATGGCATCGATGGAAATCCTGATCACGCGGTGTTCATCTCACGGTTGCTTGGCCAGCGGGCTTGCCAAGGTGCGGGGCTCGCGAAGGTTCGGCGAAAATAACGGTTTTGGGCTGCCGCACAACCAACTTTTCTCAAATTGGGTCAGCTATCAGGATTTTCCCAACAGAGATCTGAGCTTTTGCTGGAATTCATTCTCCACAGGCTCGGCATCGCCGGCGGCCTCCAGCGATACACCCGGCTTGCGCGGATATGGATCGATCGCCAAGCCAAAGAACTGCTCGGCAAGCGCCCCGACGTCGATCGCATCGCCGGAAAAGGTTTCCGGGCTGTCCGGGCCTTCGGCGTCGAGCAGGATCTCACCGCCGCCGTCGAAACCTTGCCGCCCGAGCTTGGATTGCTCCGGCAGGAACAGCGCTTCGACCGCCTCATCGATATGCGCCTCGACCGGGTCGAGGGTGACGATGCAGGCCTGCGTTATATCGGCCTCGACATGGCCGCTGACTTTCACCCCGTTGCGCTTCCAGGGCTCGACCAGGAGTTCGGCGCGATAGTTCTCGACCGAAAGCAGCTCGTGCTCGACGGCCAGCAGGGCGCGCTGCCCAGCGTCGGCATCGATCACCACCGGCAGCCCCTTTTGCGGCAGCCGGGCGACATTTGCCAGGAATGACACTGGGCTGTGGGTATCAGGGTGTTTCATCTTCGCCTCCACTTCGCCACCTTCATCGGCCTGCCGTCGCTCAAGCGTTGGCCACGGGAAATGCCACCGTTCCGGAAACGATCGATTCGGTCGGCTGTTCCGCGAGTTGCCTTGATGCATCGGCGGCATAGAGTGCCAGTTGCGACGCTTGCGGCCAGGCGCCGGCATCCGGCCTGACATTGCGGGCAAGGGCGGCGGCGAGTGCATCATGGTCATTTCGTTGCAGCGCATCATCATAGGCGGCGGTACGGCCATAGAACATCTTCGCCAGTTTCCGCATTCGCTTCGGCACGCCGACGTCGCCAATGCCCAATTCACGCAACGAATGTTCGACATCCATGAAGAACTCGTCGATCAGCACCTGCGCAACCTCTGCCGCAGCACCGCCCTCGCCGCGCAACCGGTGCTGGAACAGGAACATGTGCAACGACAGCATCTCGAAGCGGCCGAGCGGCGTGTCCGGCACGTTCCAGGCGGAATAAAACACCGTTTGCCGCGCCGCCGCCACGATTTGTGCGTAAAGCGCCTCGGTGATGGCGCGGTTGGCATGTCGTTCGCGGCCAAAGAGGCGCTGGAACATTTGAGGGTGGTCTCCCGGGACCGTTTGTTGAAGTGGCCTTGTTGCATCGGCAAGCAAGCTGGTTTACCGGTTTTGCGGCCCAGCGCAAGTTGCGGCCAGCTTATGGAGTTGTAGTTGCGCGCGCTGAAATTCAAGTCGACTTTCCTGCCCAGGCCCGGCGGTGCGGTTTCGCTGCTGGTGATCGCTGCGGCACTTTCCGCCTGCAATTCGTCCAAGATGATCGGCGATCTCAATCCGAGCGAGACGCTGACGCAAGGCTACGTCATCGACCAGCAGGCGATCGACCTGGTGCCGGTCGGCTCAAGCCGCGAACAGGTGCTGCTGGCGCTCGGCACTCCCTCGACGAAGGCGACCTTCGATAACGAGGCCTTTTATTACATTTCTCAGACGCGCAAGCGCTATGTCGCCTTCGACAAGCCGCGGCTGGTCGACCAGCATGTGCTGGCGGTCTATTTTGGCGATGACGGGCGCGTCACCCAGATCGCCAATTACGGCTTGAAGGACGGCAAGGTGTTCGACTTCATCTCGCGCACCACGCCGACCGGCGGCAAGGACCAGAACTTCCTCAGCCAGATCATCAGTGGCGCCAGCAAGCTGGCGCCTGGTGTTCCCGGCGCCAGCGGCGGCAGCACGCTCGGCGGCACCTGATCCACCCGAGGGTGTCGGCTTCCTTCCGTTCCTTTCGCTTCCCTGTAAGCGGCATATCTCAGGCAATGAAAAACCCGCGGGAGCGATCCCGCGGGTTTTTGTCTTAAGGCCATAGCGACCGAGCTTAGCCGTGCGCGAGAACGGCCAGCAACAGCAGCGCGACGATGTTGGTGATCTTGATCGCCGGGTTGACCGCTGGGCCGGCAGTATCCTTGTAGGGATCGCCGACCGTGTCGCCGGTCACCGAAGCCTTGTGCGCTTCGGAGCCCTTGAGGTGCTTGAGGCCGTCCTTGTCGACGAAACCGTCTTCGAACGACTTCTTTGCGTTGTCCCAGGCGCCGCCGCCGGAGGTCATCGAGATGGCAACGAACAGGCCGTTGACGATGACGCCGAGCAGCGAGGCGCCGAGCGCGGCAAAGGCGGATGCCTTCGAACCGGAGATCAGGAGGACGCCGAAATAAACCACCAGCGGCGCCAGCACCGGCAGCAATGATGGAACGATCATCTCCCGGATCGCTGCCTTGGTCAGAAGGTCGACGGCGCGCGCATAGTTCGGCTTCGAGGTGCCGGCCATGATGCCCGGATCCTCGCGGAACTGCTTGCGCACCTCCTGGACGATAGCACCCGCGGCGCGGCCGACGGCGGTCATGGCAATGCCGCCGAACAGATACGGGATCAGGCCGCCGAAGATCAGGCCGGCGACGACATAAGGATTGGAGAGGTCGAAGGAGACGTCGCCCATGCCCTGGAAATAGGGGTATTTGTCGCCATTGGCGGCAAAAAACTTCAGGTCGTTAGAGTAGGCCGCGAACAGCACCAGCGCGCCGAGGCCGGCCGAACCGATGGCGTAGCCCTTGGTTACCGCCTTGGTGGTGTTGCCGACAGCGTCGAGCGCGTCGGTTGACTGGCGCACTTCCTTGGGCAGGCCGGCCATTTCGGCAATGCCGCCGGCATTGTCGGTGACCGGGCCGAAGGCATCGAGCGCGACGATCATGCCGGCGAGGCCAAGCATCGTCGTCACCGCGATCGCTGTGCCGTAGAGGCCGGCGAGCTGGTATGTCGAGATGATGCCGCCGACGATGACGATCGCCGGCAACGCCGTCGCTTCCAGCGAGACCGCGAGGCCCTGGATGACGTTGGTGCCGTGACCGGTGACGGAGGCTTGGGCGATGGAGTTCACCGGACGCTTGTTGGTACCGGTATAATATTCGGTGATCACCACGATGAGGCCGGTCACCGCAAGGCCGACGAGACCGCAGATGAACAGGTTCGTGCCGGTGATGGCCATGCCGGCGACGGTGCCGATCTCACCCCAGCCGATGCATGCCGAGGTGGCCACGGCAAGGCCGACAATTGACAGCAGGCCGGTGACGATCAGGCCCTTGTAGAGCGCGCCCATGATTGAGCCGCTGGAACCGAGCTTGACGAAGAAGGTGCCGACGATCGAGGTGAGAATGCAGGCGCCGCAGATGGCCAGCGGATAGAGCATGGCCGCGCCGAGAACGGCGGTGCCACCGAAGAAGATGGCGGCGAGGACCATGGTGGCGACGACGGTCACAGCATAAGTCTCGAACAGGTCGGCGGCCATGCCGGCGCAATCGCCGACATTGTCGCCGACATTGTCGGCGATGGTGGCCGGATTGCGTGGATCATCTTCGGGAATGCCGGCTTCAACCTTGCCGACGAGATCGCCGCCGACGTCGGCGCCCTTGGTGAAGATGCCGCCGCCGAGACGGGCGAAGATCGAGATCAGCGAGGCGCCGAAGCCGAGCGAAACAAGCGAGTCGATGACGACGCGATCGTCGGGCTGCAGACCCATGAACTGGGTCAGGATCAGGTAGTAGATCGAGACGCCGAGCAGGGCCAGGCCAGCAACCAGCATGCCAGTGATGGCGCCCGACTTGAAGGCGATCTCGAGGCCGGCAGCGAGGCTGTTGGAAGCCGCCTGCGCGGTACGCACATTGGCGCGCACGGAGACGTGCATGCCGATGAAGCCAGCGGCACCCGATAGAACGGCGCCGATCAGGAAGCCGATGGCGGCGGTGATCGAAAGCAGCCACCAGGCAAGCAGCAGGACCACGACGCCGACGATGGCGATAGTGGTGTACTGGCGCGCCAGATAGGCCTGCGCGCCTTCGCGGATGGCCGCGGAAATTTCCTGCATGCGTGCATTGCCCTGATCGGCCGCGAGGACCGAACGTGTCGCCCAGATGGCGTAAAGGACTGAAAGCAGACCGCAGGCGATGACAGCTGAAATTATGGTCATTGCCGAATTTTCCTCGATTGGTGGCCCAAAAGAACCCCTCCCCGGGCCGTTGAGACAGGGACGAATTTTCCGCAACCGGAATCCGTCCCTTCGCAGCGGCTTATGCGAAACAGGGCTCGGAACGTCAAGATATTGTTCCGTTCCTGTCCGGCTTTCGCCCAAAAGATCCCGGGTTTCGTCCAAAAGGCTGGACGGCAGTGTGCGCCTGTCGACACTGCCATCCGGTTAGATCGGTTGAAATCGGCGAACGGCGGTCAGGCTTTACGCGGGTCGCCGTCCGGCTGGACGACGAAGACCAGCACCACCAGCATGGTCATGTAGAATTTGAACGCCGCCTCCTGACCATTCCAAATCGAAGACTGCCACATGGCGAACCACTCGCCGCCAACGACCATGAAGCCGAAATACCAAACAAGGAAACCCATTGTGGCGGCTATGATGGCGAACTTCTTGGCATCGTTGAAAGCCTGTCCGCTGGCGTTGCGCGCCTGCCAGAGTTGCCAGGCGGCGATTAGGTAAAGCAGGCAGGTCAGCGCCTCGCCAATGATGATCAGCCAGTAGCCAGCCGTCCACAGCGACGGGTTGGTGATCGAGCGGTACATCAGTGCATTGCCGGGAAAGGTCGTGTCCATGCTCAGCACATGCTGGACAAAGGCGAAGTTTGAGCCGTAATCGGTGATGTTGCCGAAGGCGACGAGGAAGGCGAAAGCCGCCAGACACAAACACATGACGATCTTGGAGAAACGCGTGGTCATGGCAAGAACTCCTGCTGAAAGATCGGGGCATCGCACTCATCAATCGCCGAGTCCCGAAGATCGCGCAACGGGTGGGCCAGTGATCATCGTGCTCACAGCCATTGCGAGACATTATGCCGGCAAGCAAGACATTGCCGAGACTGTCGAAGCCCTCGATCTCGACAGTGATTGCGCGGTGGGCGACTTGGTCTCTGTGGTTAGAGCCGACACACAGCACGATTTCGCCATCATCCGCCGCCGCTGGATCACCGGCGAGACGGGCACAACGCTGGAACTGACGCTCGATCATCCGACGCGGTCGACCGGCCACTGAAAAAAGAGCGAACTTCGCCCCGAGACGCTACTCGGGCTCGCGTCCCATGCGCCGGGCGGTATAGCGCTCGACCGCCGACAGCCCGTCATAGATCAGCACGGCAAGGGCGGCGACGATCAGGCCACCCTGCAGGATGAAGGCGAGGTTGTTCGACAGCAGGCCTGCGATGATCACCTCGCCCAGTGTCCTCGCCGCTACCGTCGAGCCGATGGTCGCGGTGGCGAGGCTGATCACTACCGACAGCCGGATACCACCGAGAATGATCGGCGCGCTGAGCGGCAGCTCGACCTTGATCAGTCTTTGCCAGCCAGTCATGCCGGCGCCACGCGCCGCCTCGACGACGTTGGCCGGCAGCGTCGTCAGGCCGGTCAGCGCATTCTCAAAGATCGGCAGCAGTCCGTAGAGAAACAGCGCAATCAGCGTCGGCATTTCGCCGAAGCCGACTGCCGGCACGGCAAGCGCCAGCACCGCCACCGGCGGAAACGTTTGGCCGATATTGACCAGGCTGCGCGACAGCGGCAGGAATTCGGCGCCGGCTGGCCTTGTGACCAGAATGGCGAGCGCGACCGCAACGATCGTCGCGGCAACCGTCGCGATCAGCACGGTCCGCAGATGCAGCAGCGTCAACGTCAAAAGGCTGCCCTGATTGTAGATTGCCGGCGCGTTGTTCTCTGTCAGCGGCCTCAGCAGCGGTTCGAACCAGCCGGGATTGGTGACGAAGGCAATAAGCACTACCACCAGGGCCAGCCTGAGCAGCGACGGAAGCCAGGCTTTCATGCCGGCCTCGCCGCGCGCTTAACCAGCCCGTCCACAGTGACGCGGCCAAGCGATTTGCCGTCAGAATCTTTCACCGGAAGTGCCGGGCGGCCCGACCACAGGAGTTCGGCCAACGCGTCGCGTTGGCTGGCGTCACCGGGGATCGCCTCGCCTTCGGCCGTGCCTTTTTCCACCGCGTCGCGCACCCGGCCAAGCGACAACAGCCGGAACGGTTTTTCGCTGGCGCCAACCAGGGTCTCGACAAACGCGCTGGCCGGTTTCGCCAGTATCTCGGCCGGCGCGGCATATTGCACTACTTTGCCGCCATCCATCACCGCGATCTTGTCGCCCATGTGAACGGCCTCTTCCATGTCATGGGTGACGAGGATGATGGTGGTGCCGAAGCGTTTCTGGATCGCCAGCAGATCCTCCTGCGCCTTGTTGCGGATGATCGGGTCGAGCGCGCCGAACGGCTCATCCATCAACAGCACGTTGGGTTCCGCGGCAAGCGCCCGGGCGACGCCGACGCGTTGCTGCTGGCCGCCGGAAAGCTCATGCGGATAGCGTGGCCCGTAGGCTTGCGGGTCGAGCTGGTATAGCGTCATCAGCTCGTCGACGCGGGCCTTGATGCGGTTGGCGCCCCAGCCGAGCAATACCGGCACAGTGGCGATGTTCTGCGCCACCGTGCGATGCGGAAACAGGCCGTGGCCCTGGATGGCATAGCCGATGCTGCGACGCAGCTCATAATCCGGGACCGAGCGGTTATCGACGCCGTCGAGCTTGATCACGCCCGATGTCGGCTCGACCAGCCGGTTGATCATGCGAAGCAGCGTCGTCTTGCCGGAGCCGGAGGTGCCGACGATGACGGCGATGCTGCGCGGCTCGATTACTATCGACACGTCGTCGACGACTGTCGTCTCGCCGTAGCGCTTGTTGATGCCTTCGATCTCGATCATGCCGTTTCAACCCTGCGCTTGCTGGCGCTCATTTCGATCACTGCATCGAGGATGATGGCAGCGGCGAAGGCCAGCACCACCGTGGGAACAGCACCGAGCAGCACCAGGTCCATCGCCGTCTGGCCGACCCCCTGGAATACGAACACGCCAAAGCCGCCGCCGCCGATCAACGCGGCAATTGTGGCGAGGCCGATATTCTGCACCAGCACGATGCGGATGCCGGTGAGGATCACCGGGAAAGCCAGCGGAAACTCGACGCCGAACAGCCGCTGGCGGTCGGTCATGCCCATGCCGCGCGCTGCGTCGTTGGCGGCACGCGGCACACCGGCGAGGCCGACCACGGTGTTGGCCACCACCGGCAGCAGCGAATAGAGGAACAGGGCGACGAAAGCCGGCGCCGTGCCGATGCCGCGAATACCGAGCGCGGCAGCTCCCGGCACATGCGAAGCGACCCAGCCGAGCGGTGCGATCAAGAGGCCGAACAGCGCGATCGAAGGAATGGTCTGGATGATATTCAGCACGTTGAGCACACCGGCCCGCAATTTCTCGACGCGGTGGCAGAGGATGCCGAGCGGCAGGCCGATAATCACCGCAGCCGCCAGCGAACCCAGCGCCAGCGTCACATGCTTGGAGCCTTCCGCCCAAAAACTATCGGCGCGATTGAAATATTCCTTGAGGATCGACAGGCTGTTCCAGCTTCCCGAGACCAGCAGCAGGCCGATCGCCGCTGCGGCGGCAACAAGCACGCCGATCCGTGCCTGCGGCGACAGGTTCAGCCTCGTAAGCACGTCGGCGAGCAGAAGCGTGAAGGCGAAGATAAGCAGCCAGAAGCCCGAAGCCGGCGAGATGCGGGCGAAGGTGTTGCCGGCGGGCGTCAGGAAACTGCCGGCGACGCCGATCAGCAGCGCCAGCGCCGCAAGCGCAACCACACTGGCGGCGAGGCGCAGAACAAGCGGCGTTTTCAGCAGCGCAATGAGCGCCGCTGCGACGACAATCGCCATCAACAGCGGACCGACCGTCGCAGGCAAAGATTCGAGGATCGAGCGCGCCTCGCCGGGTACGATGCGATTGGCGCGGAACGTGGCGAATGGTGCCGCAAAAGCCGCATAGGCTGATATCGCCGCGATGACCACGCCGAGCTTGTCGAACCGGATGCGCACGCCCTCCCCCATCGGCCGATCCGGCGGACCTCGAAAGCGGCGCGCCGGAATCGCCTTACTTGAGGAAGCCGTTCTTTTTCAAAAAGTCCTCGGCGACGCCCTTGACCGGCTCGCCGCCAACCTGCACGCGGCCATTCAACTCCTGCAGCGTGACGAGATCGAGCTTGGCGAAGACCGGCTTCAGCAGCGTCTCGATTTCGGGATGCTCCTTCAGCACCGCCTCGCGGATGATCGGCGCCGGCTGGTAGACCGGCTGCACACCCTTGTCGTCCTCAAGCACGACGAGGCCGGAGGGCGCGATGCCGCCGTCGGTGCCATAGACCATGGCGGCGTTGGCGCCGTTGGTCTGGTTGGCCGCGGCGGCAATGGTGGCCGCCGTGTCGCCGCCGGACAGCGTGATCAACTGGTCCGGCTTCAGCGTGAAGCCATACGTCTTCTGGAAAGCGGGCAGCGCGGCCGCCGAATTGACGAACTCGGCGGAGGCCGCCAGCACCACCTTGCCGCCGCCCGAGACATATTTGCCGAAGTCGGAAAGGGTGACGAGCTTATTGGTATCGGCGACCTCCTTGCGCAGGGCGATCGCCCAGGTGTTGTTGGCCGGTGACGGTGACAGCCAGACGATCTTGTTGGCGTCGTAGTCGAGCTTCTTGGCAGTCTCGTAGGCCTTGGCGGCGTCTTTCCACACCGGATCGTCGGCCTTCTCGAAGAAGAAGGCGGCGTTGCCGGTGTATTCCGGATAGATGTCGATCTCGCCGGCTGTAATCGCCTTGCGCACCACAGGTGTGCCGCCGAGTTGGATGCGGTCGGTGGTCTGGATATTATTGGCGTTCAGCACCAGTTGGATGATATTGCCGAGCACGCCGCCCTCGGTGTCGATCTTCGACGACACCACCACCTGGGCACTCGCCGAGGCCAACGCAATTCCGAGCGCTAGTACAGCGCCGGCCAGAACCTTGATTGAAAACATCTCACAAATCCCTTGCTGTGAACCGGAATACGGCTGCCGCATATGAGCATGGCTTCGATGCCCCGTCGGGGTACACGGTTTCATAAGAAGGGGGATGGGCGCAATAATTTTGTTCGGATGCGAGTGACTCCGCCGTTGCCTCGTCCCGACAGCATGACGTCAGTTGGCCGCGCGCAAACCCGTCATCTTCAACACGCCCAGTGCCACGAAGCACAGCGCGACGACCGGGAAAATCATCCAGTTCAACATCTCCCAGCCCCAGGCATTGTAGACCGCCCCCGACATCAGCGAGGCGAAGGCGACGGAGCCGAACAGGACGAAATCGTGAAAACCCTGGACCTTGCCTTTTTCGGATGACTGGTAGCTGTCGGCCACCATGGCGGTGGCACCGATGAAGCTGAAGTTCCAGCCAAGGCCGAGCAGGATCAGCGCCGTCCAGAACTGCCACAGTGCCAACCCTGACAGCGCCACTATGGCGCAGCCAATCAGCAGCACCAGGCCGATGGCCACGATCCGCTCCGCGCCGAAGCGATAGATCAGCGACCCCGTGAAGAAGCTCGGCGCGAACATCGCCATCACATGCCAGGAAATGCCGAGCGTGGCGTCGTCGGTCGAAAGGCCGCAGCCGACCATGGCCAGCGGCGCGCCGGTCATGACGAAGCTCATCAGCGCGTAGCTGCCGACGGCGCAAAACAGCGCTGCGACGAAGCGCGGCCTGGTGACGATTTCCGAGAGCGGCCGGGCGTCGCTGTCGGCGATTTCCACCTTGTCGGTTGCCTTGGCCGGGATGCGCAACAAAGAGAGAATGGCGGCGCCGACCGCCGCCAGCACCAGGATGGACGCAAACGAGCCGGCAAACTTCACCGGCGAGAACAGATCGCCGGTGAAGATGACGATCTGCGGCCCGAGTATGGCGGTGACGATGCCGCCGGCCAGCACGAAGGAGATGGCACGCGCCTTGAATTCAGGCGGAGCATTGTCGGCGGCGGCAAAGCGGAATTGCTGGACGAAGGCGCCCCCGATCCCGATCACGGCCAAGCCGAAAGCGAACAGCCAGAAGCTGGCATGAAACAGCGCCAGCGTGGCGACCAGCCCGCCAAGCGCTGTCACCGCCGTGCCGGTCATGAAGCCGTCGCGCTGGCCGAGCCAGCGGATGATCGCCGCGGCCGGCAGGGAACCGAGCGCCACGCCGACATTGAAGCCGGTGATCGGCGCGGTTGCCAGCGACTTGTCAGCGTCGAGCAGGTACTGCCCGGCCAATCCGCCCATGGAAATGGCGATGGGTGCGGCCGAGCCGATGATCGCCTGCGAGGCTGCGAGGATGAAGGCGGTGCGACGCGCTTCCTTGCCCGCCTCAACGGCGACGACAGCAGTCATGAGGCGTCCTTGCCCCGGCCCTCGCCACGCACCCGGCGCGACACGCGATCAAGCACCGCATTGACCAGTTTCGGCTCGTCTTCCTCGTAAAATGCCTTGGCGATGTCGACATATTCGGAGACGATGACCGCCACCGGCACGTCCTCGCGCTGCATCAGCTCGTAGACGCCGGCGCGCAATATGGCGCGCAATGTGGAATCGAGCCTCGACAGAGGCCAGTCCTCGGTCAGCGCCTGTCGGATGACTGGATCGATGGTCTTCTGGTGCTCGACAACGCCGGCAAGAATGGCGCGAAACCATTGCGCATCGGCTTCGCGATAGAGCGCGCCATCGACTTCCTTGCCGAGCCTGAACGCCTCGTATTCGGCGGTGATCTCAAACACACCGCTGCCGGCGACGTCCATCTGGTAGAGCGCCTGCACGGCGGCCAGACGGGCAGCACCGCGCTTGTTGGCATGGCGAACCGCAGGCTGGCCGGGCGAAGCGGGTTCGCTCACGTTCGCTCTCCCAGCTGTTCCTTTAGAGCGATCATGGTCAGCGCCGCACGCGCCGCAAAGCCGCCCTTGTCGCCTTCCGAACGCCTGGCCCGTGTCCAGGCCTGTTCGTCGTTTTCGGTGGTCAGGATGCCGTTGCCGATGCAGACCGCATCCTGCACGGACAGGTCCATCAGGGCACGGCTGGATTCATTGGCGACGATATCGAAATGATAGGTGTCGCCGCGGACCACCGTGCCGAGGGCGACGAAGCCGTCATAGTTCGTCCCGCCTTCGGAGGCACCGTCGAGCGCGAAGGAAATCACCGCCGGGATTTCGAGCGAGCCCGGAACAGTGACGACATCGTATGTCGCGCCCGCTTCCTCGAGGGCCTTTGTCGCGCCTTCGAGCAACGCGTCGGCAAGGTCGTCGTGAAAGCGCGCCTCGATGACAAGAAGGTGGGCCTTCTTCTTCGGACGGATGAACGCTTTGCCGTGTTGGGATGTGCCTGCCATAGATGTCTCCGGGGATCGCCGGTGACTTAGGCCGAAGCCGGTTTGATCGCAAGCGGAAGATTGCCGAAGGAACTTTCAAGGCCAACTCGGCGGCGGTCGCATCAGGGAATGGGCTTTATGGACGAGCGCCTCAAAGCCCCTCTTTAGCCGCCTCCACCAGTCGCGCCGCGTAGCGGGCCATGGTGTCGATCTCGAGGTTGACGCGGTCGCCGACCTGTCGCTCGCCCCAGGTGGTGACGGTCAGCGAATGGTGGATCAACAGCACGTCGAAGCGGGTGCCCTCGACCTTGTTGACGGTGAGCGAAGTGCCGTCGAGCGCGACGGAACCCTTGGGGGCGATGAATTTGGCAAGGTCGCGCGGTGCTTTCAGGGTGAAGCGAACGGCGTCGCCTTCCTCCTTGCGCCCCACGATCTCGGCCATTCCGTCGATATGGCCTGAAACGATATGGCCGCCAAGCTCGTCGCCGATCTTCAGCGCCCGCTCCAGGTTGATGCGCGTGCCGGATTTCCAGCCCATCGCGGTCGTCAGCCTGAGGGCCTCTTCCCAGGCCTCGACCTCGAACCAACGTGCGTTGGCGCCGTCTTCCGGCAATCCCGTTACCGTCAGGCAGACGCCGCCGCAGGAAATCGAGGCGCCGATGGCAATGGTCTGCGGATCGTAAGCGGTGTCGATACGCAAACCGACGCCTTCCCTGAGCGGCTTCACGGCAGCGACGGTGCCGACATCGGTGACGATTCCAGTGAACATTAGTTTGGTCCAGTGAACATCAGTTCGGTCCTAGATGTCTCTTATCCATTCGGCATATGTATCTTCGCCGAAACGCATGTTGCGCAATTTGCGAAATCCCGGCGGGATATGGTTGGCATCGATCGGCGATGCGATGCCGCCCTCGCCGATCGCATCCGGCCCGTGAAACAGCACGATGCGGTCGACCACTTGTTCGGCGAGGAAGGCCTTGGCGACCTTGGCGCCGCCCTCGATCAGCACGCTGGCCATGCCGAGTGCCGCCAGATCCTCGAGCAGTTCCGGCAGCGCAATATCGCCTTCATACGTCTCAGTGCCGATGAAGCGCACGCCGGCGCGTTCGAGCGCGGCCCGCCGGTGCGGATCGGCCTCGGCGCAGGCAGCGACATAGAGCGGCACCCTGTCGACGCCGGAAACCAGCTTCGAGGTCTCCGGCAGCCTGATCTGGCGGTCGAGTACGATGCGCGCCGGCGAACGGCTCTCCAGTCCCGGAAGCCGAACCGTCAGCGCCGGATCGTCCTCCAGTGCCGTGCCGATGCCGATCAATATGCCATCGGCTTCGGCGCGCATCAGATAGACTTCGCGTCGGGCGATATCGCCGGTGATGGAGACCTGTCCCTCGCCTTTCACGCCGATCTTGTTGTCGCTCGAAAGCGCAAGTTTCAGGATCACTTCCGGGCGTTTTTTCAGAGATCGAATTAAATAGCCGGCCATCTGCTCCGCGACCTCGGCCGCCAACACTTTTTCCACCACTTCGACGCCGGCGGCACGCAAGATTGCATAGCCCTTGCCGGAAACACGCGGGTCCGGATCGCTGGCAGCGCCGACCACACGCGCCACGCCGGCACTGACCAGCGCATTGGCGCAGGGCGGCGTGCGGCCGTGATGGGCGCAGGGCTCCAGCGTTACATAGGCGGTGGCGCCGCGCGCCAGTTCGCCGGCCTCTGCCAAAGCCTCGGTCTCGGCATGCGGCCGGCCGCCGACGGCGGTGACGCCGCTGCCGACGATCATCGGCCCGTCGCCGTCATCGCGCACGATCAGCGTGCCGACGGAAGGGTTGGTCGAGGTCCGCCCGGCATTCTTGCGCGACAGCCTGAGGGCTGCCGCCATATAGCGGCGATCGAGGACCTCTTGCTCAGCCGTGCTGCGTTCGGACCCTGCCATGCTCAGCTGGCGTCCTCTTCGCTCTTCAGCTCTTCGCCCCTGGGCTCGTCGGTTTTGAGCTCGTCGCCTTTGAGTTCGCCCAACACGTCATGGAAATCCTTGGCCTCGCGGAAATTGCGGTAGACGGAGGCAAAGCGCACATAGGCGACATCATCGAGCGACTTAAGCGCCTCCATGACCAGCCGGCCGACTTCCCCCGAGGCCACCTCGGTCTCGCCCGAGCTTTCGAGCTGGCGCACGATGCCGGTCACCGCCCGGTCGATACGTTCCGGGTCGACATTGCGCTTGCGTACCGCGATCTCGACAGAACGCAGCAACTTGTCGCGGTCGAACGGCACCTTGCGTCCAGACTTCTTCACCACGACGAGATCGCGCAATTGGACGCGCTCGAAAGTGGTGAAGCGGCCGCCGCAATCCGGGCAGACGCGCCGCCTGCGGATCGCTGCACCGTCTTCGGCAGGGCGCGAATCCTTCACCTGCGTATCTTCGGACTGACAGTAGGGACAGCGCATGGAGAGCCTTCGGTTCGCGATTCTCGTAGTGCGAACGGGTTAGAGGTTTTTGCCACGATGGCAAAGTATGGCCGATGACCGATCGCGCCTCAGAGATAGCGAGGCGCGAGGAAAATTGCGAGAGCGGCAATCAGTTGACAGCGGTCCGCCAATCAGGGCGCGACGTCGCCGGTCGGGAAGCCGCAAGACGTGCCGAGATAGCGATAGGCCTTGGTGAAGCCGTCCATCGATATGGTCGCGACCGGCTTGTCGGCGAAGCTGACATCGAGGGCGCTGGTGCGGCGCATGGCGCGCAGTACCGCGAGCGTGGTCTCGGACTTGTTGTCTATCATCCACTGTCCGTCGGCGATAAGACGAAAACCGGCCTTGATCTTGTCGTTGACGTCCCGGAACACCACCGGGATGTTATCGCCCTTGGGCAAGTCACTGTTTCTCACGGCGATGATGAGGCTCGGATAGCCCTCGGGTGGCAGTACGTCGCCATTCGAGATGGCCAGCGTGAGGGTGCCACTGGTGCCGTTAGCGTCGAAAAAGACCGTCGAGGCGGCGCAGGTCTTGCGCACATCCTCGCCGGTGTTGACCTCGTCCACCGTGGTGGACCAACTGCCGAAGGTCTCTGTCTTGGGTGCTGCCGGGGTCGGCTCGGTCTGCGCAAAGGCCGCGCCGAGTAGCGGCGAGGTGGCTAAGGTGAGCAAGGCAGCGCCAACACTGGCGAAACGGAAAATTCGCATCATCATCAAGCGTCTCCGAGATACAGCCGTGCCCAGTTGATTGGCGCCGTCACAGTTGGGGAACGACGCCCTGCGTCAACCAAGATACGGGTAAAGCGGAAAACGATCCGTCAATGTCGCCACCTTGGCCTTCACGGTTGCCTCGACGGCCGCATTGCCCTCGTCGGAATTGGCGACCTTCAGTCCATCCAGCACTTCGGCGATCAGCTTGCCGATCTCGCGGAACTCGGCCTGACCGAAGCCGCGCGTGGTGCCGGCCGGCGTGCCGAGCCGAACGCCCGATGTCACGAAAGGCTTTTCCGGATCGAAGGGGATGCCGTTCTTGTTGCAGGTGATGTTGGCGCGGCCAAGGGCAGCCTCGGCGCGCTTGCCGGTGGCGTTCTTGGGACGCAGGTCGACCAACATCAGATGGTTGTCGGTGCCGCCGGAGACGATGTCGAGACCGGTTTCCTGCAGACTGGAGGCCAGCGCCTTGGCATTGGCGACGACGCTCTCCGCATAGATCTTGAAGCTCGGCTTCAGCGCCTCGCCCAGAGCCACCGCCTTGGCGGCGATCACATGCATCAGCGGTCCACCCTGCAGGCCGGGGAAGACGGCCGAATTCATCTTCTTGGCAATATCCTCGTCATTGCAAAGGATCATGCCGCCGCGCGGCCCGCGCAGCGATTTGTGTGTCGTGGTGGTGACCACATGGGCATGCGGCAGCGGCGACGGATGCATGCCGCCGGCGACCAGGCCGGCGATGTGAGCCATGTCGACCATCAGATAGGCACCGATCGAATCGGCGATCTCGCGAAAACGCTTCCAGTCCCAGACACGTGAATAGGCTGTGCCGCCGGCCAGGATCAATTTCGGCCTGGTCTCATGGGCGGTCTTCTCGATCGCGTCCATGTCAAGCAGATGATCGTCCCGGCGCACGCCATAGGAGACGACCTTGAACCATTTGCCGCTCATATTGACCGGCGAGCCATGCGTCAGGTGTCCGCCGGAATTGAGGTCGAGGCCCATGAAGGTGTCGCCGGGCTGCAGCAGCGCCAGGAACACCGCCTGGTTCATCTGGCTGCCGGAATTCGGCTGGACGTTGGCGAAGTTGCAGCCGAACAGCTTTTTCGCGCGTTCGATGGCCAGTTCCTCGGCGACATCGACGAATTGGCAGCCGCCATAGTAGCGCTTGCCCGGATAGCCCTCGGCATATTTGTTGGTCATGATCGACCCCTGTGCCTCGAGCACGGCACGCGAGACGATATTTTCCGAGGCAATCAGCTCGATCTCGTGGCGCTGGCGGCCGAGTTCGTTGCGGATTGCGCCGAAAATCTCGGGGTCGGCATCGGCAAGCGTGGTTTCGAAAAAGGATTCGAATTTGTTCGACACTGCCGCTGCTGTTGCCATGGGCTGAAATCCTCAAGGTTCGGGGTCTGTCGCGCCATTAACACAGTTGCTTTCGGCCCGCCACGTTTGCAGCGCGAAATTTGCTGGCCGGATTGCGCCAGAGAGACTGGCAGCCTCTATTTCCTTGCCTGCCGGCCCTTCAGCAGGGCCTCGGTGAGCGTAATCTCGGTGAACAGCGCCTGCATCGTATGGTCGTTAATCTGGCCGCTGCGAAACATTGCGCGAACCGCTGCGCGTTCGGCCTCAATGCCCGCCAGCCTCAATTCGAGTTCCAGCCGTCCGGCCTCGCGGGCCTCGGCGCGCGCCTCGTCGGCTTCGTCGGAGGCAGCGATGCGGCGACGGTAGCCGGCGACGATGCTGTCGGCGGTGGCAAGCCGGGCGCCGGGTGTTTCCCCTTCATCGCCGTCGGTCGCGCCGGCCATGCTCTCGATGCGGGCGATGGCGGCCTTGGCCGCGCCCACGCGCGCAAGACGCTCCTCGGCAGCGCCAGGATCCTCGCCCGGCTCGACCAGCCCTCGTGCCACCTTGGGTAAGGCAAGGCTGGCAATGAGCAATGAGCAAATGATGACGCCTGCGGC
Source organism: Mesorhizobium sp. M0184 (assembly GCF_040322215.1). Taxonomy (NCBI): domain Bacteria; kingdom Pseudomonadati; phylum Pseudomonadota; class Alphaproteobacteria; order Hyphomicrobiales; family Phyllobacteriaceae; genus Mesorhizobium; species Mesorhizobium sp. M0184. Next base: position 102,994 of record NZ_JAMYSZ010000014.1, read on the forward strand.
GAGGAAGATCACCACGTCGCGCGCCGGAAAGGGCGAACCATTCGGCATGGCGAGCGGCAGCGACAGGATGCCGGCCAGCGTGATGGCGCCGCGCACGCCGGCAACAGAGCCGGCGATCCGAACGCGCAGCCCGAACGGCTCGGCCTTCTGCTCGCGTAATCGCGCTGAGACGCGCGTCGCGATGTCGCCGACCCAGATCCACAGGAAGCGCAGCCCGATCAGGCATAGTGTCAGCGCGACCACCGTGGCGATTGGCTGGATGACCGGATAGCGGCTGCCGAGCTCAGGCGGCACGTTGCCGATGATTTCGGGAAGCTGCAACCCGAGCAGGATGAACAGCGCGCCGTTGAAGACGAAGGATAGCGTCGTCCACAGCGATACGGTCTGTATGCGTGCCGAGACGCCGAGAAAGCGGAAAATCCCGGAGCCGCCGGTGAGCACTCCGGCCGTGACCGCCGCCAGAATGCCCGAGGCGCCGACATTCTCGGCGCCGAGATAGGCGATGAACGGCAGCAGGACCATGACCAGCACCTGCGCCTCGGCCGGCACGCCGCCGATACGGTTCAGCAATTGCAGCACCTTGGCGGCGACGAACAAGGCAGCCACGCCGGCCAGGATGCCGGCAGCGACGGCATAGAGGAAAGTCACGGACGCCGCGACGAAGGAGAAGCTGCCGGTCATGGCAGCTGCCACCGCAAAACGGAACATCACGAGGCCCGACGCATCGTTGAGCAGCGCCTCGCCCTCCAGGATGTGCATCAGCCGGGCCGGGACCAGGCTCTTGTCGACGATCGAGGAGACGGCCACCGCATCCGTCGGGGACAGCACCGCAGCAAGTGCGAAAGCGACGACGAGCGGGATGCTCGGGACAAGCCAGTGCAAAGCGTAGCCGAAGCCGACAATGGTGAAGAAGACCAGCCCGATGGCGAGGTCGAGGATCGGCCCGCGCAGCGCGATCAGTTCGCGCTTGGGCGCACCATAGGCGTCGCTGAACAGCAGCGGTGGGATGAACACCAGCAGGAACAGCTCGGGATCGATCTCGACATGCATGCCGCGCACCGGCCAGGCGAGCGCTGCACCGATGGCGATCTGCAGTACCGGCAGCGGCACCCGCACCAGCCGGACCAGCGCGCCCGAAACGGCGACGAAGATGAGCACGACCAGAATGAACATTGCGACATGCATGATGCGATTTCCGACTACAGCGCCGCGTCCTTTTTCCGGCAATCGGCCCAGCAAAGCTTTCCGCGAAAGACTCGGCAACGAAAAAGGCCGCCTTCCGGCGGCCTTTTGCAAATGAACTCAGCTGCTTAGAGCGCGGATGTGATCTGCAGCTCGTTGGCTCCGTCGAGGCCGTAAATGTCGTCACGGAACTGGACCACGCCCGGCCCTGTCGACCAGGCCGAGACGTAGAGAAAATAAACCGGCACCGGATTGGTGACCTGCACCGGCGTGTTCTCCCCGGTCTTGATCGCCGCCTCGAAATGCTGGCGATCCCAGCCCGGTGTGTCGCGCAGAATCCAGGTGACGAGGTCGCGCACGTTCTGAACCCGCACGCAGCCAGAGGAATCGAAGCGCATCAGCTTGCCGAACAGGCTCTGCTGCGGCGTGTCGTGCATGTAGACGCCGTCCGGGCTGGGGAAATTGATCTTGACCGAGGCCATCGCGTTGCCGGAACCGGGATCCTGGCGGAAGCGGTATTTGGCGGCATCGTCGGTTGACCAGTCGACCGTCATTGGGTCGACCTCGCTGCCGTCCGGCGCAAACAGGCGGATATGGCTGTCCTTGAGATAGTTGGGGTCCTTCCGCATCAGCGGAATGATGTCCTTGCGCACGATCGAGACCGGCGCGTTCCAGTACGGATTGACGATGATTTCGTTGATCTTGGAATTGACGATCGGCGTCTGGCGATCGATCTTGCCGACGATTGCGGTGTGGCGCAGCACAACGCGGTCGTTCTCGACAGCCTCGATCTGCGCCGCCGGGATGTCGACCAGCACATAGCGGTTGCCAAGCGTGCCGGCCCGCTCACGCAGCCGTTGCAGATTGGTCTGCAGCTGACCAAGCCGAACCGGCGTCGACACGTTCATTGCCGCGAAAGTATATTTGCCCGTGGTTCCGTCGGCCGGCAAGCCGTGACGCAACTGGAAGCGCTTGAGCGCCGAGTCGACGTAAGAATCGAACGCTTCCGAGAGCCCGGCGCTCTGCGCCAGATCGCCCGATATCATCAAGCGCCTGCGCAGCGGCACCACATCGGGATCCTCGACGCCAAGCTGTAGCTTCTTGGTGTCTGGAACCTGCTCCCAGCCGCCTTGCGCGACGATATTCTGATACTGCATGATCGCCTGCTCGGTGAAGGACACCGTCTGCAGGCTGAAGATCGGCAGCGTCGAGGCAACCTTGCCGCCTTCGCTGGCACGCGCATCGAATTGGTCGTCCCAGTTGCCGCGGGCCGAGGATTTCAGGATATCCCCGATCACGTCCTGCGCACTGGCGCGGCCGGCGACCATAGCGGCTGCGAGCGCGGAGGCTCCTGAAAGGAAGAAACGGCGGCTGGTTCTCATGGACGTTCCAGACATTCTTGCTACAATTCAACCCACCGGGCGAGTCTCGCCCGCACTCTAAAGTTGGCTTCTTAACAATTAGCCAACCATGGCCCTCATCACTTCGGTGTAAAACCACATGGGAAGTGACTTGAGCACAGGACAAATGCACGGCTTTGGCCCCAGCATCACCCGCATCTTCGGTTCCATTGGAATATGGCGGCAACGTGGCTGTTGCTCGAATTTGGATCGGCCGGCCTGACGAAACGGCAAGACCGGTGCTTTTCGGCACCGGCCTTTGTCCACTCCGCGGCAGCACTTCCGTAGTCCAGCTTCAGATCTAGATGCGGCGGATGCGATTACATCCGGTAGGCGATGGTATCGTTCCAGAACCGATCCAGGCGCTGCAGGGCGCGGTTCATCTGCTTGAACTCTTCCGTGTTGATGCCGCCAACCTGCTCGATCGAACCGACATGGCGCTCGTAGAGGCCGGCGACGACTTCCGCCACCTCATTGCCCTTCGGCGTCAGCGAAACCCGCACCGAACGGCGGTCGATGCGCGAGCGCTGGTGGTTGATGAAGCCGAGATCGACCAGCTTCTTCAGATTGTAGGAGACATTCGAGCCGAGATAATAGCCGCGCGAGCGCAGTTCGCCGGCGGTCAGCTCCGAATTGCCGATGTTGAACAGGAGCAGCGCCTGGATGGCGTTGATGTCGGAGCGACCGTTGCGGTCGAATTCGTCCTTGATCACATCAAGCAGACGGCGATGCAGCCGCTCGACCAGCTGCAGCGATTCCATGTACAGCGAACGGATCGCCTCGCGGCGGTCATCGGATACGTTGGCGGTCTTCGCCGCCGGACGCGAATTGATCATTGTCTTTGCCTCTCGTTTGTCGCCCGGTGATTTTTTGTTCTTCACCTTGATCGCGACACTATCGAATACTCATAAAATTCGACTTAAACGCCAAGGCTAACAAGAGCTTACCGGTAAGGGGTTTCGAAAGAGGCTTAACGGACGGTCACCCGAGCAAGGATAATTAACCTAAAGATTTAGCCAACGATCCTGGCCGGAATTGCTATCGCCGGGGTTGCCGCTTCTGGATCCAGATCACCACGCGGAACACTATGTAGAGCAGCGCCACCGCAAGGTGCGAGGCGACGATCAGCGGCCGGTGGCCGAACAGCTCGGGGAAGCCGGCATACATGACGCTCTCGGTCACCGCGCAGATGAACCAGATCACCGGCCCCCAGGACGCCAGCATCCAGAGGCCGGCGGCAGCGAACGGAAAAAACACCGCCAGCACCACCGCCGCCACCTGCCAGTGCACCGGCATCAGGTCGAAGCGCCACAACGGACCGGGGTAAAAGCCGATCAGCCGGATCCAGTACAAGATGCCGAACAGCAGACAGTAGCCGGCGATGACGCGCTGGAACCAGGCGAAGATGACCTCGATCGTCGAGGGCTGCAGCACCACGCGTCTCGAGGCGACCTCGCTCACAGCTTCAGTTCCCGTTCGCCGAGCGATGCGAAATAGGCGTCGACGTTGGCGGCGCTGACGTCATCGATACCTGCTGGCCGCCATTGCGGCGTCGAGCCTTTATCGATGATGGCGGCGCGGATACCTTCATAGAAGTCGTGCCCGGCAAGCATGCGGTTGAGGATACGGAACTCCATTTTCATGCACTCGTCCATCGACAACGTCTGCCCGGCGCTGATCTGGCGCCATGCAACATGCAGGCTGGTCGGTGAACGTGTGCGGATGGTGGCCAGCGTCTTTGCCGCGAACTCGTCGGCAGCGGCTGCCCGCTCCAGACTGGCGACGATATCGGCCAGCGACGGCTGCGCGAAATGCCGGGCGATGGCTTCCAGCGTCGGCCTGTCGGTCTCGCGCCTGGCCGGGACGAAGCAGCCGCGCAGCACCGATTCCGGGTCGCCGCTTTCCGCCAGACGGTCGAGGAAGCCGGCCTGGTCCTCCGCCTTGATCGTATGGGTGGCGAGGCCCGACCACAAAGCATCGCCATAGCGGATGCGGTTGCCGGTCAGCGCCAGATACATGCCGAAGCTGCCGCCGAGATCCGGCAACAGATGGCTGGCGCCGACATCCGGGAAAAAGCCGATGCCGACCTCGGGCATGGCAAACTGGGCGTTCTCGGTCAGCACTCGCTGCGAACCATGGAAGGAGATACCTACGCCGCCGCCCATGACGATGCCGTCGATCACCGCGACATAGGGTTTCTTGAAGCGGGCGATGCGGGCGTTGAGCCGGTATTCATCGGCGAAGAAATCGACCGGAGGCCCTCCTGCGCGGCCGGCTTCGTAGATGTGGAGGATGTCGCCGCCCGCCGAAAATGCCCTGCCCTCGGCCTTGACGACGACAACGTCGACGCCGTCGTCGCGCTCCCAACTGCGCAGCGCCTTGTCCAGCGCCTTGACCATGCGGTGGGTTACGGCATTGAGCGCCTGCGGCCGCGTCAGCGTGACGACGCCAGCCCTGCCCAATCTTTCGAAGCGAATCTCGTCGCCTCCGCCAAAATCCATCGCCAGAGAATCCCTCCCCGCGCCCGCCGGGAGTGAAGTGCTAAAGCGTGGCGCATGGCCGCGTCAATGGCGGCGGCCAATCCGCTGCATGGTCGTCGGCGTCACCCAGTGCTAATGCTGGCGCTTTGAACCGGAAGGTTGAACCATGCCTTGGTTGCCGCGCCTTGCTGTTGTGGTGGTCGGCCTGATCGCTGCGAACACTCCTCCCGTATCGGCCGAAACCGTCGACGAGCTCTATCAATCGCAGACCATCGTCACCGGCCAGGGCGAGGTCAACAGGCAGATCGGTTTCAAGGCCTGCCTCGATGCGGTGCTGGTTCGTGTGTCCGGCGATCAGCGGCTGCCGAAGAGAACTGAGATGGCGGCGCTGCGCGACAAGGCCGGCAGCTTCGTTGCCGAATTCCGCTATCGCGACCGTCTCGAAGGCATTCCAATCCATGACGAACAAGGCACCCATGACCGGCCGCATGATCTCACTTGTCTGTACAGGCCTGACGTTATCGATCCGGTGCTTGCCGCGCTTGGCAGCAAACCATGGCTTGGCGAGCGGCCACACCTGGCAATTTTCCTGGCGGCGGAGCAAGGCACAAGGCAGTTCGCGCTGACCGCCGACGATGAGCGCGGGGCGGCGATGCGCGAATCCTTCGTCAACGCCACCGGTCCGCTGGTCATGCGGATTGTGTTTCCCGAAGCGTCGCTGCTGTCGGCCTCGAAGCTTGACGACCAGGCCCTGCGCCATGCCGATATCACGACGCTGGACCAGCTTGCCAGGAAGGCCGGAGCCGACCAGGCGCTCGCCGGCAGTATCGTCTGGAGCGACAAGGAACTGGGCTGGATAGCCGACTGGCGGCTTGCCTTGAATGGCAAGAGCTACAATTGGCAAGTGCGCGGCGTCAGCTTCGACGAGGCATTCCGCGTCGCCATGCGGGGTGCTGCGCAGATCCTGTCGGGCAATGGCCAACCAGAATAGCGCCCGACAGGACCGCTGGCTCAATCGTGTCGCATTGGTCAGCAGCGGAGGCTCGTGGTAAAAGCCGCCTGATCCGGAGTTTTTGCGATGAACAAATTCACCCCTGCAAAGCCTGCTGGCGCGCGCAGCGTCGACGAGATCACCGGCAGCCGGCGGCTGCGGCGCATGCGCAAGGCCGATTGGTCGCGCCGCCTTGTCCAGGAGAACCGGCTCTCGGTCGACGATCTGATCTGGCCGATCTTTGTCGTCGACGGCAGACAAGTGCGCGAACCGATCGCCGCCATGCCCGGCGTGTTCCGCCTGTCGCTCGACCTCGCCGTCAAGGAGGCTGAGCGCGCGGCCAAGCTTGGCATTCCGGCGATCGCCACTTTCCCCAATGTCGAGCTCGGCCTGCGCGATCAGACCGGTTCGCACATCCTCGATCCGGAAAACGTCATCAACCGTGCCACCCGCGCCATCAAGCACGCAGTGCCGGAGATCGGCATCATCACCGACGCCGCGCTTGACCCGTTCACCTCGCATGGCCATGACGGCATCTTGCGCGAAGGCATTATCGTCAATGATGAAACGGTGGAGCAAGTGACGGCGGCGGCCGTCATCCAGGCGGCGGCGGGGGCCGACATCATTGCCCCCTCGGACATGATGGACGGCCGTATCGGTGCCATCCGCGATGCGCTCGACGCCAATGGGTTTCAGGATGTTGCGATCATGTCCTATGCGACCAAGTTCGCATCCGCTTTTTACGGCCCCTATCGTGAGGCGGTCGGCACCGCCGGCCTGCTCAAGGGCGACAAGAAGACCTATTACATCGACCACGCCAATTCCGACGAAGCGGTGCGCGAGGCCGAGCAGGATCTAGCCGAAGGCGCCGACATGCTGATGGTCAAGCCCGGCCTGCCCTATCTCGACATCATCCGCCGGCTGAAGGACGAGTTGCAGATGCCGACCTTCGCCTATCAGGTCTCGGGCGAATATTCGATGATCAAGGCCGCCGCCGCCAATGGCTGGATAGACGGCGAAAAGGCGATGCTGGAATCGCTGCTCGCCTTCAAGCGCGCCGGCTGCGACGGGATTCTCACCTACTTTGCGCCCGAAGTGGCGGCGATGCTCAAGGGGTGATGCGCCTTTGTAGCGTCTACATCGAGCAGTGTTCGTTCGTCCAAAGCGCGACATGGAACGCCGCAGGACATCGCTTCAAGTTTACGCTGCCCCTCGTTGCCCTGCCGGGCATTTCTCCCCGTAAAGTGGCAGGGAGAAAGACGCGTTCGTAAAAGATTTCACCAATCTCCAGCGTTGCAAAAACATCGACGTTGCGGCCAGCCCCTTCTCCCCGTCACTATACAGGGAGAAGCTGCCGGCAGGCGGATGACGGGCGGCGCCGACATTGAGATTGGTTATTCCAACATGATTTGGAAGCGATTGCCCCGCCGGCGATTCAAAATACCGCTTGCAAAATGCAATCAGTTAAGCTACCCCGATAACTGCTTGCATCTCACAATTGGTTATCGAGGAGGCTCTCATGTCCAAGCTTCGCGTCAGCGCTTTCACCCTGTCGATCGACGGCTTCGGCGCCGGTCCCGACCAAGACCTGAAGAACCCGCTGGGCGTTGGCGGGGAAGCCCTGCACGAATGGATGTTCGGCACCCGCACCTTCCGCAAGATGGTCCTCGGCAAGGATGGCGGGACCACGGACACTGACGAGGCGTTCGCGGCACGCAGCTTCGAAAATGTCGGCGCATGGATCCTCGGCCGCAACATGTTTGGGCCGATCCGCGGCGAATGGCCGGATGACAGCTGGAAAGGCTGGTGGGGTGACAACCCGCCCTACCATGTGCCGGTCTTCGTGCTCACGCACCATCCACGTGATCCCATTGTCATGGAGGGCGGCACGACCTTCTATTTCGTGACCGACGGCATCCACTCAGCGCTGGAGAAGGCGAAAGCAGTGGCTGACGGCAAGGATGTACGGCTGGGCGGTGGCGTTTCTACGATCCGGCAATATCTCAAGGAAAAGCTCATCGACGAAATGCATCTGGCGATCTCACCGGTCCTGCTAGGCGCCGGCGAGAGCCTTTTTGCCGGCATCGACATGCCCAAGCTCGGCTATCGCTGCAGCGAGCAGGTCGCGACGCCGAAGGCCACGCATGTCATCATCGAGCGCACCTAGCTTGTTGCAGGGCGCCGCCATGGAGGCGCCGCCCTCCTCGCCGCTTTAGTCAGTACTTCTCCGGCACATACAGTTCGCGCGGCAGTACCTGGCGCTCGTATTCGGGATTGAAGACGCGCTCCGGCAGTGTGATCTCTTCGTGCGGCACCTCCTCATAGGGCATCTGCTTGAGGAGATGGTCGATGCAGTTCAGCCGTGCCCGCTTCTTGTCGTTGCCCTCGACGATGAACCACGGGGCTTCCGGGATATTGGTGCGGGCGAACGTTTCTTCCTTGGCCTTGGTGTACTGCTCCCAGCGCACGCGCGACTGGAGGTCCATCGGCGACAGTTTCCATTGCTTCATCGGGTCATGGATGCGCATCAAAAAGCGCATCTGCTGCTCCTCGTCAGTGATCGAAAACCAGTATTTGACAAGCGTAATGCCTGAGCGGACCAGCATGCGTTCGAAATCCGGCACGTCGCGGAAGAACTGCTCGACCTGATCCGGCTGGGCAAAGCCCATCACCCGCTCGACGCCGGAGCGGTTATACCAGGAGCGGTCGAACAGCACGATCTCGCCGCCGGCCGGCAGATGCGGTACGTAGCGCTGGAAATACCATTGCGACTTCTCGCGCTCGGTCGGCGCCGGAAGTGCTGCGACGCGGCAGATACGCGGATTGAGCCGCTGGGTGATGCGCTTGATGACGCCACCCTTGCCCGCCGAGTCGCGGCCCTCGAAGACCACGACGAGCTTCTTCTTGTGATAAGCGACCCAGGACTGCAGCTTGATCAATTCGGATTGCAGCGTGATGAGATCGCGAAAATATTGCAGGCGGTCGATCGATGGCGGATGCGCATTCTTGTAGATCTTGGCGATCTCCATCGACAGCGCCGGCTCCGAGATTTCCAGCTCATAGTCTTCATCGAGCGTGTCGGCGAGTTCCGCTTCCAGCCAGTCCCTGGCCGGGGAATTCTGTTTTATCTCGGTCATTTGCGCTGCCCCGCTTACAGGCCTTGCCGGCCGCTGTCAGGCGCTCTGCCGCCCGGCCCGGCGGCCGGAAATCGAAGCGCTGGACCGATGTTAGTATAGGCCGGGAATGACGGTTTTATTGCAGCCACTACTGCGCTGGCTGTGCGTTTCAATCCGCAAGATGTGATCGAGCTTGCCCTGCGGAACGGGCGACAAGCGGAACGAATTATCCTACAAATAGCCGGTTCATTGAGGGCTGTCGTTTGCAACGCCCTTTCCCGATAAATTGTGAGGATACGACATGGAATACCGCACTCTCGGCCGTTCCGGGCTGAAGGTTTCGACGCTGACCATGGGCACCATGACGTTCGGCGGCGGCGGCGCGTTTTCGGCGGTCGGCAAGACCGACCTCGACGAGGCGCGCCGGATGATCGACCTTTGCATCGATGCCGGCGTCAATGTCATCGACACCGCCAACGTCTATTCGAACGGGGTGTCGGAAGAGATCATCGGCGAGGCGCTCGGCGGCAAGCGCAAGGGCGACGTGCTGATCGCCTCCAAGGCGCGCATGCGGATCGGCAAAGGCCCCAATGATGAAGGCCTGTCGCGCTACCATCTGATCCGCGAATGCGAAAGGAGCCTTAAGCGGCTCAGGACGGATGTCATCGACATCTATTTCCTGCACGAGTGGGATGGCCTGACACCGCTTGAGGAAACCATCGCCGCGCTCGACACGCTGGTCGCGCAGGGCAAGGTCCGTTATGTCGGCTGCTCCAATTATTCCGGCTGGCAAGTTATGAAGGGGCTGGGGATCAGCGACCGTCAGCACCAGCCACGTTTCGTCACCCAGCAGATCCATTACACGCTGGAAGCGCGCGAGGCCGAGTATGAATTGTTGCCGATCTCGGTCGACCAGGGGCTCGGCGTGCTGGTCTGGAGCCCGCTTGCCGGCGGGTTGCTGTCCGGCAAATACCACCGTGACCAGCCGACCGCCCGCCAGCTCAGCGGCTGGTCGGAACCGCCGATCCGCGACGAGGACCGGCTGTGGCGGATCGTCGACACGCTGATCGATATCGGCAATAACCACGGCGTGTCGGCGGCGCAGGTGGCGCTTGCCTGGCTGCTCGGCCGGCCCGCTGTCAGTTCGCTGGTGATCGGCGGACGAACCGAAGCGCATTTCAAAGACAATATCGCCGCTGCAAGCCTGGTGCTTGGCGATGAGGAGCGCACACGCCTCGATGCGGTCAGCAGGCCGCCCGTGCTCTATCCCTACTGGCACCAGCAGTTCACCGCAAAGGACCGGTTCGGTCCGGCCGATCTCGTCCTCGACCGCGACGGCGCCTGAAAAACAGCCTGAAGCCAGGCTCCCGGACTACGCCGAGATATGGAGCCGATCGTGCCTTGCGGTGTTGTGTTTGCGGCCCAATGCTCCTAGGCAAAGGCCAAGCACAATGAAAGGAACCGATATGGCACGAGCACCGAACTACGGTCAGGAACGCAAGGAACGCGACCGGCAGAAGGCTGCCAAGAAGGCGGAAAAGCAGGCTGCCAAGGTCGCAGCCAAGGAGCGATCGAAGCCCGAGGGCGAGAGCGAGTCCCAAACCAAAACCGAAACGGCCGAGTGATGACGCCCAGCCTGTCAGGCGGTCCGGGCCTCGGTCGAACCCCGCTATGCCTCAGGCGGGCGCCTTGTCGCTGACGAAGACGTTCACTTCACGAGCGGCGGCAATGAAGGCCCGTCTTGCGTTCATGGCCGGCTTGTCGCCGGCCAGCGCATCATGACAGGCTTGCAACGCTTCGCGGTGCTTGGGGCTGCGCTTGCCCGGCCAATTGTTGAGGAGGTAGTCGGAAGCCTCGCGGGCCGTACGCAAGAGCTGATTGCTTCCCGCCGCGCCCTTGACGGTCACGGGTGTGTCAAATCGGTTGTTTTCCATCGCCGCTCTTACGCCATCGGCATTTGCGAAGCGAGACCGAAAGTAGCATTCTTCGCTCATCTGCTCTTTTCGTGATCAATGGCAGCCGATCCTCACTCAAGCGACGACGGCAAATCCCCGGGCGCGCAGGCCGCGCCGGTCGTTGCGCAGCGAGGTCACCAGCCGGTCGCGGCTGCCGATGATATGGGCCGAAAGCAGGCGGGCGGCGGTATCGGCATCGCCGGCCCGCACCGCCGACAGAATGGCATGGTGTTCGGCCCAGGCACGGCCGAGCGCTGCCTCGTCGCGAACCTCGAGCCAGCGGGCGCGCGACAGGCGTGTCATCACGTCGCGAACCGCTCTGAACAGGAACTCGTTGCCTGATAGACGTGCCAGCTCGATATGAAAATCCATGCCGACACGATGCCATTCCTCGCGCGGGGTTTGGTCGTCGCAGGAATCGAGCATAGCCTCGATAATTTCGACGGCACCCCTGTCCTGCAAGGCACAAGTCAGCCTGACTGCCGCGACCTCGACCGCCTCGCGATAGACGGCGATCTGCTCGAGTTCAGCAAGATTGATGGGCGAGACCGTCCAGCCGCGGCCGTCGCGGCAGATCAGGCCTTCGGTCTCGAGCCGCAGCAACGCAGCCCTGACCGGTGTGCGCGAGGCGCCGAAGCGGCTTTCGACCCAGCGCTCCGTCAGCCGCTCGCCGGGACCAATCTCGAGCCCGAGGATCATCTCGCGAAGCTGCTTTTCGACGTTCTGCATCTGCGACATTGGCGTTCCGTTCAGGTCATTCGTTCCGGCAATCGGGTCACTGGCCGGCGTTGGCCGATCACGCCGGCCTTTGTCGATATGTTTGAGAGGCCCGCATTGACAGCCACGGGGCTTGCGTTCATGACAGATACCAGCTTGGTATCCCAAATCGGTATCCACAGCAAGTTTTCATGCAAGCTGGCCGGACAGGACAGACATGCCGCAAGACGCCAATCGCGCCACGCACAACGTCCATTGGCGCCGCAATCTCGCCGTGTGTTTTGCCGGCTCGTTCAGCACGCTTGTAGCAATGACGCTGCTGTTGCCCTTCCTGCCGCTCTACGTCGAGCAGCTGGGCGCCAAGGGCCATGCGGCGATCGTGCAGTGGTCGGGCGTCGCCTACGGCGCCACTTTCCTTGCCGCCGCGCTGGTCGCACCGCTGTGGGGGCGGTTAGGCGACCGCTACGGCCGCAAACTGATGCTGGTGCGCGCCAGTTTCGGTATGGCGCTGTGCATGTCGCTGGCCGGCATGGTGCAGACTGTCTGGCAATTGGTGCTCTTGCGCCTGCTGATCGGCTTTGCCGGTGGCTATTCTTCGGGCTCGACCATCCTGGTTGCCATGCAGACGCCGAAGGATCGCTCCGGCTGGGCGCTGGGCGTGCTGTCGGCCGGAATCACGGCCGGTGCCCTGGTCGGTCCGCTGCTTGGCGGCGCGCTGCCGCCGCTGATTGGCATCCGCGCCACATTCCTGCTCGCCGGCGGCGTCATTTTCCTGGCTTTTCTGGCAACCACCTTGCTGATCAAGGAGGCGCCTCGCCCGGTTGCCGCCAAGGCCGCGTCAGAAGAAAAAGTGAAAGACGGCTGGTCGCAGATTCCCGACAAGCGCCCCGTCGTCGCCATGCTGGCGACCGGCATGCTGTTGAGTTTCGCCACCATGTCGATCGAGCCGATCATCACCGTCTATGTCCAGCAGCTCATCGAAGATCAGAGCCAGGTCACGCTGGTCTCCGGCATCGTCATGTCCGCGGCAGCGCTCGGCGCCATCCTGTCGGCGTCGCGGCTCGGCAAGCTCGCCGACCGTATCGGCCACTGGAACGTCATCGTTGCCGCACTCGCCGTCTCGGCGCTGCTGCTGATCCCGCAGGCCTTCGTTACCCAGGGCTGGCAACTCGTCGGCCTGCGTTTCCTGATGGGCCTGGCGCTTGGCGGTCTTTTGCCCTGCATCACCAGCGTCATCCGCCACAATGTGCCCGACGGGGTCGGCGGCAACGTACTGGGCTTGTCGATCTCGGCGCAATATGTCGGGCAGGTCGCCGGACCGTTGCTCGGCGGCTTCGCCGGCGGCCATTTCGGTATGCGCTCGGTGTTTCTCGGCACATCCATTCTGATGGCGGGCGGAGCGGCCTATAACTGGCTGGTCCAGTCGCGCCGCGAACTCGACATGCTGGCGGAAGCCGGCAAATCCTGACACGGTTCGCGGCACTATCTCAGGCGGTCGCCAGGAATCACGGAGGCGTGGAAATGAGCACGGATGAACACGCGGCAGGCGGCCGCATTCTGGTTCTTGCCGGCGGCCTATGCGGCGCAACCGGCGTGGCGCTTTCGGCGGCGGCGGCACATCTCGGCGGCGCTTTCGTCGGTACGGCCGCATCCTTCCTGCTCTTGCATGCGCCGGTCTTCCTTACCGTCGGGCTGCTCGGTGGCAATAGCATCCTGCGAACCGGAAGCCTCATCCTTCTCGTCGGGCTTCTGCTATTCTCGGGAGATCTTTTGGCCCGCGACTTCCTTGGCTCGCGGCTGTTCCCGATGTCGGCGCCGATCGGCGGCACGTTGCTCATCGGCGGCTGGCTGATGATGGCCGCCTCGGCGCTGGTGCGCCCGCGCCGCCATTGATGCGGCAACCAATGGCGGCCGCTGCTCCTTCGCCAGCCGCCCTCGATCCACGAGCTGTGTCTTGCCAGCTCAGTCTCGCGGACGTTCGGGCCGGACTTGGCCATCGCTGTTGGTCGTCTTGACTACACGCCGCCGCTCCGGCCGTTCGGTGGCCGGCGAGATGCCCCAATAATTGCGATAGATGTCTTCGAACAGATGCTTGATCGGGTGCATGGTTTAATCTCCTCTAGTTTTTTGAATCGATCCAATCAGCGGGCACAAAAATAGGCCACCGATCAGCTCCGCTTGCGTCCTACGAGGAAACCCAGGTCGCGAATCCACGGACCGGTCCTGTCTCGCCGCTTCCGGGCCTCCGCGCTCGAACGGATGCTCCAGTCGTTCCGGTAAATGTCCTCGAACAGATAATTGACGGGGTGCATGGCGCTCTCCTCTTGTATCGATCCAATCTGAGGACGAAAAACGCACTTGGATCGATTCAAAGAATACGCATCGCACCACAAATGTCAAGCAAAAATTTGAATCGATCCAACGAAGGTGTTAGGTAGTCGGCGATACTGTTGGACCGGAGTCCCGGAGACAAACAAATGGCATCACTCACCGAAGGCAGGAGGCCCATCCGGCTGGCGGACATCGCCAAAGCCGCGGGCGTATCACACGGCACTGCCTCCAATGTCTTCAGCCGTCCCGAAATCGTACGCGAGGAAGTCCGCGAGCGGGTCAAGGCGGCGGCCGACGCGCTGGGCTACGCCGGCCCCGATCCAAAGGGCCGCCTGCTGCGCGCCGGCAAGGTCAATGCGATCGGCGTCGCCACAACCGAGCCGCTGTCCTATTTCTTCGACGACCCCTTTGCGCGCGTGATGATGGCCGGCATCTCGGAGGCATGCGACGCCACCGGCGCGGGAATAGCCCTCGTGTCGGCCGGCAACGAGGAAAAACTTGCCTGGAATATCCAGAGCGCCCTGGTCGACGGCTTCATCCTGTTCTGCATCGAGGGCGGTCCGCGCCTCGTCGAGCTGACGCGCGAACGCAAGCTCCCCTTCGTCGCGCTCGAGCTCGGCTCGCAGGACGCCACGGTCTCGGCGATCGGCGTCGACAATGTTGCCGGCGGCCGGCTCGCGGCGCGCCATCTGGCGGAACTTGGACATCGCCGCTTCGCCGTGCTGTCGCTGGCCTTCGCCGACGACAGCACCGGACTTGTCTCGCCCGAGCAGGTCCGGACCGCAGTCTATACAGGAACCCGTGACCGCCTCCTCGGCTATCTCGAAGGGCTTTCCCGGTTCGGCGTCGATACCGCCAAGGTGCCGGTCTACGAGACTGAAAACGATGAGGCCAGCACAAAGGCCGGCCTCGAAACCCTCTTCGCCTCGGCAGAACCGCCGACCGCCATCCTGGCGATGTCGGACCGGGTCGCGATGGAAGCATTGGAATGGCTCAGCGCGCGGGGCATCGTGGTTCCTCGCGATGTTTCCGTCGTCGGCTTCGACGGCGTGCCTGAAGCCGCAATTTGCGAGCCTCCGCTCACCACCATCGCCCAGCCGATCGCCGAGATCGGCCGCCGGGCAGCGCGAAGAATCCTCGACTTCGACGGCACGGTGCGGCGAGAAACGCTCGATGTCGAACTTGTCGTCAGGGCGTCGTCCGGGCCGCCGCCAGGCACAGGTTGACTGGGCAGATCGGCTCCAAATCTTATCGATTGGCCGCCATCGGACCGATGCCAAAGGATGGACGGACCGGTGACGCCTCGTTGCGGACCGGCTTGCCCTTGCCGGACCAGCCGATAGCGGACAGCCATTCCAGATAGAAGGCGAGCGCGAACTGCATGGCGATGCCGGCGGCGAGCAGCAGACTGTCATAGGCAAAGCCGCCCGGGTTGACCAGCTTCATCACCTGCGCCGCCATGGCAATCACCGTGCCGGCAATGAAAACCGGCAGCGAGCGTTTGCCCAATATGGCGAGCGGATTGTCGCGGCCGGTGCGGAACAGGTTCGAGACGAAAGGCAAGGCGACGACCAGATAGCTCATCGCCAGGATGTGCAGCAGCCGCGGCAACGACAGGAACGTCTTGTCGAAACCGGTCAGCACCACCGGCAGGTCGAGCCACGACACATGCCCCCACAGCGGGCTGTGCACCCAGACGAGTGCCGTCAGCACATAGGCGGCGGCCGCGCCGACCAGCCAGCGATTGACAGGGATGGTGCCGCCGCGCCGCACATGCAACACGCTGGCCATGCCGATATTGAACAGCAATTGCCATGACAGCGGATTGAGGAACCAGAAGCCGGGCTCCGGGTAGTTCGGCGGCGCGATCTGGTAGATTCCGGCAATCAGCCAAAGGGCTGCGGATACTGCGAGCGCCGCCAGTGGCCGGTAGCTGATGAACAGCAGGAAGACCGGCGCCATCAACAGCAGCGCCGCATAGACCGGCAGTATGTTGTTGTAACCGAGCTGATGGCCGAGCGTGACGATGCCGACCAGGACTTGTGGCGGGTTCCTGACGAGCGGCTCGATGTTGATCAGCGTCAGAAGATCCGGCCGTTTCGCAAACACCGCCGCCGCGCAGAAGATAGCCATCACCACCATCGTCGTGACGATGTGGGTGACATAGAGCACACCGGCGCGGCGCCACATTTTCAGTGTTGCAATCAGCCGGTTTCCCGGCTGGAACTTAGTGCCGTAGGCGAGAGCGACGGACATGCCGGAGATCAGCACGAAGGCCTCGGCCGCATCCGAAAACCCGAAATTCTTGTAGGTCAGGGTTTCGAAAACGGTGCCAGGCACGTGGTCGACGAATATGGTCAGGAGGGCGAGAGCCCGGAACACATCAATACGCGTATCGCGTTCCGGCGAAACTGGCATGGTCATCGATAAAAGGCCTTAAAGCTGGTTGTTCATGCCCGGCATGCGATCCCTCGGGCGACCACCCGGCGCACACTGCTTCGATCCCCCCCGCGGGGATTATATCGGCAAAGAAACGGACTGAAATGCGCCCGGTTCAATCAACTTTCGCGGAGCTTGAAAATATTCCGTTTTGAAGCCGGCAAATTAACGAAAGTAACGCGGAATCAAAAGGATGTGACTATGGCCGAGCAAAGCCTCGAAGACGGTATTTTGCAGGAGAATTCAGGCTTTTTCTACCGGCTCCATCGATCCGCCAATTTACCCGGTGACTGGCTGTTCCTGTTGCATGGATCGGGTGTCGACGAGACGACCTTGCTGCCGCTTGGTCGGCAAATCGCGCCGCATGCGGCGCTGGTTACGGTCCGTGGCCGCATCCCTCAGGAGGACGGTTTCCGCTGGTTCACGCGAATCACCCCGACGCGATTCGAGCAGGCAAGTGTCCGCGCGGAGGCAGATGCGTTTGCAGGCTTCGTCGCCGGCGTCGCGAAGCGCCACAGCCTCGATCTCCGCCGCGCGACCTTTCTCGGCTATTCGAACGGCGCCAATTTGGTTTCAAGCGTCATGCTGCTGCATCCGGGCGTGATCGAGCGCGCTGCATTGCTGCGTCCGATGCCGGTGCTCGACGAGGTGCCGCCGGCCGACCTGTCGAAGGCGCGGGCTCTGATCGTCGCCGGCGCCGCCGACCTGACCTACGCGCCTTTCGCCCCCGTGTTGGCCGCTCTACTGAGCTCGCATGGCGCCAAGGTCGAGACCCACACCATTGCCTCCGGCCATGAAATCGGCGACGCGGATGCTGAAATCGTCAGGCAGTGGCTGGCGGGGTCAGGCAACCGCTGAACGAGCGGATTGAGCGCACGCACAACGCGGGCCCGACCATCGAATGTCAGTGTGCGGCGGGCTGGAATAGCTCGATCACATTGCCGGACGGGTCTTCGAGCAGGGTCTGCGAGCCGCCGACGCCGTTGATGATATCGTTGCGGAAGGCGAGCCCGGCGCCCTTCAGGCGCGCAACCTCTTGCTTCAGATCCGGCACCACCAGCAGGATGCGGTTCCACCCTCCCGGCACCGGCCGGCGGCCATCCGGCATCGCCCGTGCGCCCGAGCTCTCCGGCCCGCTCAGCAGAAGCCGCAGATCGCCGCGCGTGACCGAGCAGAAAGCCGGCCGCGCATCCCGTTCAATGGCAAAGCCCAGATGCTTCACGTAGAAATCGATGGAAGCGGCGACATCGTCGACAATATAGCGAACACTGACGGGCGTCATGACCGGGGGCCTTTCAGTTTGAGTAGAACGTTTTATTAAAGGCTGCTCATCATCGGCAACGCCCCGGCAGCACTACGACGCCGCCGACACACTATGACCGTCGGTTCGCCAGGGGATCAGGGCAAGCAGACCAGCACTGCCGACCACGGCGAAGACAGCGCCGTAGATGAACACCGCCTCATGGCTTACACGATCCCAGAGCTGTCCCGCGACAACGCTTGCCGCGAGTTCCAGCAGGCCGACCGTGGTGCTGTACCAGCCGATGCCGCTGGCACGCAGCTCTTGCGGCACGAAGTCCGAGGCGAATGCCTTGCCGACTGAGCGGAAGATGCCTTGATAGAACCCGTAGAAGGCAAAAAGCAGCCCGATCAGATAGATGTTCCGGGTCAAGACGAAGCCGAGATAGGCGATCAGGAAGATGACGAAGGACGACAGTAACACGCCCTTGCGGCCGAAGCGGTCCGATAGAAAGCCGGCCGGGTAGGAAATCAGCGCCGCAACGAGATTGAAGCCTGCGTAGATAAGAATGGTTGCCTCCAAAGAGGCACCGATATCCTGTGTTTGCAGAATCAGAAATGCATTGCTCGAATTGCCGATGCCGAAGAGAGCTGTCACCAAGAGATAGATCCAATAGGCTTTGGGAAACTGCCGCAGATTGACGTCGATCTTGGCCTTTGCGGCTACGGCCAGTGGCTGCTCGTGCACCAACACCACCATGAGGAAGGCGAGGAGACCGGGAATGAGCGCGAGATAGAAGATCCAGCGGATATCGACTTTGAGCGCGATGAGAAGCAGCACCGCGAGCAGTGGCCCCAGAAACGCTCCCAGATTGTCGCCAATGCCTTCTAGGCCGAATGCTTTGCCTCGGTGCTCGTCGGCCACGGACGAAGCAAGGAGCGCGTCGCGCGGAGCGGACCGGAAACCTGCAGCGAGCCGATCCACAAACCGCGCGCCCAGGACCATCGGCCACACTGTGGCCACGCCGATCAGCGGTTTGGCGATAGAGGCCAGAAAATAGCCAATGAGGGCTATCGGTTTCCGCTTCTGAAGCCTGTCCGAGAGCCAGCCCGAAAAACCTTGCACGATGTTCTGCGTCGCCTGGGCGATTCCGTCGACCAGACCGACGACGCTCCCGCTTGCGTGCAGAGTCTGGGTTAGGAAGATCGGCAGGATCGGATAAAGCATCTCGGTCGAAATGTCGGCAAACAGGCTCGCCAGCGCCAGAAGCACCGTGTTTCGGGAAATCCAGGCGAAGGTTTTCCTTGGCGCTGCCCCAGTCATTGCTTTGCCCTGTTCGGCAATCCGTTTGGCTGAAACGCAACGGCTATCATGTCGGTTGCAATGCGCCACTGCTGAGTGTCCTGCCCCCATCCCGAAGGTCCGCGCAGCAAAACCGGTACCCACGCGGTCCTTCGATTCGGGATCATGGTCTACGCCCGCCCCATGCGGTTCCAGGCGTCCAGCCCGGCGATCTTGTAGGCTTCGGCCAGCGTCGGATAGTTGAAGGTGTTGTTGACGAAGAAGTCGACAGTGCCGCCGAGATTGATGACCGCCTGGCCAATGTGGATGAGTTCGGTCGCGCCCTCGCCGACAATATGGGCGCCGAGCAGACGGCGTGTTTCGATCGAGAACAGAAGCTTCAGGAAGCCGGTGTTGACGCCCATGATGTGGCCGCGCGATGTCTCGCGGAACCGCGCCACGCCGACCTCGTAGGCGGCACCACTCTCACGCACCTGCTCCTCGGATTGCCCGACCGTGGAGATTTCCGGCACGGCGTAGATGCCGTAGGGAAAGGTTTCGGGCGGCGGCGGCAAGGGCACGCCGAAGGCATGGCAGGCGGCCACCCTGCCCTGCTCCATCGAGGTCGATGCCAAGCTCGGAAAGCCGATGACATCGCCGGCGGCATAGATGTTGGGCGCGCTGGTCTGGAACGTCTGCGGATCGACCCTGATGCGGCCTCTGGAATCGGCCTCGATGCCGACCGCTTCCAACCCTAGGCTGCCGACATTGCCGGTACGCCCTGCGGCATAGAGCACGATCTCGGAACGTATGGTGCGGCCGTCGGCCAGCGTCACCTCGGCGTAATCGGGTTTCGAGGCGATCTCCTTGACGGCACTGCCCAAGCGGATGGTCATGCCGCGGTCGCGCATCTGATGGATGAAGTCGTCGACGATCTCGCGGTCGACAAAATCCAACGTCGTATTGCGTGGCTCGACCAGCGTCACCGGCACGTCGAGCGCCGAAAAGATCGTCGCATACTCGACACCGATAACACCGGCGCCGATCACCGTCAGCGTGCGCGGCAGGCGATCGAGCTCCAGCATCTCATCACTGTCGAAAATCCGTGTTTTGTCGAACGGCACGTCGTGCGGCCTGTGCGGCCGGGTGCCGACCGCGATCAGCGCATGGGAGAAGCCAGCCTCGCTGTAGTCGCCGGTGTCGGTGGTCAGGCTGACCTTGTTGGCGCCGAGGAATTTTGCCGCGGCGCGCGCGCTCTTGACCGTGTTGCGCATGAACTGATGCTGCAGCACCTCGACCTCATGGTCGAGCGTCTTGTGCAGGCGCTCGACCAGATCGCCGACCGAAATGTCCTGCTTCACGCGGTAGCCGCGTCCATAAAAGCCGCGCTCACGCCAGCCGGAGAGGTTGAGCACCGTCTCGCGCAACGTCTTCGACGGTATGGTGCCGGTATGCACCGACACGCCGCCGAGACGCCGGCCTCTGTCGACCACCAGCACCGACTTGCCGAGCTTGGCCGACTGCACCGCGGCGCGGCGCCCGGATGGGCCGCTGCCGATGACCAGCATGTCGTAGTCCATGTCGCCCCGTCCCCTCGGCTCGGCGCGCTTTGTTGCGCCGCAGCAAACTAACGCTATCCGCGCCGTGAATTCAACAAGTCAGACGGCCCCAGGCACTCCGTCACCATCTACACGGCGGCGAAAGGCTCGATCTTGATTCCGCCGCGAACCTTCACCATTTCACCAAGAAGCGGCCCCGTGCATTAACCCGGGTTCGATTACGAGGAAATGACATGAACGCTCGCGTTCTCGACGGCGAAATCATCACCAGCAGGCTCGAAGATGTCCGCGCCTATGAGGGCGTGCGCACGCGGCGCATTCTCGCCTTTGTCATCGATTATTTCATCGTCGCGCTGCTCACCATACCATTCGCGATCCTGGTGTTCCTGTTCGGGCTGTTGACGCTCGGCCTCGGCTGGATGCTGTTTTCCATTCTCGTGCCGGCCGTCGCCATCCTCTACATCTGGAACACGCTCGGCAGTAAAGACCAGGCCACCACCGGCATGAAGATGATGGGCATCCGGCTCGACCGGCTCGACGGCAGCCGCATCGACGGGCTGACCGCCGTCGTGCATTCGGTGCTGTTTTGGGCCGGCAATGTCATCCTTTCGCCGCTGGTCCTGCTGGTGAGCCTGTTTTCCGACCGCAAGCGCACGCTGCACGACCTGCTGCTCGGCACCGTCGTCAGCCGCAGCGGCCGCTGAGCAGACTTTTGAAGCGCGGCCGCAGCCTTTGCGCACAAATGTGAAGACGTCCAATCAACCAGGCTTTCACAATCCTGTTGAATTTTTCGGCGTCCGCGCCAAAGGTAGAGCGATTCGCAGGAGTGTTTCCAAGGTTCGATGACGCAGCACCCGACCCAGTCGCCGCAGTTCTTTCTGACCGCGCCCTCGCCATGTCCCTATCTCGAGGGCCAGTTCGAGCGCAAGGTGTTCACACACCTGGTCGGCGACAAGGCCCCCGAGATGAACGATCTGTTGACGCAGGGCGGTTTCAGGCGGTCGCAGAACATCGCCTACAGGCCGGCCTGCGAGACCTGCCGCGCCTGTGTGTCGGTGCGCATCCTGGCGCAGGAATTCACCGCCAGCCGCAACTTGAAACGGGTCATACAGCATAATTCGGATCTGGTCGGCGCCATGCACGACGCCGAACCCTCCACCGAACAGTATTCGCTGTTCCGCAGCTATCTCGACGCCCGCCACCGCCGTGGCGGCATGTCAGACATGACCGTGCTCGACTACGCCATGATGGTCGAGGATACCCATGTCGACACCAAGGTCATCGAATACCGTCGCCGCGGACCTGACAGCTTCATCACCGGCAAGGGCCAGGGCGAGCTGATCGCCGTGGCGCTCACAGACAAGATGGCCGATGGCCTGTCGATGGTCTATTCCTACTTCAACCCGGACTTCGAGG
This sequence comes from Mesorhizobium sp. M0184, assembly GCF_040322215.1. Taxonomy (NCBI): domain Bacteria; kingdom Pseudomonadati; phylum Pseudomonadota; class Alphaproteobacteria; order Hyphomicrobiales; family Phyllobacteriaceae; genus Mesorhizobium; species Mesorhizobium sp. M0184. The sequence goes on from NZ_JAMYSZ010000014.1 coordinate 125,101, forward strand.
ACCGTTCGCTCGGCACCTTCATGATCCTCGACCACATCGCCCGCGCCAGGGCGATGGGCCTGCCCCATGTCTACCTGGGTTACTGGGTCAACGGCTCGCGCAAGATGAATTATAAGATGCGCTTCCAGCCGCAGGAGCATCTCGGCCCGAAAGGCTGGGAACGCTACAATCACGAAGCGGTTTCGCGCTGATCTTCGCTTTCGGTATTCACTCTTAAATTGTTTCGAGGAGGATGCCGCTGGGCTTCCGGCCGATCGGCTGGAAAACCGGGCGGTCAATTTTGCGCCTCCAAGCCTACGCGAGAATTGCCGCATGTCTTCCCACAACGACCACCAGAGAGGCCTTCTGATCACCGCCATCGGCGGGCTGACGCTGACCGTCGACATTCCGCTGATCCGGCTCGCCGACGGCGAGGCGTGGACGATCCTGCTGTTGCGCACCGGCACGACCTTCGTCGCCACGCTTATCATCTGGGCCGCCTGGCGCTCGCTGAGCGCAAAGGCACCGCAGCTTGTGCCGGGCTGGTCAGGGCTCATCGTTGCCGGCCTCTACGGGCTCGGCTCGATCGCCTTCATCACCGGTGTCTACAATACCTCGACAGCCAACCTCGTTTTCATCCTGGCGTTCACAACCATGTTCGCGGCCCTTTTGTCATGGCTGTTCCTGAAGGAGAGGCCACAGCCCCTGACGCTCGCAGCGCTGGCATTGATGATCGCCGGCGTCGTGATCATCGTCGGCGATTCCGTCGGAACCGGGGATCTCTTCGGCGACTTGATGGCGCTATGCTCGGCTTTCATGATCGCCGCGGCCATCACCATCTCGCGCGCCAGCGGCAAGGATATGGGCTTCACCGCGCTGATCGGAGTCGTCCTGCCGCTGGCCGTCGGCGCCGTGATGGTTTCCAAGGTGGGTTTTCACGTCAACGCACCCTGGTGGATCATCTTCAACGGCGCCGTCATCATGCCGATCTCGTTCTTCTGCCTCGCCAACGGTCCGAAATACATTTCCGGGCCGGAAGTGGCGATGTTCTACCTGTTAGAAACCGTGCTGGCGCCGGTCTGGGTGTGGATGATCTTCGCCGAAACACCGTCGCGCAACAGCCTGATCGGCGGCGCGATCCTCATCATAACCTTGATCGGCCATTCGCTCTGGCAGTTGCACGAGGGGCGCAAGCGCCGCGCCACGTTCGCCGTCAGTCACCCGGCCTGATTCTTTTTCGCGGCGGCGCGTCCGGCGACAATTTCGATCTGCGGCGGTGCGTCATCGTGCTCCGCCGGTTCGGCGGCAGCGAGCTCATCGGTCAGTTCCACTTCGCGCAGCCATTCGCGCCAGATTGCGACCAGCAGGGCCATCAGCACCGGGCCGATGAACAGGCCGAGAAAGCCCATTGTCTTGACGCCGCCAATCAGGCCGAAAAAGGTTGGCAGGAAGGGCAGCTTTATCGGCCCGCCGACCAGCTTCGGGCGCAATGTCTTGTCGACGATGAAGAGTTCGACCGCGCCCCAGATGAACAGCGCCAGCCCCGCCATCGGCGAGCCGCTGGCGGCGAGATAGATCGACACCAGCGTGAAGGACAGCGGTGCGCCGCCGGGGATCAGCGCCATGATGCCGGTCAGCGCGCCGAGCGTCACCGGCGACGGCACGCCGGCCAACCAGTAAGCGATACCCAGCACCAGCCCTTCGCCGATGGCGATAACGGTCATGCCGGTCACCGTCGAGGAGATTGTCGCAGGCACCACGCGTGAGATCCGTTCCCATCTGGCCGGCAGGATGCGTTCGCCGAGGCGATCGACCTGTCCGGCGAAATGCTCGCCGTCGCGATAGGCGAAGAACAGCGCGATCATCATGAATAGCAGCGTCAGCAAAAGGCCGAAGGCGCTGCCGCCGGCGGCAAGCACGCCGCGATAGATGCTGCCGATATTGGCGCCACTGATCAGCTGGATCAGTTCGCCGATACCGCCGGGGTGGCCAACGTTGACCGTCCATTGTTCATTGAGCCATTCGCCCACCACGGGCATGGTGGCGATCCAGTGCGGCGTCGGCGCACCGTAGCGGTTGGTCTCGATCGCCCAGTTGACCCACTCGCGCACCTCATTGATGGCGTAGGTGCCGGCAAGCGCGATCGGCACCACCAGGAAAGTCAGGATGAACAAGATCGCAAGCGTCGCAGCGATGGTGCGGTTGCCGCCGACGCCGGCGAGCAGCCGCCGATAGAGCGGCCAGCTGGCGAAGGCGATAACCAGGGCGGCAAGAACCGGGAACAGGAAGCCGTGGAAGAAATAAACGCCGGCGGCAACGATCAGCACCAGGAGCCAGCGCGCCGCCGACAGCGGCGGAATGACAGCGGCCCTGAGCGGCATCGACAGGCCAAACAGACGCTGCTGCCGCTCCGGCTTCTGGATCCTGACTTCCTTCAAGCGGCTACCTCTCCCTGGCCCATCGTATCGCTTATGCCCTGATATAGTGCAGCAATCGTGACGACATTCCAAATGTTTGGGTGGAGCTGCTAATCTCCCCCCTTGAGGGGGAGATGTCGCCGAAGGCGACAGAGGGGGTCGGGACGTCCTGACGCGACCTTACCACGAACAAAGGAGGCTGGCGCTTCATGCGCGGGGACCCCCTCTGGCCTGCCGGCCATCTCCCCCTCAAGGGGGGAGATTACCGCTTCACCCGAACTTGCCAGTCCTCGGGAAACCCTTCGGCACCATGCGGCCGGCCGAGGCGCGGGCGCCGATCCATTCGGCAAGCTCGTCACGCGATTTGGTGAAGGTGCGGTCTGCCGAATCCTGCCAGGACAGGCCGCTTGCGAGCGTGAAGGTCTTGAGGTCGAGGACGCCGCCATCTTTGTATTTCTGCAGGCGCACGCCCTTGCCGCGCCCCATCTCCGGGATCTCGGCCAGCGGGAATACCAGCATCTTGCGATTCTCGCCGACAATGGCGAGATGGTCGCCGGCGACGCTCATGCAGCGCTGGGCTTCGTCGGGCGCCTTGACGTTCATCACCTGCTTGCCCTTGCGGGTGTTGGCGACGACTTCTTCTTCCGGCACGATGAAACCGTTGCCGTCATGCGACACCAGCAGCAGCTTGCGCTTGGGATCATGGACGAAAGCGGTGACGATATCCTGGTCGTTGTCCATGTCGACGATGATGCGGATCGGCTCGCCATGGCCACGCCCACCCGGCAGCCGGTCGGCGCCGATCGTGTAGAACTTGCCGCCGGTGGTGAAGACCAGCACCTTGTCGGTCGTCTGGGCGTGGAAGGCGAGCTTGAGGCTGTCGCCTTCCTTGAAGGTCAGGGCCGAATGGTCGGTCAGATGACCTTTCATGGCCCTCAGCCAGCCCTTTTCCGAAACGACCACGGTGACCGGCTCGCGCTCGATCATGGCGTGGGCGATATCAGTCAGGTCATGCTCGGGTGCGTCGGCGAACTCGGTGCGGCGCTTGCCGATCTCGGTGTCGGGCCCGTATTTCTGGCGAACGTTGGCGACTTCCCACTTGATCGTCACCCACTGCTTGGCGTCGGACGCAAGCAGTGCCTCGATCTGCTTCTTCTCGCCGCTCAGGCCATTGAATTCCTCGCGGATTTCGAATTCCTCGAGCTTGCGCAGCGCCCTCAGCCGCATGTTGAGGATGGCTTCAGCCTGGGTGTCGGTCAGCGACCAGCGCGCCATCATCACCTGCTTGGGCTCGTCCTCCTCGCGGATGATCCTGATCACCTCGTCGATGTTGAGATAGGCGATCAGATAGCCGGCGAGGATCTCCAGCCGCCTTTCGATCTCGCCGAGGCGGTGCTTGGAGCGGCGGATCAGGACGTCGCGGCGGTGCTCCAGCCATTCCTTGAGCACACCTTTCAGCGACAGCACGTTCGGCACCTTGCCGCGCGACAACACGTTCATGTTGAGCGGAAAGCGGCTTTCGAGCTCGGTCAGCTTGAACAGCGATTCCATCATGATGCCGGGATCGACCGAGCGGCTCTTCGGCACCAGCACGACGCGGATGTCCTCGGCGCTCTCGTCGCGGATATCCTCGAGCAGCGGCAGCTTGCGCGCCATCAAGAGCTCGGCGATCTTTTCGATCAGCCTGGCCTTCTGGACGCCATAGGGGATTTCGGTGACGACTATGTTCCAGGTGCCCCTGCCCTGGTCCTCCTGGCTCCATTTCGCCCTGACGCGAAAGCCGCCGCGACCGGTTTCGTAGGCTTCGAGGATCGAGGCTCGGCTGTCGACGATGATGCCGCCGGTCGGGAAATCCGGACCTTGCACGAAATCCATCAGCTTGGTGACGGGCGCATCCGGATGATCGATCAGGTGAAGCGCGGCGTCGCAAAGCTCGGCCGCATTGTGCGGCGGGATCGAGGTCGCCATGCCGACGGCGATACCGGACGAGCCGTTGGCGAGCAGGTTCGGGAAGGCGCCGGGCAGCACGGCCGGCTCCTCGTCTTCCTCGTTGTAGGTCGGGCGGAAATCGACGGCGTCCTCGGTGATGCCTTCCAGCAGCAGCGTCGACACTTCGGTCATGCGCGCTTCGGTGTAGCGCATGGCGGCGGCGTTATCGCCGTCGATATTGCCGAAATTGCCCTGCCCGTCGACCAGCGGGTAGCGCATCGAAAAATCCTGCGCCAACCGCACCAACGCGTCGTAGATCGACTGGTCGCCATGCGGATGGAATTTGCCCATCACCTCGCCGACGATGCGGGCGCATTTGGCAAAGCCCTGATCGGGGTTAAGCCGCAACAGGCGCATGGCATGCATGATGCGACGATGCACCGGCTTCAGCCCGTCGCGCACGTCTGGCAGTGCCCGGTGCATGATGGTCGACAGCGCGTAGGCGAGATAGCGCTCTTCCAGCGCCTTCTTCAGATCGACCGGCTCAATATTGTCGCCGCCGCCACTCTCGGGCGGCAAAAGCCTTTTTCCCATGGGCTGGCACTAGCCGAGCGGGTGATTCGCGGCAAGAGGCACCGGTATGCATCCTCCTAAAGCGAGTCGCATTCGACCGGCCCCATGCGACGCTTTAGGTCCTTGTTTTGATGCATGTCGTTATCGCAAAACCGTTGCACATTTTTGCGCGACATCCATTATGCAACAGGAATTGGAAGCGTCGCGACGCCGGCCAACATCAATCCGTTACATCCTGCTTCTATCGCAAGGCTGATGGATCGGGTTTGCCTTTGGCCGCGATTTTCGACCATTGTGCCGAGGCCCGCCTTTTTCCGGTCCAGTTCGTCGCCGAATGGTGACGACGCGACGATTTGAAAGAATTTCAGGACACTCTCAGGGGAGCTCTCGATGACGATCAGACACTCGACACTTATTAAGAGACTGGCTTTTTCGACCTTTTTGCTGACGCTGCCGCTGAATGCGGCGTTCGCGCAGGATACCGCGGTTGCCGACCGGCTGAAGGCTGCCCTCGCCGCCCAGGGCGTCGACCTCTCCTGGACCGGAGTAACCGGCGACACCTCCAGCATGGTTCTGCAAGGCGTAGCGGTCAAACCGGCGGCCGAAAAGGAGGCGCTCAAGATCGGTGATGTCAAGCTCGAAGGTGTGACCGAAGCCAATGGCGGCTATCAAATCGCGACCGTATCGACGTCGCCGTTCGAACACAGCGAAGATGGCGTCACGCTCAATCTCAGCCCCTTCGTCATCCACGACATGACGGTTTCGGCCGAAGGCGCAACCGGTCCGCTGGGCTCGCTGATGATGTACAAATCGGCCGAGCTCGACAACATGACAGTCAAAGTGGCTGACAAAACTGCTTTCTCGATGGACGGGCTTGCCATCGCAATCACGCCGCCGGCCGACGGCAAGGCCATGGCGTTTTCCGGCACTACGGAAAAATTCGCTGCCGACCTGACCCTGGTCGAAGATCCGAAGTCCAAGGAAGTCATCAACGCGCTCGGCTACCAGAACATAACAGGCAATCTTGAGATGGAAGGCACGTGGCAGCCTACCGACGGCAGGATGGACTTGTCGAAATACGAAATATCGGTCGACAATGCCGGCACGCTCGGCATGACCTTCGATCTCGGCGGCTACACGCTGGACGTCATCAAATCACTTCAGGAGATGCAGAAGAAGATGGCGGCGCAGCCCGAAGGCGCCGACAATTCGGCGCAAGGCATGGCCATGCTCGGGCTGCTGCAGCAGCTTTCGTTCAACAGCGCCTCGATCCGCTTCGACGATGATTCGCTGACCAAAAAGGTGCTCGATTATGCCGGCAAGCAGCAAGGCATGTCCGGCAAGGACATCGCCAACCAGGCCAAGGCGATCGTGCCTTTCGGCATGGCGCAGCTCAACAATCCGGAACTGACCGCGCAGGTTTCGGCCGCGGTCAACAAGTTCCTCGACGATCCGCAAAGCATCGAGGTCTCGGCCGAGCCGCCGGCAGCGGTTCCGTTCGCGCTGATCATGGCGGGCGCCATGTCCAACCCGCTCGACCTGCCGAAAACGCTCGGCGTGACGGTTACGGCGAACGAAGACTGACCGAGCTTTCAAGCAAAAGCCCGGCAGCGATGCCGGGCTTTTTTATGAATCCACAGCACCGGTTCGGAGCGTTTCCTAAACCTCTTTCTTCGTCGCAACGACGCGCAGCGACAATTCGCGAAGCTGCTGCGGGCTGGCTTCCGACGGCGCGTTCATCAACAGGTCGTAGGCCTGCTGGTTCATCGGGAACATGGTCACTTCGCGCAGGTTCCTGGCGCCGACCAGAAGCATGACGACACGGTCGATGCCGGCCGCCATGCCGCCATGCGGCGGCGCGCCATACTGGAAGGCACGGTAAAGGCCGCCGAAGCGTTCCTCGACCGTTGCGCGGTCCAGTCCGACCGTCTCGAACGCCTTGACCATGGTTTCGGGCAGATGGTTGCGGATGCCGCCGGAGGCGATCTCGAAACCGTTACAGACCATGTCGTACTGGAACGCCTTGATGCCGAGCAGATCCTCGCCGTTAAGCGCATCGATGCCGCCTTGCGGCATCGAGAAAGGATTGTGCGCGAAGTCGATCTTCTTCTCCTCCTCGTTCCATTCGAAGAACGGGAAGTCGACGATCCAGCACAATTCGAAGCGATCACGGTCGACAAGGTTGAGCTCCTCGCCGGCGCGGGTGCGCGCCGCTCCCGCGAAGGAGACGAACTTCTTCGGATCGCCGGCGACGAAGAAAGCGGCATCGCCATCGGCAAGGCCGAGTTGTTGTCGGATCGCCTCGGTGCGCTCCTCGCCGATGTTCTTGGCCAGCGGCCCGGCGCCTTCGAGCTTCTCGCCCTCCTTGCGCCAGAAGATGTAGCCGAGGCCGGGCTGGCCCTCGCCTTGCGCCCATGAGTTCATGCGGTCGCAGAAGGCGCGCGACCCGCCGGTCTTGGCCGGAATGGCCCAGACCTCGGCTTTCGGATCGTTGGCAAGGATGTTGGCAAATACCTTGAAGCCAGAGTCGCGAAAATGATCCGAGACGGCCTGCATCTCGATCGGGTTGCGCAGGTCCGGCTTGTCGGTGCCGTATTTGCGCATGGCGACATCATAGGCGATGCGCGGAAACTTCTCCGTCACCGGCTTGCCGGCGGCAAAGGTCTCGAACACCCCCCGCATCACCGGCTCCATGGTGGTGAACACATCCTCCTGCTCGACGAAGCTCATCTCCACGTCGAGCTGGTAGAATTCACCCGGCAGACGGTCGGCGCGCGGGTCCTCGTCGCGGAAGCAGGGCGCAATCTGGAAGTAGCGGTCGAAGCCGGACACCATGATCAGCTGCTTATATATCTGCGGTGCCTGCGGCAGCGCATAGAAAGTGCCGGGGTGGATGCGCGACGGCACCAGAAAGTCGCGCGCCCCTTCCGGCGACGAGGCGGTCAGGATCGGCGTCGAGAATTCGGTGAAGCCGACCTCGCCCATCAGCTTGCGCATCTCGGCGATGATTTTCGTCCGCGCGACGATGTTCTTGTGCAGCGTGTCGCGGCGCAGGTCGAGGAAGCGGTATTTGAGGCGGATGTCCTCTGGATAATCCGGCTCGCCGAAGACCGGCAGCGGCAATTCCCTGGCGGCCGATAGTACCTCGATCTCGCGGGCGAAAATCTCGATCTCGCCGGTCGGCAAATTGGGGTTCACGGTGTCGGCGAGGCGCGCCTTGACCTCACCGTCGACGCGCACAACCCATTCGCCGCGCAGGGTCTCGGCGATCTTGAAGGCCGGCGAATCCGGATCGGCGACGATCTGGGTCAGGCCGTAATGGTCGCGCAAATCGATGAACAGCAAGCCGCCATGGTCGCGCACGCGATGCACCCAGCCCGACAAGCGTACGGTAGAGCCGACGTCGGCCTTCCTCAATTGGGCACAGGTATGGCTGCGGTAACGATGCATTGTCATTCTTAAAGTCCGGATGTTGGGTTGCGGCCAAGGCATGATGGCCCAGCCTGAAAATTTGCGCGAAAAGCACATGAGAGGGTGCATTTGTCAAGGCAAGCGGCAGCCGGGTCGAGTCCCACCGGCATCAATTTATGCTCGAGGCGTCAATCTGAGTTCGCTGCTCTGTGCCGGCAGTTCAACTATGCACTCACCCCTTCACCCCGCCCGCCGTGAGACCGGAAATGATCTTGCGCTGGAAGATGAGAACGAGGACGACGAGCGGCACGGTGACGATCACCGATGCGGCCATGATGTTGCCCCAGGGGATCTCGAACTGCGAGTTGCCGGAGAGCAGCGCGATCGCCACCGGCACGGTTCGCTGCTCGTTGCTGGAGGTAAACGTCAGGGCGAACAGGAACTCGTTCCAAGCACCGATGAAGGCGAGGAGCCCGGTGGTCGCCAGCGCCGGCCACATGAGCGGCAGGAAGACGCGGCTGATGATTATCCGGGGCGTGGCGCCATCGAGGATCGCCGCTTCCTCCAGTTCGATCGGCAGGTCGCGAACGAAGGCGGTGAGGACCCAGACGGTGAACGGCAAGGTGAAGATCATGTAGGACAAGATCAGCGCGAACGGCGAATTGTAGAGGCCGAAGGTGCGGATCAGCTCGAAAAGACCGGCAAGCACCGCCAATTGCGGGAACATCGAAACGGACAGGATAGTGAGGAGCAGAGCCGAGCGGCCGCGAAAGCGGATGCGCGCCAGCGCATAGGCAGCGGTGACGCCCAGGAACAGCGAAATGACGACAACGGCGCTCGAGATGAACAGCGAGTTCACGAGGTTGCGCAGGAAGGTCCCCTCGGTGAACACGGTCCTGTAATTGCTGAAGGTAATCGTCTTCGGCCAATAGTCGATCTGGAAGAGCGCCGTCCCCGATTTCAGGCTGGTGATGATGGCGTAGTAGAACGGGAACACCGCGACGACGACGATAACGGCGACGAGGAGGTAGAAAGCCGTGCGCTTGACGATCCACATGGTCAGTAGTCCCCCATGGTCAATAGTCCTTGTCCAGTCTTATCCGGCCGAGCCAAAGAACGAGCATGGTCAGCAGAGCGAGGATAAGGAAGAGAAGCGTCGAGGCGGCGGAACCGGAAGCGAACTTGTCGAACTCAAACAGGCTCTCGCGGGCAAACACCGACATCGACTTGGTGTGTATGTTGTTTGGCGTAAGCACGTAGATCAGATCGAAGATGCGCAGGGCATCGAGACCGCGAAAGATCACGGCCACCATCAACGCCGGTCGGATGAGCGGCAAGGTGATCTTCCAGAAAATTCTCCACGCGCCGACGCCGTCGAGCTTGGCGACCTCGTAGATTTCTTGTGGAAGCATCTGGAGGCCGGCGAGAATGAGAAGCGCCATGAAGGGGGTCGCCTTCCAGATGTCGACGACAAGGACGGCGACCATCGCCGTGTCGGCGCTGGCCGTCCAGGCGATCTTGGTGCTGATCAGGCCGAGCTTGAGCAGGACGTCGTTGATGATGCCGAACTGGTCGTTGAGCATCCACTGCCACATTTTCGCCGAGACGATCGTCGGGATCGCCCAAGGGATGAGGATCGCGGCGCGCACGATGCCGCGGCCGCGAAACCTGGCGTTGAGCACCAGCGCGACGATCATGCCGAGCACACTCTCGCAGGTCACCGAAATCACCGCGAAGCGCACCGTGTTCCAGACGGCGCGCCACCAGACCGGATCGGCGAGCAGCCCGTCATAGACGACGCGGCCGCTCGGCATTTGCACGACGGAGAAATAGTTGGCGAAGCCAACCCAGCGGCGGGCTTCGAGGTCGGCGAGCGAGGCATCGGTGAAGCCGAAATAGATCGTGCGCATCAACGGCCAGCCGGCAACGGCGGCGAGCACGATGAGCATCGGAGCAAGCAGCAGCCATGCCGAGCGCACACGCTGACGCGCCAGCAGCGAGCCTGAGCGCGGCGAGGTCACCAGGCGGTGCCCTTGAGCCTGGTCAAGGAGAACTCCAGATCGGCAAGGTTGTCGGCGGCTGTGCCCTCGCCGGAAATGGTGTTGTGGACGGCGGTCCAGAACTCGCTCGATGCCTCATTGTACCGGCTCTTGGCTTGGGCCGAGGGACGCGGCACCGCGTTGAGGACGACTTCCTTCCAGCGCGGAATCACCGGCTGGGCGCTGGCGATGTCGGCATCGTCATAGAGTGCCTGGATGGTCGGCAGATATGCCCCCTTCAAGGCGCGGTACTTCTGCATCTGAGGCGAGGCGACCCATTTGACCAGCTCGATCGCTGCATCCGGGTTCTTCGAATATTTGGAAACCGCGAGATTCCAGCCGCCAAGCGTTGCTGCCGGGTGCGCGCCCTCACCAGACCCCGGCGGCAGCGTGGTCACCTCGAACTTGCCTTTGATGGGGGAGCTTTCGCTGTTGCCAAGCGCGTAGGCGTAGGGCCAGTTGCGCATGAAGACGGCGTTGCCGGTCTGCCAGACTCCGCGCGACTCTTCTTCCTGGTAGGCCAGAACGCCGGGCGGCGAGATGGTTCCCACCCAGCTCCTCGCCATTTCCAGCGCCGCAGCTGCTTGCGGATTGTTGATGGAGATCGTGCCGTCCGGCTCGATAATCTGGCCGCCGCCGTTCGACTTCACCCATTCGAGTGCATCGCAGGTCAGCCCCTCATAGGCGTTGCCCTGGAAAACGAAACCCCACATGTCCTTGTTGCCGGCCGCGCGCTCCTTGTCCATGACAAGCTTGGCGGTATCGGCAAGTTCAGCCCAGCTCGCCGGGACCCTGGCGCCGTATTTGTCGAGGAGATCCTTGCGGTAGTAGAGCGCCGGAGCGTCGGTGAATATCGGCAAGGCGACGAGCTTGCCGTCCACGGTCTGCGATTTGATGATCGATGGGAAATGGGCGCCAACGACATCCTTGGTCGCTTCGGTCAGGTCGATGAACTGCCTTGCAAGCTGGGGGGCCCAGATGATGTCCGTTTGATAGACGTCGACGTCGCTGCTTCCGGCGGCAAGCCAGAGCCGGTATTGGCCAAACTGGTCCGTCGCCGAGGGAGGCAGCGGAACGACGCTAACCTTGTTGCCGGTCTTCTTCTCGTATTGATCGAGGATCTCGCGAAGGATTCTCTGGCCGTTGCCGGTATCTCCGGACACCATGGCGAGGTCGACAGCCCGCGCCGGCCCGGCCGCCAGAACTGCGGCCACGGCAAATGCCGCAAATGCGGAATGAAATTTCATGATGGCGGACCTCCCTTTGGAGCTTCAGGCCGGGCAACAGAAACGACGTCGATGCCTGACACCGTCTCCGCACACCGGCAGCTCACAAGACGCGTATTCGCCCACCAGCACTGAACTACAAAGATACGCCTTGGTTCCCAACACGGAGGGTCCGGCGCCACGCGGTAACGCAAGTTCCCCCTCGGTAATGCACCTAAAGCGTGTCGCGTTCGATCGGCCTCATGCGACGCGCTTTAGGTTCTTGTTTTTATGCATGTCGTTATCGCAAAACCGCTGCACACTTTTGCGCGACATGCATTAAGGCCCCCGGCTGGCCCCAACGCCACCGGGAATTGCCGCTGGCATTGGCGAAGGCGATGGTTCAAGAAGGATCAACGACAGGCTTTCCTTCATGTCCTCCATCCGCCCGCTGATCCCCCTCCTGATCGCCGCCGGCATCCTGCTCGGCGGCAACGGCCTGCAGAGCACGTTGATTGCGCTGCGTGGTGCGCAGGAAGGTTTTCCCGCTTCCTCGATCGGCCTGATGGGCACGTTCTATTTCGCCGGCTTCCTGCTCGGCTGCCTTGCCGTGACCCGCATCATGAAGTCCGTCGGCCATGTGCGCGCCTTTTCGGCACTCGCGGCGATCGCCTCGGCGGGAACGCTGCTTCTGGTGCTCGTCATCGATCCGGTGATGTGGTGCGCCGTGCGCTTTGCCGGCGGGTTCTGCTTTGCCGGCCTGTTCACCATCATGGAAGCCTGGCTGAATTCCGGCGTCACCAACACCGACCGGGCGCGGGTGCTTGCCATCTACCGGATGGTCGACATCGGCTCGGTGACGGGCGCCCAGTTCCTGATCCCGATCTTTGGCGCCGGCGGCTTTGCCATCTTCGCCATCATGTCGATGATGATCACCGTTTCGCTGGTGCCGGTTTCGCTCGGCGACCGCTCCAATCCGACGCCGCCGGAAGACGTCAAGCTCGATTTGGCGCGCGTCTGGCGGATCTCGCCGCTCGGCTGCTTCGGCTGTATCGCCGTCGGCGTCACAAACAGCGCCTTCCGCACCCTGTCGCCGGTCTACGCCGAGCAGATCGGCATGTCGGTCGCCGACGTCGTCACCTTCGTCAGCGTCGGCATTTTCGGCGGCGCCATCATCCAATACCCGCTTGGCTATCTCTCCGACCGCTGGGACCGGCGCTCGGTGCTGCTGATGACGACGTGCTGCGCGATGGTGGCGGCACTGGCGCTGGCATTCGTGGCAGGCGGCAGCCCGTTTCTCAACTTCCTGCTCGTCTTCATCTTCGGCTGCTTCGCCATGCCGCTCTATTCGTTGTCAGCGGCGCATTCCAACGACCGCGCCGACAAGGGCGAGTTCGTGCTGATCAACGCTGCCTTGATGCTGTTTTATTCCTTCGGCGCCATCGGCGGGCCGTTCGCAGCCTCGACGGTGATGCAATTTTTCGGGCCGAGCGCGCTGTTCGTGTTCAGCGCCACCGTCTATGCGATCTTCGTGGCCGTCATCCTTTACCGGATGCAGGCGCGCTCCGCCGTGCCGGCCACCCATCGCAGCCGTTTTACGGCGCTGTTGCGCACTTCGACGGTTTTTGCCCGGTTGGCGAAGCGGAATGCCGATCCCGATGAACCCGCAAAGCCTGGATAGAGGTGCTGGTGCTTGACGAAAGCGCGCGCGGCTGAAATTGAAAGAGACCCTATCCCTTGCCAAAAGCGATTTGATGCACGTCATCACCACCCAGAAAGAACTCGAGACCGCTATTGCCGCTTTCGAAAAGGCGGAATTCGTCACCGTCGATACCGAATTCATTCGCGAAACGACCTTCTGGCCGATCCTGTGCCTGATCCAGATGGCAGCGCCCGGGGTGACCGCGCTGATCGATCCGCTGTCGCCCGACATCGACCTGAAACCGTTCTTCAGGCTGATGGCCAACGAGGCGATCGTCAAAGTCTTCCATGCGGCGCGCCAGGACATCGAAATCATCGTGCATCTCGGCGATCTGGTGCCGCATCCGGTGTTCGACACCCAGGTCGCGGCAATGGTCTGCGGCTTCGGCGACAGCGTCTCCTACGACCAGCTGGTGCAGCGCATCACCGGAGCGCGGCTCGATAAGTCCTCGCGCTTTACCGACTGGCGCCACCGTCCGCTGTCCGAAAAGCAGCTCGACTACGCGCTCGCCGACGTCACCCACCTGATCGAGGTCTACAAGCATCTCAGCGCCGAGTTGGTGCGGGAAAACCGCGCCCACTGGCTGAACGAGGAGATGGACGTGCTGACCTCGCGCGAGACCTATGATCCGCATCCCGAGGATGCCTGGAAGCGGCTCAAGATGCGGCTGCGCAAGCCGCAGGAACTGGCGATCGTGCAGGCGGTGGCCGCCTGGCGCGAACGCGAAGCGCGCGAGCGCGACGTGCCGCGCGGCCGGGTGCTCAAGGACGATGCGATCTACGAAGTGGCGCAGCAGGCGCCGCGCGACGCTGCGGCGCTGAGCAAGCTGCGTACCACGCCGAAGGGCTGGGAGCGCTCGTCGACGGCGACGGCACTGCTTGGCGCGGTAAACGCTGCCCTTGCCCTGCCCAGGGAAGAGATGCCGAAGCTGCCGAAGAGCTTCCAGCCGCCGGAGGGGTCGAGCGCTGCGGCGGAGTTGCTGAAGGTGCTGCTGCGGATCGTTGCCGAAAAGGAGGGCGTCGCATCCAAGGTACTCGCCTCCAGTGACGACATCGACCGCATCGCTGCCGAGGGCGAGGAAGCCGACGTGCCGGCATTGCAAGGCTGGCGGCGCGCCGTCTTCGGCGAGGCCGCGCTCAAGCTGGTGCGCGGTGAACTCGCCATCAGGTTCGACAAGCGCAAGATCGCTGTGTTCGATTTGTAGCCTTGAGCTTGCTCAGACCAAGCCGAGCAGATGCAGCGCTAGCCATATCCATCCAAGTGCAAGAACTACCGCGCCCAGGTAGAATGCCCTACTGCGCAGGATCAGCTGATTGCTGGTCAAGTGGACCGATGCGTGAAGATAGCGGGAGACGACAAAGATCCACATCAGTGCCAAGGTCAGATAATTGACGCCATTAGTCACGTGCAGCGTCAAGCATAAGACGTAGAAAAGCACCGGCAGTTCGAACTGGTTGCTCAGATTGTTGGCGACGGTGACGCTGGAACCAGGCTCCGTCGAGCGCGTCTTGAACTGGCCGGCCTTGGCTTCGCCCGATCTGACCGCACCATGGCGGCGCCGGCCCATAACGACGTAGACGATATAGACCAGCAGCACCTGCGCCAGCATCGGCCAGAAGATCGCGGTCTGGTTCAAGATGCCCCCTGTCTTTGTCACCCAGCCTTCAAGACCGTTTCTGAGCCATCAGAGTGAAAGCCGCAGTGACGGTCACTGGTATCGCCAGCAGGGCGAATTTGGTGACGATCAGCGCCGAAGCGAAGGATAGCGAATCCGGATTAGCCGACAGAAAATCGGACAAAAGACGAGCCACGGCGATATTCTGGGCATAGTCGGTAAGCAGGTAGGGCAGCACCAGCACAACCGCGAATATCGACTGGGTTTGCGCAGGCAGTGCACGGAAATTCTTCAGCCGCCGGCCCGTGGCCAGGATCAGGCTGACCATCGTCAGCGACAGCAGCGCCGGAAACAGCAGGTCGAAGGTCAGGTAATGCCAGACGAGAATAATTTCGCTGCCGCGCCGGCCGAGGGCTGTTAGCCAGGCCATGCCCTCATCCGGGGTAAAACCGGTATAGCGCATGTCGAGCGACGGCAGACCGCCGCTCAATTGGCGAAAATAGAGGAACTCCATTGCCGTCATGATGATGAAAACCGCCACGGTGGCGACACAGAGTGCGGCCGCGTGGCGCGACAGCCGCAGGATCATTGCCGCCAGATTGCGCCAAGACGCATGGCGATCAGGCTCCGCCAGGATAATTCGGGCTTTCGCGGGTAATCGTGACGTCATGGGCGTGGCTTTCACGAAGTCCGGCATTGGATATCCGCACAAAAGTGGCGCGCTCGCGGAAATCGGCAAGGTCGCGGCCACCGACATAACCCATAGCGGCTTTCAGGCCGCCCGCAAGCTGGTGCAGCACGCCGGACACAGGTCCTTTGTACGGAACCTGCCCTTCAATGCCTTCCGGGACCAGTTTCAGCGTGTCGCGCACCTCGGCCTGGAAGTAACGATCGGCGGAGCCGCGTGCCATGGCGCCGACCGAGCCCATGCCGCGATAGGCTTTGAAGGAGCGGCCCTGGTGCAGATAGACCTCGCCCGGGCTCTCGTCCGTGCCGGCCAGCAGCGAGCCGATCATCGCCGCGCTGGCGCCGGCGGCCAGTGCCTTGGCGAGATCGCCCGAATATTTGATGCCGCCATCGGCAATGACCGAAACGCCGGATTTCTGCGCCGTCTCGACCGCCGACATGATCGCCGAGAGCTGCGGCACGCCGACGCCGGCGACGATGCGGGTGGTGCAGATGGAGCCTGGTCCGATGCCGACCTTGACCGCGTCGGCGCCGGCGTCGATCAGCGCCAAGGTGCCTTCCGCGGTGGCGACGTTGCCGGCCAGGATGCGAACCGAGTTGGACAGCTTCTTGGCCCGCGTCACCGCATCCAGGACGCGCTGCGAATGACCGTGCGCGGTGTCGATCACCAGAAGGTCGACGCCGGCGTCGATGAGGCGCTCAGCCCGCTCGAAGCCGTCATCGCCGACGCTGGTGGCGGCGGCGGCGCGCAAGCGCCCCTGCGCATCCTTGGTGGCGTGCGGGTTGAGCTGCGACTTCTCGATGTCCTTGACCGTGATCAGCCCGACGCAATTGCCGTCCCGATCGACCACAACAAGCTTCTCGATGCGGTGCTGATGGAGCAGCCGCTTGGCCTCGTCCTGATCGACGTTCTCCTTGACCGTGATCAGGTTCTCGCGGGTCATCAGCTCATAGACCTTTTGCGCCGGATCGGACGCGAAGCGGACGTCGCGGTTGGTCACGATGCCGACGAGCCGGCCGACCGTGTGGCCGCCGGTGCCGCCGTTCTCGACCACCGGAATGCCCGAAATGCTGTAGGTGCGCATCAGACCCAGCGCATCGGCAAGCGTCGCCTCGGGACCGATGGTGACCGGGTTGACCACCATGCCGGACTCGAACTTCTTCACCTGCCGCACCTGCTCGGCCTGTTCGGCCGGCGAGAAATTGCGGTGGATGACACCGATGCCGCCGGCCTGGGCCATGGCGATGGCGAGCCGCGCCTCGGTAACCGTGTCCATGGCGGCCGACAGGATCGGCACGTTGAGGTCAATGTCGCCGGCGATGCGGGTGCGGATGTCGGTCTCGCCGGGCATGACCTCGGAATGACCCGGCTGCAGCAGCACGTCGTCAAAGGTCAGCGCCAATGCGCCGGTGGACGTCTCGATGATTTTTGCCATGGCCAGCCCTCGGAATGCAGGAAAGGCGCTCGCCCTGATGGACAGCGCCGACTCGTCTTCTTCCCTTTCAGGATTGGCGCTGGCTCGTAACACGTCCCGTCGCCGTTGAAAAGCCGATGGTTGTGTAGTGGCAAAGCTGCATTTGCCGCAGGTGATGCAAGACTTGCGGTCGCACAAACGTGACAGCAAATTAATGCGACATTCGGGCCCAGCCATGATAACCGCCCTACCTGTCGGTTTGGCCCCAAGGCCGGCAAGCAATAGCGATGCACATTTCAAGGCCGGATCCATCGTGAACCGCACCATTCCGCTTATCCTGGCGGTCGCTCTATTCATGGAAAACATGGATTCGACCGTCATTGCGACATCGTTGCCGGCGATCGCCATCGACATCCACACCAGCCCGATCGCGCTCAAGCTGGCGCTGACCGCCTATCTGGTATCGCTGGCGATTTTCATTCCGATCAGCGGCTGGATGGCCGACCGCTTCGGCGCCAAGAATGTCTTCCGTGCCGCGATCGCCGTGTTCATCGTCGGTTCGGTCGCGTGCGCCATTTCCAATTCGCTGCCGGCTTTCGTGGTGTCACGTTTCCTGCAAGGCATTGGCGGCGCCATGATGACGCCGGTCGGACGCCTGGTGTTGGTACGCGCGACGCCGAAAAGCGAGCTCGTCGCCGCCATGTCGTGGCTGACTGTCCCGGCTCTGGTCGGCCCCCTGGTCGGCCCGCCGGTTGGCGGCTTCATCACGACCTATTTTTCCTGGCACTGGATTTTTCTGATCAATGTGCCGATCGGGCTGATCGGCATCTGGCTGGCCACGCGTTTCCTGCCGAAGACCGACGCCGCGCAGACGCCGCCGCTCGATCTCGTCGGTTTCGTGCTGAGCGGGCTGGCGGCATCGGGCATCGTGTTCGGCCTGTCGGTGGTCAGCCTGCCGGCTCTGCCGCCAGTTGCCGGCTTTATCACCGTTGCCGTCGGGCTGGCATCGGCGGTGCTTTACCTGCTGCACGCGCGCCGTGCCAAGAATCCGCTGCTGGCGCTCGAGCTGTTTCGCAATCGGGTGTTCCGCTCGTCGGTGCTCGGCGGCGGACTGTTCCGCATCGGCATTGGTGCCGTACCTTTCCTTTTGCCGCTGATGTTCCAGATCGGTTTCGGGCTGACGCCGTTCCAGTCCGGCATGATCACCTTCGTCTCGGCAATCGGCGCCATAGGCATGAAATTCGTCACCGCGCTGATCTTCAGGGTCGCCGGCTTCCGCCGGGTGCTGATTTCAGGCTCGCTCATCGCTGCCGCGTCAATCGCCATCAACGGCCTGTTCACACCCGACACGCCCTACGGGCTGATCCTCGCCATGCTGCTCGCCGGGGGCTTCATCCGCTCAATGTTCTTCACCGGCATCAATGCGCTTGCCTACGCCGAGATTTCGGCCGCCGACACCAGCAAGGCCACGCCGATCACGGCGGTGTTCCAGCAGTTGGCGATCGCACTCGGCGTGGCGCTGGCCGGCGGCATCCTGGAAGTGTCGACCAAGATCCATGGCGGCCCGCTGACGCTGAGCGACTTCCACACCGCCTTCTTCATCGTAGCGGCGGTGTCGGCGGCAGCCTCGCTGTCGTTCATGCGGCTGGCGCCGGACGCCGGCAATGCCGTGTCGGGACATGGCAGGTTGACGCCGCCGAAGACGCTGGAGCCGGTGAGCCCGCCGGGGAGTTGAGGAACCCTTCCCTTCTCCCCTTGTGGGAGAAGGTGGATCGGCGCGCAGCGCCGAGACGGTTGAGGGGTGTTGGAAAAAATGAGGCGTCGGCGTTCCCTGGAACACCCCTCATCCGACCTCGCTTCGCGAGGCCACCTTCTCCCACAAGGGGAGAAGGAAAGGGCGCTACCCCTTGAAATCCTTCGCCAGCAAATACAGCTCCACCGATTCGTCGCGTGAGGCCGGCGGCTTGACGTGATGGACCGAGCGGAAATTCCGCTTAAGCCTGGCCAGCAATTCGTTTTCGGCGCCGCCCTGAAAAGTCTTGGCGAGGAAATGTCCGCCCGGCTTCAATACCGACAGCGCGAAATCGGCCGCCACCTCGCAAAGATGCATGGTGCGGATGTGGTCGGTCCGTTTGTGGCCGGTGGTGGGTGCGGCCATGTCGGAAAGCACGATGTCGGGCTGGCCGCCCAGCGTCTCGGCCAGCTTTTCGGGTGCCTGCGGATCGAGGAAATCCATCAGCAGCACCGGCGCGCCCGGCACGGCGTCCATCTCGAGATAGTCGATGCCGACGACGTTAGGGTGTTCCGCGGTCGACTTGGTACGCGCGGCGGCGACCTGGCACCAGCCGCCGGGTGCCGCACCAAGGTCTATCACCTTCATGCCAGGCTTGAGCAAATGGTGCTTGTCGTCGATCTCGATCAGCTTGTAGGCGGCGCGCGAGCGATAGCCGTCGGCCTTCGAGCGCTGGACATAGGGATCGTTGATGTGGCGCTGCAACCAGCGGCGCGACGATTCCTTCAAGCCGCTTTTCTTCTTGATCTTCGTCTTCAGCACGCGAATGCCGGCGGAGCTCGGTCTTTCCGGTTTCTTGGTCATTGCCGGCCCCGCCCGCTGTTGCGCCAGACGCCGTCATCGGCCATCAATTCGCTCAATATGCCTTCGCGCAGGCCGCGGTCGGCGACACGCAGCCGCTCCGACGGCCAGACGGCACGGATCGCCTCCAGTATGGCGCAGCCGGCCAGAACCAGGTCGGCGCGGTCGGCGCCGATGCAAGGGTTGGCGACGCGCTGCTGGAAATCCCAGCCGACCAGCTTTTCGACCATGCGGTCAACGCTGTCGCGATCCATCCACAGCCCGTCGACGCGGCGGCGGTCGTAGCGTTCGAGATCGAGGTGGACGCCGGCCAGCGTCGTCACTGTGCCCGAGGTGCCGAGCAAATGGAATTTCGGGCTGGACAGGAGGTGGCTCAGCCGGTCGCGCCCGTCGAAGGCGCGCAGCCGTATTGCGACATCCTCGACCATGTCGCCAAAGATCTCACGCGTCACCGTGCGGCCGCCAAAACGCTCGGCCAGCGAGACGACGCCGACCGGCAGCGAGGTCCACGAGACGATGTGGTTGGCGAGCCTTGGCGAGCGGTGGCCGGTGAGGTCGATCAGCGCGATTTCGGACGAGCCGCCGCCGATGTCGAACAGCACGACGCCTTGCGTGTCGCGCTCGACCAGCGAACCGCAGCCCGACACCGCCAGCCGCGCTTCGGTCTGGCGGTCGATGATCTCGAGCTTCAAGCCGGCCTCGCGCTCGACGCGCTCGAGGAACTCGACGCCGTTGGCGGCGGTGCGGCAGGCCTCGGTGGCTATCAGCCTTGCCTTCCTGACCTTGCGGTTGCGCAATTTGTCGCCGCAGATCTTCAGCGCTTCGACCGCGCGGTCCATTGCAGCCTCGCCAAGCCGGCCATTGGCGGTAAGGCCCTCGCCCAGCCTGACAATGCGCGAGAACGCATCGATGACGCGGAACTGGCCATGACGCGTCGGCACCGCGACCAGCAGGCGGCAATTGTTGGTGCCGAGGTCGAGCGCGGCAAAGACCGGTAATTCCTGCAGCGGCGGCGGTGTGCGGGCACCTTGCTCCGGCCTTGGCGAGGCTGGAGGCAATTGCGCGAGCGAAGACGGGGGAGCGATCGAAGCCGCTGGCTGGGGCGGGCGAGCGGCCGGGGCCTCGCCGGCGGCGGGCACCGAAGTGCCTGATATCACCGGACGAGTCTCGTCGCGTGCGAAAACCTTGCGCCCGCGCCGGCGCTTGCGCCGTTTCTTGGGTTTGCCGTTCTGATGCGGGCCGTTCTGACCCTTATAATCGTGGGACGTGTCGCCAGCCTGTCCATTGCCGGACCGGGGCTGCACCTGACGGCCGTAGCGTCCGGTGGATGGGCTTGCCTGGCCGGACGGCGGCGGCGAACCCCTGGACATGCCCACTTCCGGCGCGCCAGCACCGGCTTCGTGGTCTTCCACTGTCGTTCCTTCCGGCGCCGCGCGAACCGAGACCGGACGCAGCAGGCGCTTTTACATGTTCAAGTTGCCGCCAGACTATCAGCGCACGGCCGGATCACCAAGAGTGCTCGCGGCGAATTTTGGCGGCGGCATGAAGGCGGCGACGTCGGTGACCCCTTCTCCCCTTGTGGGAGAAGGCGGCCGAGCGAAGCTCGGTCGGATGAGGGGTGCTGGACGGATCGCGGCATTGAAGATGTAACCCCTTCAAATCATTTTATTTTTTCGAGCCGAGTTCCTTCCGGCACCCCTCATCCGGCTCGGCGCTGCGCGCCGATCCACCTTCTCCCACAAGGGGAGAAGGGAAGGCGCGAGCGCCACAACGCGCCTTCCCGGTTGAATAGCCGGCTTCAATGAGGCATTTCTGAAATGGAGGGTAAATCATTCGGCAACGCGGGCGGTTTGCCTGCTGCGAACCGGAAAACGGTACGGGCTGCAACGCATGATCGTCATGCCATGAACTGGAGGCGCTATTTCTGGCCCGTCGTCGGCATCGCCGCGGTGGTGTTCTCGCTGTGGCTGCTGCTGCACGAATTGCGCGGCATCTCGCTTGATGATGTCTGGGCCGGCATAATCGCCATCCCGGCGCGCGGCTGGGTGCTGGCGGCGCTGAGCTCGGTCGTCGCCTATGCCTCGCTCGCCGGCTACGACCACATCGCGCTGCTGCACATCGGCAAGAAAGTATCGTGGCTGTTCGTCACCTTCTGCTCGTTCACCACCTACGCACTGTCGCACAATATCGGCGGCTCGGTGTTTTCCGGTGCGGTGATCCGCTACCGCGCCTACGGCACCAGGGGCCTGACCGGGCAGGATGTCGGCATTCTGGTGGCGATCTGCTGGATCACCTTCGTGCTGTCGACGCTGTTCGTCTCAAGCATCGTCCTGCTGCTCGAGCCCGAGGTGATCGACCGGTTTTCCGGCACGCCGCATCACCGGCTGTCGCAAGCAGCAGGGCTCGCCATGCTGCTCGTGGTGGCGGCCTACATATTCGGCAGTTGGCTGCATCTGAGACCACTCAGGATCGGCAGCTTTCAGCTGCATTATCCGGCGCTGCCGATCGTGGCGCGGCAATTGCTGGTCGGCCCGATCGAGCTGCTGGCGGCGGCGGCGATCATCTTCTTCGCCCTGCCCGCCACCGGCAATCCCGGCTATTTCGTCGTGCTCGGCGTCTTCCTGGTGTCGTTCTCGATCGCGCAGATCTCGCATGCGCCGGGCGGGCTGGGCGTCTTCGAGGTGGTGTTCCTCGCGGGCTTGTCACATATGGACCAGGTCGGCGTGCTGGCGGCGCTGCTGGTGTTCCGGCTGTTCTACCTGATCATCCCGCTGCTGATCGCGCTGGGCGTGGTGCTGTTCTTCGAGCACTCGCAATACAGCCGCAGCGAGAGTTGAGACATCAGGGGGCAAGCGCTCCAGACTGCGCGTGAAGAATGGGCAGAGGGTCGCAAGGCCAGGCGCGGCCTGCTGTTTCAACGCTGCGAAGCTCGAAGGTCACGGCATGGATCCTAGGGTCTCCGCTACGTCGCTTCGCTCCTGCTCCGCCGCCCTAGGATGACGAGGGCGTGTTGGCTTTTGGCTAATCGCAGCTGTTGGAAATTGGCACTGGGACAGTCGCAAATGTCTGGAAACTGGCGCAAATCACAATCCTGGAGATTGGCCGAAATAACACTCCGTTCGTCATCCTAGGGCGGAGCAGGAGCGAAGCGACGTCGCGGAGACCCTAGGATCCATGCCGTTACAGTAGCCGAAGCGCGCAGCGATCCAATGATTTCACTGTCTCGCCACGAAATGTGTACGGATGGGAGGCAACTTAAAAACTTGAAGCAATCGTGTGCCGATTGAAATGCCTACGGCAGGGTTGACTATTTTCCGGCGGCGGCTACAAGGCACGCGCGGCGACATCGCCGCCCTGCCGCGTGGTTTTCAATAGCCGCGCCTGCTGGGGAATAGGTTAACGGTAGACCCACGGACTCTGACTCCGTTAGTCCTGGTTCGAATCCAGGTTCCCCAGCCAGCTTCTTTTATTCAATAAAAATAGTTGCTTAGCAGAAGTTCGGAAATCGCAACCGGACCAGTTTTCCGGCGCATAACCGGATCATTAGCTACTCTTCCCCGGCGCGATGCTAGATGAATCGTTTTGATGCACGCCTGCATTGCACGTTAGCGCTGCTTGAACCAAATTAGCGAAGGCAGGGAGGCGACTACAATGAATGCCGGAATGCGCTCCGGCCTGCATGAATGCTACCGGACACGAGTGCGAATGCTCATGCATGGGGGTCAACCATGGCGTGGGCAACGATGGAAGTTGGTTCGAAGTGTCGGACACGTTCGCCACGCGGTGGCATGAGCGCGAGCTTGCTTGTCGGTTGATGACAGCCAAATAGACAAGGGGAAGAGGGCGAGATGCGTGTTTTGATAATCTGGGTCATGGGCATCGTTTCACTATCGATCATTGGTTCGCTCATCGGATTCGCGCTCACAAAGGAGCATGCGGGCAGTAACGCTGGCGCGATTGCGGGGGCTTGCGCATTCACATGTTTGCGCTTGTGGTTTAGCCCGCCCTCTCAAAAATCCAACTGAGACACTACCGGATCGGGTTGTGCCTCAGTTTGAATTTCAGCCCACGACCTATTGCGGACATCTGTAGAAGGCGGCACTCCTACCACGTGCGCGATAGGTCGAATTTGGCAACTCATAGGGGATGAAGGTGCGATGATCTTTGGAGGGGGCCATGCACCAAGGGAGCGAGAATACCTTTTTATCGACGGTGGTTGCCTGCGAGCAAGCGTCAGGAAGATTTGTCAGGATTTATTTGGAGATGCGATCGCCTATCAACCATATGTCCCAGCGATGGCAAGTGGGGCATACGACAAGATCTTCTTTTACGATGCTGTTCCAGGCAAGGCGCATGGAGAAGCCCAGGGCGCGTATGAAGCTCGTGTGCAGCCAGACTACGATCACCTTGCGAAAATTCAGGCGCTGGATCGTGTCCACGTTGCACTTGGGCAAATCGTAGGGGCTGATAAGCGACAAAAAGGCGTCGATGTTAGACTAGCAGTTGATATGATGACCCACGCTTTCCGAGGCAACATATCGAAGGCAACACTGTTTGCGGCCGATTCCGATTTTGTTCCTCTCATCAAGTCCCTGGTCAGCGAGGGATTACATGTAACTCTCTGGCATCCCCCGCAGGCGAACGCTGAATTGAAGGGTGCGGCAGATAGCACGCGCCTATTCGATTTCAAGGCTAGCCATGATTGCATGACCGTTGATGGTCAGCAGTCGGCATTCCGATTTGGGGCATCTGGTGGTGGTTCGATGGTGCCTGCGAACGATGCTTTGGATAACATTGTGACCGTGGGTGAACATGCGTACGCCGGTCGTTGGCAAGGTGGCACTCTGAGAGTTTGGCGCAGCGGTCCCGGAATAGGTTGGTCCTACGTGGATTTTTTGGCACCTGGCGCCAGCTTGGCGAGAGCGCTAACCGCGTTCGATTTGATTTATCCTTGGGGTATTGCGGCCACAGGTGAGGACTGGATCGAAGTCTAGCCGCCTGTCTCCTTTTCGATGCGCCCGTGGGCCGAGAGCATCGCCGGGCAAATCGGCAAAGCCGCGAAACCGGAAAACGAG
Organism: Mesorhizobium sp. M0184; assembly: GCF_040322215.1. Classification (NCBI taxonomy): domain Bacteria; kingdom Pseudomonadati; phylum Pseudomonadota; class Alphaproteobacteria; order Hyphomicrobiales; family Phyllobacteriaceae; genus Mesorhizobium; species Mesorhizobium sp. M0184. Next base: position 149,741 of record NZ_JAMYSZ010000014.1, read on the forward strand.
GCAGGCGGCGAAAATGAAATTAGTGCACTGTCACCGTAATTCCGCATGACAACCACCGCAAAATGCGGGTCTGGATGATGACCTCTGGCAGCCAAACCCCGTCCGCGTTAGAATGGGACAGGGGGACATTCACCAACCCAGCAAGGGAGGTCCGCCATGAAAGTCAAAGACGCAATGCATAAGGGTGTCGACTGGGTCAGCCCCGAAACCGCTGTCACCGAACTGGCGAAAATGATGCGAGCCCAGGATATCGGGTCGATTCCCATTGGAGAGAACGACCGACTGATCGGAATGGTGACCGACCGCGATATTGTCTGCAACGGACTGGCAGAAGATGGTTTCGACGGCCGCATCGCAACGGCGCGCGATGTTATGACGGCCGGCATTCACTGCTGCCGCGAAGACGACGATCTGGCCAAGGCCGTACGGCACATGGAAGAACTGAAAATCCGCAGGTTGCCGGTGATCAACAAGAATATGCGGATGGTCGGCATCCTTAGCGTCGGCGACGTCAGTCAGTCGGCACCGAGGGAACTGGTGTCCGAATACGTCAAGAGCGTTTCCGCCCACCACCACTGAAGGGCGGCTCGCCCGTGCGCTAAGGCCTCAGTCTGCCGCCGCGCTGGCCACAGCGCGCCGGCAGAAATGTCCGGTCATCGAGGCCGTGGCGCACCGGAAAAGCCCGCCGGCCGAAGCCGGCTGGAGCGTCTGCAGTCGCCAGAGTGTGGGTAACTTTATGCAGCCTTCAGGTTAATCACCCGCATCACTGCGACCGCTGTTCCGTTGTTCGTAGCAGCCTCCTTCGTGCTACCCTTGCCGCAGCTCCATACGTCACCCTCCTTGGCCGTGAACTGCATGTCTCCGGCCGTGACCTGCAGCTCGCCTTCAGTGACCGTGCAGACCATATCGTCGGCCATGACATCCCCGAGCGGGCTAGTTGCCTTTGGCTGGTAGACGACGTCTTCCATGGCAATTTTCTTGTACCCCTTGATATGGGAGTCTCGTGTTCCCAGTTCGACGAGCCGAACGCCGGGAAAAATCTCTTTGCCATCAGTCGGACCGTAGGTCTTGGCCGCTACCGGAATGGGCTTTGCGACCAATAGCGGGGCCGCCAACGAGGTGGCACCAAGGGCGAGAGCATTACGTCGATTCATCTTCATAACATCCTCCCTGAGTTAGTTCGCCCGACCGGGCGAACCTGATATTTTACGCGCCCGTTCAGCCAAATAGTCAAAACACAATTGGGCAAGCCAACGCCTGGCCTGCGCGCGTTCTGGCGTGCCGCTGTCCTACACCGCCGAAGTGCTTCGCGCGTCTTGGCGGCTCGCTGCGGCTGGCTGCGCATGGCCTGCCTGCCACACCTCTTGACTGTCCGAGCGGGTTAGATACTTTTTGCTGCGTGCCTTGAGAAAAGCGGTGCCGGGCACCTTGGCCAGCCGCGTGATAACCGACGAATGGGTGAGCCCTCACGTCGAAGAGAAAGAAGAAACAGCACCAGCTCTTGCTGGCCGCGCTGCCTAAAGCGAAACCGAAAATGACCTAGATTGTTGATGCGACGCGGGAAATTGGCCGCTAAGGATGAATTGCGGTGACAGTGCACTTTTACCATGTCGCCTCCGCCGCATTGTGCACCTTGCCCGCGTTCCCGGTCTGCGGCATCCCCCAGCACCGTACCGGCGAGCCAAAGTGTTTTCACGTCCGAAGACTATGTGTTCCACAAGAACTGCTCATCGAATATTGCCGCGTCGCCGATGTCGCGGTTTTCGATGCACCCGTGGGCCGAGAGCATCGCCGGGCAAATCGGCAAAGCCGTGAGAACCCGGAACGAGGCGCGCGGCGAAAAGAAAATAGCGGACTGTCACCGTAATTCCTAAAACCTCTCCGGCAACCCTTCTACTCCCCGACAATGGACGTCGGCGGGCGTGCCGAGGTTATCGGATCGGCATGACGAAGGACGATCCTCCACGCGCCTTCCTCGCGCCGGAATATGGTGGTGACTCGAAGCGCAATCGGCACCAGTTTGTTGCCACCACCGACCTTGGATTGGAACCGCTCGACCTCGATGATGTATCCCAAGTCGGCTGTCGCATACTCCGAGATGCGCTCAAAGCCGATGGCCTTGCCGTGCCGGTAATTGGTGGCGGCCCGTTCCATGGTCTCAGCGGCCTTTCTCCATCCCTTCGCCGGCGGGCCAAAGGGATTGGCAATAATGACGTCGTCCTGTCGCGAGTAGAGGTTTTTCAGGGGCTCAGGATCGCCCTTTACGAAGGCATCCAGAGCCAGATGATCCTGCTCGATAAATTTCGTCAGGTCGGAGGCTAACATCTTAACATCGCCCCATGACTAAAAGAGAGCTCTATCAAGCGCTTCATCCGCCCTTCGCCTTGCCGTAGGCGTTCGGGCTGGTGTCCGGAGTATAGATCAGAATTACGGTGAGTGCACTTTTTACCATGTCGCCCCCGTCGCGTGGTGCACCTTGCCGGCGTTCCCGGTCTGCCGCATCCCCGGCACCGTACGGGCGAGCCAAAGTGTTTTCACGTCGGAAGACTATGTGTTCCACAAGAACTGCTCATCGAGTATTGCCCCGTCGCCGATGTCGCGGTTATCGATGCACCGGTGGGCCGAGAGCGTCGCCGGGCAAATCGGCAAAGCCGTGAGAACCCGGAAAACGAGGCACACGGCGAAAAGAAATTAGTGCACTGTCACCGTAATTCGTTAGATCGGGGAACGGCCGGCCACCCCCAACGCCCCGCGCTTCGAGGCGCGAGAGATTGGATGCCGTCGTTCGGGATGTAGGTGTTCATACGGTTGAGTTGGGAGTTATCGAACGGAAGCCGATGATTTCAATATAGCAGACTTTGAGCCGGGACGCTAAGGAATATGGGTAAATATTCCTAATTCGGCATCGGAGCGCCGATGGCGTCTAGCTCGTCTGATAGATCGAACAAAAAAGCGAACATATCGCTCACAGTGAAATGTGCACCGAGGATCGGCTTTCCGTTATCCGCTGGCGAATATGAATACGTATGCCATGTCACAGGGGGATAATTCGGGTTTGTAAAATTAAGGTGGCCCCCGTGATGAGCAACTCCGTTTCGGATGAGCCATGCAAACTGAAAAATCTGTGGCCAGCCTTTCGTGTCTGTCCCGAAAACTGACTGAATATGCGGGCGATGAAATTCATAGAATTGAAGGAACACAGCATAAATCATGCGGTTATAAATTTGAGTAAATTCCTCTATTATATGATCTCCGGGAACTGGCGTTTTGCCTTTAGCCTTTATCTCCAAAATTATTTCGTCAATCTTAGTATTGGCAACCGTTAATTTCATTGGGTGAATAATGGGAAATAGTATCTCAAGCGGCAGCGAACTACATATAATACACATCGCTTGCTTATCATTTGTAAGGTCGATTTGCCGCGCATAACCAATCCGGTGATAGCAAGCGCATCTGTCAGGTGCATGGCGAGCCACACCGTGCTGAATAGGCGCGACTTTCCACGTGTGAAGTGTTTGTCGCCGACGGTGACCAGCATGACGATTGAACCCCATGAGGCGCTGCAGGAACCTACCACGCCTCGCCTAATTCTCTCTTGCGCGCGGTTAGAGTCAACGGTTCAACGTTCGCCTTCGGCTCACCGCGCTTGGCTAAAACTAAGCGCGATGACTAATGACAATGATATTGGGAGAAAATGAAAAATTATCGATTCCGCGATCATCGTAGTCCACCCGCAGGCGATATACTCCAATATCGTGCGCTTGGAAGATGACATTGATTTGTGAAAATCCGTCCGGACCAGTTGCGGCGGCTGACAAATTGATCTCCCTCTGAGGACCAGAAAATCCAAAAGAGTCCACAATGGAAAACTTTAGTCTGCGGCCAGACACAGGGGTCAATATGTTGTCGTTAAATACTAGGCGCACGTAAAAAGTAAGAGGGGTATCAGGGCCAGTGATGATCGGTACTTGCGCAGGCAAGAAGCACTCTGGCCGGGGCTCGCTTCTAATTATTATCGCGTATGCGATCGTATCGGCTATCGGCTCAAGCGAGTGCGCAATCTCTTTGCAAGTTGGCGGCGGAGGTGGAGGCGGAGGTTTTGGGCAATTGCAGGGGTTAGGCGCGATAGGAGCAGCAAGCAAAGGTGGCGACACCTGTACAGGTGCCGGCAACCGAGCACATCCGGCAGCGTTTAGGCCGCAAATCGCTCCGAAAAGAAGCCAGAAGGGCTGGTGCCGCATCTATTGAATCGCGTGAGCTTCTAGCTCTTGAAGGTGCTCCCCGCTCAGCCCAAACTGAAGTGCCGGCATTTTAGGATCCACCAAGTCTGCGCCAGCTTCATTTTGAACCCGGTAAGTCACGAAGCCGTCCACAAATTCGGATAAGCTAAGCCTATCATACAGCGCCTTTAGCGCAGTATATTGTTCTTGAGTTATTTGCGGAGGATTTGCGCTCAGCTTTGCCACTAGCTCCTCATATTTCTTTAGCTTTGCAGCACCTTCTCGACGGAGCCTCTCGCGCAGCAGGTCCGCCTTTTCCTGGGTCACACACGATTCCTTCGCGTCACCAAGATCTTGGAAAAATTGCTTGGTTTCAGGCCCGCAATTCACCGCTAACGTCGTTCCGAAAGCCACTTCCGATTCAAAGCGTCCCGTATAGGAAACAGTCTCATTCCATTCTTTTGATTGCTTAAAATAAGCCGAGCTATACCCACCGCTTACGGAAACGGAAAAGCCAAATAGGCCAACACCACCGCCGCCGCTTGGAATTGCTTCCGCCTGAGGATAGTTGGTGTCGAATTTGAAAAACCCAGTACCCTCGGTTGCTTGTTGATTAATGGCCTCGAAAATCTTCTTTGTCATATCCATGACTTGCCGTCCGTAAGTCGCAGTATCGAGACTACCTTCGTCCATTTTAAACGTACACGCACCACTGTCTTTGAGTTCTTGTGCAACATTAGAATAGGTAGCCGATCCCAACCGAAACCAACCGACACTCGCCGAAACAGATGCCTTCGACCGCACCTGACTCCATACTTTAGACAAATCGCAATGAATCTTCGCTATCCAAGGATCTCCAACAAATTCAGCCTTGCCAACAACGTTAAATCCGAAATGAGGATTGGCGGTAATATCTGAACCTACCTGCTGCGCAGCAACAATGTGGCCAAAGCCAGAGTTCAGACTACCAATTGAATAGTTGAGATCAGCCCCGAATTGTATCGTGGGAGGCAGATTCTGCTCCAGTCCTTCCCCAAACGATAGCGTCTGATCCAGTGCGGTCGACGTGATTTTTGGTGATCGCAGCACCATGGGCAATAACTTAGGACTTTCAATAGCGAAGTCTTTCTTGATTTGCGCAATCAGCTCTTCTCTTTGTTTATCGGAAAGATCAACGTTGATAACACCCGAGAGAATTGCGCCAACACGGCTGGTGATCTCGCCGGAGGCGCTTTGAACAAAGTAGGAACGGCCTATGCCGAAATGCGTGACCTTAAAGGATTTTAGCCGCTCGCCCAGCAAGACGTCAGCGCTCAGGGGAAGGTAGTAAAATTGGCTGGGCACGTCCGCATCCTGATAAGCGATGGCGCCCTTAATCGATGTTCCCTTGCTAAATTTGGGCGCGGAGAGAGCATCTGTTGTCGTTAGGAGCGCAGTCGCAGTCAAGCAGGTGAATGTCGCAAGAAGTTGACGGGTCGATATCATGTGAGATCCTCCCATATTATAGATTTACAATAGAACTAGTTGAGATTCCATCGAATAGAGAGATGAGGCGGCCGGGATTAGCACTACAAAGGGACGACGCGCCAACTCGAAATGTCGACGAACGGCACCTGCATCCCCCGCCGAACCAGCAACGAATGCTCAATCCCCAGTATCTTGCGGACGCTCGCCAGCGCCGCCTCGTTCACCTCGATATACGCGACGATGTACCACTCGCCGTTTTCTTCCCTGGCCATGCCCATCGGCTCGGCGCGCCATTTGAGGGCGCCGTGGTGCGGCATGAAGTAGGTTTCCTGGATGCCGCCGACGGCGCTGAGGCCTTCGTCGAGAGCGTATTCCATCACCGCGCAGCACAGCTGCGTCAGCGTGCCCCTCAGTCCAGCAGTGCGTTTGTCGGGAACGACGAATGTGCGCGTCCATTCGGCCCAATCGGGACGTCTGGGGACGCCCGATTTTTCGCACATGTGAGAAAAAACCTCCGAGACCATATGCGGCTCGCTCGTTGGGATCAATCGAGCCGAAGTCACTACGCGATCGTCTTCAATGCCTAGCAGGTATGTCGCCGCGTCTGTATCGAATTGATCCAGCTCGCGACCATCCGGGCTCGGAGGGCGCCAGCGTTTTTGATGCACGAAGAAATCGTGCCGCCGGCGCAGAAACTCGTCGAATTCGTTTTCGTAAAGATGCTTGTTATGCGCATTGACTACGTGGGCCGTTATCATGGCGCGATCCCCCGATCGTTCTCGCAGGGATACTCGCAGTCGCGCTAATATACGTCACCTGTCCGATGGGACAGTTGACGCGTTTAGGGATGGATTAGGCGCCGGCGCACCGCCTCGACGACCGCTTGCGTGGTCGTTGCGACGCCAAAAGCCTCGCGAGCCCGTGTCGAGTGCCATTTGACCGTACGCTCGGTCAGGCCGAGGATCTGCGAGGTTTCCGATGAGGTCTTGCCGGCCGCGGCCCACAAGAGCACCTCTTTTTCGCGGTCGGTCAGCACGCCCTCATGGTCGTCATCGTCATTGGCCAAGGCCTGGATCGACATGCCCGCGTAGACCGCCATCGTCACCAGTTGCACCTGATGGCGCGGCGACAGGGTGCAGGCCTTCGCGGAAGAGGCAAACGACAGCACGGATTGCCAATGGTGAACGCTAAGCATCGGTACGGCGAAGCCGCTACAGATGCCGAACTCCGTCGCCTCGCCGGCAACGCGTCGTGAGCCCTCCGTATCCGACCACTTTGCCGGGACTTCGGACCAGAGGAACGGCTTCAAGGTCTTTGCCGAGTAAACGCAAACGCCGTCGACGGCGGCATGCTCGGCCTCGACATAGCGCTCGAACCAGCCGGCCGGCCAGCCATTCAGTTCGACCATCGGTGCAAGCTTCTGCCCGCCAAGCGGCACACCGCTCAGGATAAGGTGCTCGAAGCCGAGATTTCGCACGGTTTCGAGCAGGTCGCCCAGAAGCGGCCCGGTAGCTGTGTGCTTCCTGCAGCGTTCGACAAAGTCGAACACGTCTGAATCGATCATGACAGAGACCCCCCGTCTCCACGCCCGAAAACAAAGCTTACCTTAAATTAGTGACTTCGAATATCCCAATAAGTGCGTCCGCGACGCAGGACGCGTGGACCAAAATCAGCTAAATCAGCCAGACGTGATCAGCGAAGCAGGACCCCAAGCATGACGCCAGCATTGCCGAAACGAAACGAGCCGTTCCGGGCCGGCGAAACCGCGCTGCTGCTGGTCGACATGCAGCGGGTCTGGCTGGAGCCGGGCGCCGATCCGGCGCATCCGGAGCGCGGTCCCGACCACTATTTCTACCGGCAGACGGCGTCGCAAACGATCCCCAACCAGGAGCGCCTTCTGGCGGCGGCGCGGGCCAACGGCGTCGAGGTGATCCATACCATCATCCAGAGCCTGACCGAAGACGGCCGGGACCGCTCGCTCGACCACAAGCTGACGCCGATCCATGTCGCGCCGAGCCGACCGGAAGGTCTGCCGGTGCCGTCGCTGGCGCCGGTCGGCGACGAGATCATGCTGCCGAAGACGTCGTCGGGCGTCTTCAACTCGACCAACATCGACTATGTCCTGAAGAACCTCGGCGTGCGTTATCTGATCGTCGCCGGCATCATGACCGACCAGTGCGTCGACATGGCGGTGCGCGATGCCGCCGATCGCGGCTACCTCGTCACCTGCGTATCGGATGCCTGCGCCGCCGCCTCGCAGGAGCGCCATGATGGCGCGCTAAAAGCCTTCGGTGGCTATTGCTGGGTCACTGATACCGCCACCGTTACGGGCCGTTTCGAAGCCTTGGGAAAAGCTGCATGACCGTCGAACCGCTGGTTGCCGTCGTCACCACCGATCTGTCGGCGATCACGCGCGGCCGCTCGGTCGTCGAAAGCAAGCTGCAGAAGATCGCCGCGACCGGCGTCGGCTGGCTGCAGGCCAATCTGTCGCTGACGCCGTTCAACTCGATCGTCGATCCCAATCCCTGGGGTTCGTCCGGCGATGTGCGGCTCATTCCCGATCTCAACGCGCGGTTTCGCACGGCGCTGACCGGATCGGCGACGCCTTTCGACATGGTCGCCGCCAACATCGTCGAACTCGACGGCAGCCCGTGGGTCGGCTGTACGCGGACCATGCTCAAGGATGCGCTGGCGGAGTTGAAGGCAGCGGCCGGGCTTTCCGTCATCGCCGCCTTCGAGCATGAATTCCATATCGAGGGCGACTTTGGGCCGGCTCATTCGATGTCGTTGGCAGCACTGCGCCGCGCCGACCCGTTTGCCGCCAATCTGATGGCGGCGCTGGCGGAAGCCGGCGTCGCGCCCGAAGTGGTGATCGCCGAATTCGGCACCGACCAGTTCGAGGTGACGTGCGAGCCGGCCGATGCGCTTGCCGCGGCCGATCGCGCCGTCGCCATCCGCGAGATCACGCGCGAAGTCGCGCGATGTGCCGGCTGGCGGGCCAGCTTCGCACCCAAGATCGCGCCGGATGCCGTCGGCAACGGCGTCCACATCCATTTCAGTTTCGTCGACGAGGCCGGCAAGCCGGCGACCTGCGACCCGGCCCAGCCTGGCGGCCTTTCCAGCCGTGCCGCTTCGTTCTGTGCCGGCGTGCTGCGCCACCTACCCGCGATCACCGCCATGACGGCGGCGAGTGTGTCGTCCTACTACCGGCTGAAGCCGCATAGCTGGAGCTCGTCCTACACCTGGCTTGCCGATCGCGACCGCGAGGCGAGCCTGCGCATCTGCCCGACGGTGACGATCGGCGGGCGCGATCCGGCGCGGCAGTACAATATCGAATACCGGGCAGCCGACGCCACCGGCAATCCCTATTTGTCGCTGGTGGCGATCGTGCGCGCCGGGCTGGAGGGGCTGAAGGCCAAGCTGCCGGCGCCGCCGCTTGTCTCGGGCGACCCGACGCTGATGAGCGTTGCCGAGCGCAAGAAGCTTGGCCTCGTGCGGCTGCCGGAAACGTTGCCGGCGGCACTCGACGCGCTCGTCGCCGACAAGACCGTCACCGGATGGTTCGCGCCGGTGTTCGTCGAGACCTTTGTCGGCCTCAAGCGGCATGAGACCGAGCGCCTCGCCGGTCTCGACCCAGTGGCGGTCTGCGATCTCTACCGGACGCTGTATTGATGGCTGAGCCGCTTGCTAACGCCATCCTACCGGAAGGTTGGCTTCCAGCGGTCGAAGCAATCAACGAAACGGGGCGTTCCGATATCGTTCTGATATGCGAGCATGCGTCCAATCACATCCCGGCCGAGTATGCGCGGCTCGGTCTCGACAGCAGCCATTTGCAGCGCCATATCGCCTGGGACATCGGCGCCGCCGATGTGACCCGCACTCTGTCGAAGCTGCTCGATGCTCCGGCTTTCCTCAGCTCCTATTCGCGGCTTTTGATCGATCTCAATCGGCCGCTTGGTTCCAGCGGCAGCATTCCGGTGCTATCGGAGGACACCGGCATCCCCGGCAATGTCGGCCTCGATCCGGAGGAGCGAAGCCGACGTGCCGAAATCATGTTCGCGCCGTTCCATGACCGCGTGGCCGCCCATCTCGACGACCGGGCGAAGCAGGGCAGAGCGACGCGGATCGCGACGATCCACTCCTTCACGCCGGTCTTCCTCGGCATTGCGCGGCCCTGGCACGCCGGCGTGCTTTACGATCGGGCAGTCGATTTCGGCCAGGCAGTGCTTGCCGGCCTGCGCGCCGACAGTGCACTCAACGCCGCGGCAAACGAGCCCTACGTGATCAGCCGTGACGGCGACTATGCCATACCCGTCCATGGCGACGATCGCGGCATTCCCGCCGTCCTCATCGAGATCAGGCAGGACCTGCTGGCGGGCCGCTCCGGCATCGAGGAATGGGCGAAGCGGCTGGCCACAGCGTTACCGGCGCAGACACAGGCTTTGTGAACAAGCTCGGCTCAGTAGCGCAACGCGAGAGCCGAGCCGTCGGTGAAAAGCCTCCACCCGTCCTCAGGAGAAGATTTCCGCCAAGTCTTCGACGCTGGTGCCTTCCTTGACTTGCCGCAATTCGACATAGCTGACCGCTGCGGCGATCGACAATACGACTTGCTCGGCTGCGCCCCGCAAGGTGTCCAGGAAGAACCCGAACGTAATGCCTAAGGAAGATAGGACGCGGTCCGACGCAAAATTGATTGCGACCGAAGCCACGAATAGGGGAAACCAGAGACCGAGCAGACGCCAGCGGCTCCCCTTGGAAAGGTCGCGGCTGCGGCCCAAACTCGCGAATACTCCCAAACGTTCCTGTATCAGAACCGGTATCGCTACAACCCAGAGAACCAACCACAACAATCCCGGAACGATGAGCAGCACGAGGCCGACTGTGAAGCCGATGTTGACAATCAGCGAAATGCCGATTGCCGGCAGCAGGAGCGCCAAGCCTGTCCCCATACAATCTCGCATCGACGGCCGCTTGCCGCTCAAATCCTCGATCGCAGCGCGCGTCAGCACCGCCTCCAGGAAAGCCATAAGGACCACATAGCCGATCGCGCCAACGACCGTGAGCACGAGCCGTTGAACCGAGAATTCCGCAACGCCATGCTCGATATTCGTAACGGATTTCCAGAACCAGAGCGCAAACACGAATCTGGGCAAGGTGTAGAAAATCAGGGCAAGCCCGAGGCAGAGCGCGAGATTGCGGCCGATGACCGCAAAGCTGGCGCCGAAAACCCTGCCGATACGAAATGTGTTGGGCTGGTCCAGCGTTATTGACGCCGCGATATTACCTATCCAGTCCAGACCGATCCTGACGCGATGAAGGCAGCAAATCCCTTGCCGCTACGAGAAGATTTCCGCCAAGTCTTCGACGCTGGTGCCTTCCTTGACTTGCCGCAGCTCGACATAGCTGACTGCCGGGGCGATCGACGTCACAATGGATACGATCGCTGTCACCAGGGCGCCAAGAAATATGCCGGTGGTTAGGCCAAAGACCATGATCGCACGGCTGAGCACGGCCTGGATCAGCACCACAGCTATGAACAGGACAATCCAGAATCCGAACAGAGCCCAGCGGCTTCCTTTGGTAAGTTCCCGGCTGCGCTTCATGCTGCCGAAGACCCCCAGTCTTTCCTGAACCAAGACAGGCACAGCGACAGACCAACGAAGCCACAATATGATGCCGGGAACGAGCAGAAGCATCGCGCCGGCGGCGGCGCCGAGGCTCACCAGCACCGCGATGCCTATCACCGGCAGCAGGAGGGAGATTGCCGTCTTGAGGCAATCGCCAATCAATGGTCGCTTGCCGTTCAGATCCTCGATCGCGGCACGCACCAGCGCCGCCTGCAGGATTGCCGACAGTGTCATGGAAACCAATACGCCAACGATCGTGGCAGTGATTCGTTGGACTGAGAACTCCGGAACGCCAGCCTCGACGTTGGTCGCCCATTTCCAAATCCAAAGCTGGTAAAGAAGTGTAGGCAAGCCTGAGAACAGCATGGCCAATCCGAGGCAAAGCACTGGATTGCGGCTGATGACAGCGAAGCTGTCGTTGAAAACCCTGCCGATGCGAAATTTGTTCGGCCGTTCCAGTGTCACTGATGTCATGATGCTTCCCCCTGCCTCACCGCCGCATGGCTGGCGGCCCCGGTGGTAAATCTGCCAAGATTGGTGGTCGCCGTCCAGCCCACTTGCAATTGTTCCGCTGCATTGTCAGTGTCGGCAGGGAACCACAGGTTGCAGGGGAGCGGGTGGCGTTGGCACAGCCAGGCACAGCGGAAGCCGAACGGCTGACCAATCTGCACAAGCAGCTGATCGCCGATGAGTCGATCCAGTTCGACCTGCCGGCCTATGTGCCGCCGAAGCCGCCCGAGTGGCTGAAACCGCTGCAGGATTTTTTGTCGTGGCTCGGTCCCTACATGATCTATCTGTTCTGGGGGGCGGTGATATCGGGCGTCGCAATCATCCTGCTTCTGGTCTTCCTTGAGGTGAAAGGCATCGCCTGGCGGCTGCCGTGGCAGCGCGCCCGACCCGAAGTCGAAGACGAAGAAGCCTGGCGCCCCGACGCCGGCGCCGCGCAGATCCTGTTGTCGCAAGCGGATGGGCTGGCCGCACGCGGCGACTATGACGAGGCGGTTCACCTTTTGCTTCGGCGCAGCGTCGCCGATATTGCCGGCCGGCTGCCGGACTTCCTGCGCCCGTCGCTCACCGCGCGCGACATCGCCAACGCCCCTTCCCTGCCGGGAAGGGCGCGCCATGCGTTCACCGAGATCGCCCGCATTGTCGAGGCGGCGCTGTTCGCGCGCCGGCCGGTCGGCGCGGAAGGCTGGCGGCAGGCGCGCGGCGCCTATGAACGTTTCGCCTTCCGGGATGCCTGGACGTGAGTGCACCGGCGGTCGAGGCACAAGAGCCGTTCAATCGAAAGACACTGTTTTGGGGGATTTTCGCCAGCCTCCTTGCGGCAGCCGGTTTCTTCCTGCTGTCCACCTAGGCTCCCGATTTCCGGCAACCCGGCAATGGCGGCGCCACGCCGCTGTCGAAAAGCGGCGTCGGCTACGCCGGCCTGGCGGAATGGCTGCGGCTCACCGGCGAAGCGCCCTTGATGGCGCGGACCGAAGACGATCTTGCCAGAGATATACTGCTGATCGTCACCATCTCGCCCGACAGCGATCCGGAGGCGCTCGACCACATCCTCAATCTTCGCCAGGACCAGAACACGCTCTTCGTGCTGCCCAAATGGCAGATCCTGCCGCTGCAGGGGCATGAAGGCTGGAACATGAAATTCGGGCGATTGCCCGGTTCGGTAGTGAACGAATGGCTTGGCCGCATCGCCGATGCAAAGATCGGTGCCGGCCAGGGCACGGCAAAGCAACTCGACATCGAAGGCAACATGGTTGCCGCACCCGAAGAATTGCAGTGGGTGGCCGACAAGTACCCTCTCATCGCAGCCGGCAATGACAAGGCTGTGCTTACCGAGCTAGACGACAAGCCGTTCTATATCCTGACTGACCCCGATCTGATCAACAACGCCGCCCTCAAGGATCCCGAAAAGGCGGCAGCCGCGCTCGGGCTGATTGCCTTGCTCCAGCCCGACGACGGCCCGGTGATGTTCGATCTGACGCTGCACGGCGCGGGGCGGAAATATGATCTGGCCAAGCTTCTGGTCGAGCCGCCGTTCCTGGCGCTGACACTGACGATCCTGATCGCTGCGGCGCTGGCGTTCCTGCATGGCCTTGGCCGGTTCGGCCCGCCGCGTATCGACCAGCGCGCGATCGCCTTCGGCAAGCGTGAGCTGGTCGATACGCCGGCGATGCTCATGCGGCGTGCCGGCCGGCTGGACGAGCTGGGAGGCCGCTATGCGGCCTTGATGCGGGTGCGCGCTGGCGCGCTGCTCGGCGCACCGCAAGGGTTGCAAGGCAAAGCGCTCGACCACTGGCTCGACTCTCGCGATAAGGAGCAAGCTGGCGGCTTCACGACGCGCTCGCAAGCGGCCGGCGAGGCGAAGAATCTGACGCAGATGCAACAGGCAGCAGAACGGCTGCATGACTGGACGGCAAGGAGGCTCGGTGAACGTCGATGATGTGAAGGCCCTGGCGACACGGATCAGGGAAGAAGTGGCCAAGGCGATCACCGGGCAGCACGATACGGTCGACCTGATGCTGACCGCCTTGTTTGCGGGCGGGCATATCCTGCTGGAAGGTCCTCCGGGCACGGCCAAGACAATGACGGCGCGCTGCTTCGCCCAGGCGCTTGGGATCGCCTACGGGCGGATCCAGTTCACGCCGGACCTGATGCCCGGCGATATCGTCGGGTCGAACATCTACAACTTCCAGACCGGACAGTTCACGCTGACGCGCGGCCCGATCTTCTGCGATCTCCTGCTTGCCGACGAAATCAACCGCACGCCGCCCAAGACGCAGGCCGCACTGCTCGAGGCGATGCAGGAACATGCGGTCACCTTCGACGGAACCACGCATTCGCTCGGCCGCAATTTCATGGTCGTCGCGACCCAGAATCCGATCGAGCACCAGGGCGTCTATCCGCTGCCGGAGGCGCAGCTCGACCGCTTCCTGTTCAAGCACCGCGTCAGCTACCCTGGCCCGGAGGAAGAACGAGCCATCATCGTCCATCACGGCGGCGGCTCAGCCTCGCACGACATCGCGCAATATGGCATCGAGGCGCAGACGGACCGCGAGACGCTGCAGGAGGCACTCGCAACCGTCGGCTCCGTCACCCTCGTCGACGATGTCGTCGGCTACATAGCGGCTCTGGTTCGGGCTACGCGTGAAAATGCCGATCTGGAAGTCGGGGCCAGTCCACGCGCGGGCGCCATGCTGGCACGGGCGGCGCGGGCGCGGGCGGCGCTGGACGGACGCGCCTATGTGATCCCCGACGACGTCAAGGCGCTGGCGGTGCCGGCGCTGCGTCATCGCGTCATCCTTTCGCCTGCCGCCCAGATCGACGGCCGCCTTGTCGAGCAGATCGTCTCCGATCTGGTCGACCAGACGGAAGCACCACGTTGATCTATCCCAGCGGCCGAGCGGTATGGGCCGCCGCGGCCGGCGCGGTGCCGGCCTTCCTGGTCGCGCTGGCACTGCCGTCGTTCTGGTATCTGGGATTGCTGTGGAGCTGCCTGCTGCTTGCCTTCCTGGCGGTAGATGCCGCGGCCGGACGCGGGCGGGCATCGCTGAATGCCAGCATCGATGCGCCGCAGCAGGTTGGTGTCGGCGGCGAGTTCAGCGTGCAAATTGCCGCCCGTCAACCGGGGCGACCGCGCGCCGCGCAGGCTCGCGTCGGCCACGATGCGCGGCTGGCGCCGGTGGACGGCAGCGGCGGCGCCTTGCTGCCAACCGCCGGAGGCGGGTCGCTCTTCCTCCGCTTCCAGGCGCTGCGGCGCGGCGTCGCCAGCTTCGACCGTCTCTGGGTGCGCTGGCGCGGGCCATTCGGGCTGGTCTGGAACCAGGTCGTCCTGCCGGTGGAAAGCAAGGTTGCGGTGCTGCCCGACGTCAGCAGCGCTCGCGGCGAGGCGATCACGCTGCTGCAACATGCGGCGCTTGCCGAAGGTCATGCGCAGCGCCGCGCCGGTCAAGGCCGCGAGTTCGACGCGCTCAAGGATTACCAGCCGGGCATGGGCCGGCGGATGATCGACTGGAAGCGCAGCGCCCGCCACGGCAAGCTGTTGGCGCGCGAGTTCCGCATCGAGGAGAACAACAACATCGTGCTGGCCATCGACAGCGGACGCCTGATGTGCGAGCCGGTTGACGGTGTGCCGAAGGTGGACCGGGCGGTGACGGCCGCCCTGCTGTCGGCATTCATCGCGCTGAAGGGCGGTGACATGGTCAGCTTGTTCGGCTTCGATGCAAGGCCGCGCGTTTCGAGCGGCGCGGTGCGCGGCCCCGCCAGCTTTGCGATGATCCAGAAACGGGCCGCCGAGATCGACTACTCCAGCGAGGAGACCAATTTCACGCTGGCATTGACGACGCTGGCGGCGCGGCTCGACCGCCGCTCGCTGGTCATCATCTTCACCGATTTCGTCGATC
Organism: Mesorhizobium sp. M0184; assembly: GCF_040322215.1. Taxonomy (NCBI): domain Bacteria; kingdom Pseudomonadati; phylum Pseudomonadota; class Alphaproteobacteria; order Hyphomicrobiales; family Phyllobacteriaceae; genus Mesorhizobium; species Mesorhizobium sp. M0184. Next base: position 165,461 of record NZ_JAMYSZ010000014.1, read on the forward strand.
CGATCAGTGCGGAATTGATGCTGCGCACCGTGGGCCGGCTCACCGAACGGCATCTCGTGCTGTTCATGATGATGAAGGACACCGAACTGGAGGGCCTGGCCGACCTGCCGCCACGCTCCGGCGAGGATGTTGCCCGCGCGGTCGTTGCCGGAGGGCTCTTGCGCGAAAGGCAGGTCGTCATCGGCCGGCTGCGGCTGCTTGGGGCGCATGTGATCGAAGCCGACCACAAGCGGCTCGGTCCGGCGCTGGTCGAGCGCTATCTGCAGTTCAAGCAGGAGGATTTGCTGTGACGGCGCCGGTACGCGGCAATGCGGTGCGCGGCGACGCGGTACGCCAGTCGCTGGCCAGCTTCCGCCGCGAGCGCGAGGCCGACTGGAAGGCATTCGAGGCGCTGCTGGCGCGTGTCGAGAAGCGTGCGCCGCGGACGCTTTCCGAAGAGGAGCTGCTGTCGCTGCCGCTGCTCTATCGATCGGCGCTGTCTTCCCTGTCGGTGGCGCGCGCGACATCGCTCGATAATGCGCTGGTCGGCTATCTCGAAGCGCTGTCGCTGCGCGGTTATTTCTATCTCTACGGCGCGCGCCGCGGGCTGCGGCAGCGCCTCGCCGATTTCTTCCTGCATGACTGGCCCGAAGCCATTCGCGACCTGTGGGGCGAGACATTGGCGTCGGTCGCGCTGATGGTGATCGGCATTGGTGCAGGCGCCTGGCTGGTGGCATCCGACAAGAGCTGGTTCGACGCGATCATCCCGCCCGGCCTGGCAGGAGGCCGCGGACCCGACACCTCGGCCGAACTGCTGCGAGGCATGCTTTATGATGGCGACAATGGCTTTCTCTCAGGCTTTGCCGCCTATCTGTTCACGCACAACGTCCAGGTCGCAATCCTGGCCTTCGCCCTTGGCTTCGCCTTCGCGGTGCCGACGGTGCTGCTGATGTTGTTCAACGGCTGCATGATCGGGGCGTTGTTCCAAGTCTATTGGTCCAAGGGGCTTGGCATGGAGCTCGGCGGCTGGCTGGCCATCCACGGCACCACCGAATTGTTCGCAATCTCATTGGCCGGCGCGGCGGGCATGCGCATCGGCACCAGCATCGCCTTTCCCGGCGAATTGACACGCATGGCGGCAGCGGCTCGTGCCGGACGCATTGCCGCGAACGCCATGGTCGGGGTCTCGGTCATGCTGCTGTTTGCCGGGCTGCTCGAGGGCATTGGCAGGCAGACCATCACCAGCGACGTCACGCGCTACGGCATTGGCGGTGGCATGCTGGTGCTGTGGATCGGTTATTTCTACCTGTTCCGGGCGGTGCGGCATGGCGATCGCTAAACGCGCCGCCTTCGCGGCTATACGGCCGCTGATCACGCCCGAAGGCGTCGATCTCCGGATAAAGTTGGCCGACGCCGGGACGCGGGCCTCCGCCTTCCTGCTCGACATCGTGTTCATCGCCGTGGCTGCAATCGTGATCACGATCGTCGCGCTATTCGGGGTGGGAGGCCTTCGCAGCGAGGGATTTCAGCCGCTCTTCGTCGTCTGGATCATCCTGATCTTCTTTCTGCGCAACGCCTACTTCATCGTTTTCGAAGCGGGCCGGCGCGCGGCTACGCCCGGCAAGCGGATCGTCGGCATCCGGGTCGCGTCGCGCAGCGGAGACGGCCTGTCGATCGACCAGGTCATCGCCCGCAACCTGATGCGCGAGATCGAGGTGTTCCTGCCGCTGTCGATCATCGTTGGACGCAGCGGGACCGACCTCGCCGACACGCTGACGACGGTGTTCGGACTGGTGTGGACGCTGCTGTTTGCCTTGTTCCCGCTGTTCAATCGCGACCGCATGCGGATCGGCGACCTGTTGGCGGGGACCTGGGTGGTCGAGGCGCCGAAGCGCGCCTTGCTTGAAGACCTGTCGGCACGGCAGGATCCGGCGGCCGGCGCCTTCCGGTTCAGCCACGCCCAACTCGATGCCTACGGGATTGCCGAACTCCACAAGCTGGAGGAGGTGCTGCGCCGCGACGACTATTTCGCCCTGCGGACGGTGGCCGAAACGATCGGACGCAAGATCGGCGCGGCACCCCAAGCCCACGATGCGCGCGCGTTCCTGACGGCGTATTACGGCGAGCTACGGGCTCATCTCGAACGCAAACTGCTGCTGGGCAACCGCAGAGCCGACAAGCATGCGCGGTAGACCGGAGGGGGGACGGGATGCAGGTCAAAATTAGCGCGACTGAGGAATCCAGGATAGATCGCGCAATTCAGGCGGCGGTCTCTGGGTCCTGGGAAGAATTCAGCAGCCTCACCGACACTCCCTTTCCAAACGACGAATCGATGCGAGAGCAATTCGACGATTCCTCCCCCCGACTTCAGCAAGTGGGAGGAAATTGGAAACGAGAAACGGGCGTTGAGATCCTAGATGACGGAGTGCGCCTAATAATAGCGAGAATAGAAGCGCCGCCCACGGTGGATATCGTTTTTTCACTGCACAGCACGAGCGAATTCAGTGACAGCACAATCGGTATTCGGACATTTTTGCAGCAGCTGAATTGGGACTCCTAGCTATCGGTTCCGGCATTTCCAACCAGCGCCACCTCCTGCCCTACCCCACCCACTTCTCATAATCGGACACCAGCAGGTGCAGCGGTGCTGTGTCCTCGTCGATGTCCGCGAAGCGGCCGATCGGCTCGCGGAAGACGTTGTCGGTGAGATCGTCGTTGACGGTCGAGACCTCGCCGATCAGCACGTCCTTGCCCTCGGCCCAGAAGGCATGCCAGACACCCGGCAGCAAAGTGACGCTCTGGCCTGGGTCGAGCTTCAGCAGCCCGCCCGCGGGCAGCCTGTGGATGGTTCCGTCGACAGGCACCGATACTTCGGCCTTCGGATCGATGCCGCCATCGCGATCATGCATGAACAGCTCCAGCACCAGCTTGCCGCCGCCACGGTTGATGATGTCCTCGGCCTTGATGTTGTGGCGGTGCATCGGCGACAGCTGATCCTTGCGCGAGATCATGATCTTTTCGGCATAGAGCATGCCCATGCCCTTCTTCATGTCCTCGTAGCGGCCGTTGCGAACGGTGAACAGGAACAGGCCGAGCTCGTCGAATTTCTCCTGGCCGTAGTCGGTGATGTCCCAGCCAAGCCGCGACGAGAAGATTGCCGACGAATCCTGCCGGCGCGCCTTCATCTCTTCCGGCGACCAGTAGGCGAAGGGCGGCATGATGTAGCCGAACGAGCGGATGAAGGCGTCGGCGTCGCGGATGATGTCGTTGATGGCGGAGCGTTTCATGATCGTGGTTCCTTCCCGTCGCTTTGCGAGCGCTAGAACGGTTCATCGTTTCACGGAAACGCCGAACCGCTCCATCCTTTTTTTTTTGGACGCAATTCCGGACGGAAAACCGTTTCACACTTTTCCTGGAATTGCTCAAACCGCAATAGCCGAACGTCCATCCGGTGTCGATGCAAACTGCTGTCGCTGGCCCCATGACATGCGGTCCGATCAGGGCCATAAGGTCAACCAATTTTCCGATGGTGAGACCATGCGCAGCATAGACGACCTCGATACGCCGGCGATCCTGATCGATGCCGGCCGCGCCGAAGCCAATATCGCGCGGGCGCAGGCCCATGCCGACCGGCACGGGCTGAAGCTCAGGCCGCACATCAAGACCCACAAACTGCCCTACTGGGCAAAGAAGCAGATCGCGGCCGGCGCCGTCGGCATCACCTGCCAGAAGATCGGCGAGGCCGAGGTCATGGCCGACGCCGGACTGACCGACATCTTTCTGCCCTACAATATCCTCGGGCGGGCCAAGCTGGAACGCCTCAAGGCGCTGCACGGCCGCGTAACCCTGTCGGTGACGGCCGACAGCGTGGACACGCTGATGGGACTTGCCGCCACTTTTACCGATCCCGGCCACCGCCTGCCGGTGCTGGTTGAATGCGACACCGGGATGGGCCGCTGCGGTGTGCAGTCGGTCGGCGAGGCAGTCGCGCTGGCGAGCGAGATCGACAAGGTCCGGGGGCTCGTCTTCGGCGGCTTGATGACCTACCCGGGGGCTGGCCGCGCCGCCGAGACCGAGGCGTGGCTCGCGGATGCGCAGCAAGCACTTGCCACAGCCGGCCTTGCTTGCGAGCGCATCTCCAGCGGCGGCACACCCGATATGTGGCGTTCCGGCGAGCATAGCGTCGTTACCGAATACCGGCCCGGCACCTACATCTATCTCGACCGCTACCAGGTCGCCAAAGGCGTCGGCAGCCTCGACGATTGCGCACTGACGGTGCTGTCGACGGTGGTCAGCCGTCCAACGCCGACACGCGCCATCCTCGACGCCGGCAGCAAGGCCCTGTCCAGCGATACGCTGGGGCTCGCCGATTTCGGCGAGCTGCTGGGCATTTCAGGCGCAAGGGTGACCAGCCTCAGCGAAGAGCACGGCAACGTCACGCTGTCAGGCGGCGCCGAGCTTCGCATCGGCGAGCGCGTGCGCGTCGTGCCCGACCATTGCTGCGTCGTCACCAACCTGTTCGACGAGGTGCATCTGATCGAAGGCGACAAGGTGTTGGAGACGCTGCCGGTGGCAGCACGCGGGCGGATGGGGTGAGTCCAGCTGGAGCGCGTGCGCTTCAGGTACAAAATCCTTCAAACGCTGGAGGGACAGGATAGTGTGCTGAAGGTTCTGCAAAAAGTTTTGGAGAGAGAACGGCGCCTGCTCTGAGGGGCGAGCGGCCATGGCACGGTGGTGACGTTGCGATCACCGATTCCCGTGGAAGGGGAAGTGCCATGACCAATCGA
>NZ_JAMYSZ010000015.1:0-157647 GCF_040322215.1 Mesorhizobium sp. M0184
GGCTTCAAGTCAACGACAACCGCCAAAATTATCCTCTCGGGCATCGAGATGGTTCATATGATGCGCAAACGACAGGCCAGGTTTGGCTACAATCCCACGCCCTCCATTGCCAAGCAGTTCGAAATGCTCGCCGCATGAGCGCCGCGTGACGCTCAACCTGCCCGACCTCAGCTGGAGTTTGCGACGGAACCGTTTCCATAGTGGACTGAGACATAGGCCAAGTGCCCGAAAAACCACCGGGGCTGGTTGCCGGCGAGCACGACATGCAGGTTCCTCGGCGAGCGCCGGGAGATGTCTCCAGGAACTCAGCACGAGATCAAATGGTCCCGCCCGGCGGTGTGAGTGGGTCTGTAGCAGGGTCCGTCATCGAAACCCAGCGCGGCATGGTTCCATCAGTTGCCAGATGACTGAACATTGCATCAACTGCGCAGGCGCTTCGCGCCTCCATCAAGATACCGGCCATGCAGGCGCCGACAGTCCGGAACAACGAGTGTCGTAGCCCGTTCAGGATAAGTGGTTCGTCCACAATCAGCTACGCGAGATAGACATGTTCCGATTTCTAACCTTGGCAGGGACCATCTTGGGTCTGACGATGTCGCCGGCGCAGGCCGCCAGTGATGCGGATCAGGCTGTCGAACAATTTCACCGTACCTGTCTGGCCGAGGGTCCCAATTTCGAGCGCATGATAGAGACCGCGCACGAACGCAGGTGGACACTTATTGCCGAAGCAGGCTTCGCCGAACTCGCGCCAATCGCTAATCCAACCTCAGTGGAGGCATGGCTGGTGGCCGAAGCGGAGGAAGGATTGCCAGCAGGAACCATCATCGGCACCACCAAGGCAACGATGAGCGGCAAACCGGTGCAGACGTGTACGCTGGCATTTCCCGATATCGATCAAGAGGCATTTCGGAAGAGTTTCTTCACCCGTACGGATGCCGAGAAGATTGCCGAAGATCGCGATACGGAGGAGTTCTCGCGTCTCTACATCCTCGTTGCCGGCGGACGTAAGCAATTTGTCCGGCTGGTGGTCCTGCCTTCAACGCCACCAGGAAACCCGCGCGTCGTTGCCAGTTCGATCATGGCCGACTGACATGTCATTCCTCCCGCCCCCGTGCTCCTCTGGAGGGCGAACACTGCGAAATGTCGCGAGCAGCAGAAGGTCGTAGATAATTTTCAGCCCACCGGCGATGATCAGGGGCCAGCCGAAGCTGGAGACGGCAAGGAGAGCCCCTGCGAGGACTGGACTGGCGGCCGCCGCGAGGCTGCGGGGGACGGCGGTGATGCTCGCCGCGGCAGCCCGCTCTTCGGGCGTCACCACGGCCATGACGTACGATGTGCGGGTCGGCACGTCCATCTGCGACAGCGCGCTTCTAATCAGCAGAAGAGCGATAGCCGGAGCGACGCTCGGCATGAACGGGATGAGCACCAGACAGAGGCTCGACGGAAGGTGCGTAAACACCATGGTGTTTATGAGTCCGATCTGCTGGGAAATTCGCACAGCGACCAAATAGGACGCAGCCGAAAGGACACCCGTCCAGAAAAAGATTGCGCCGGTCGCGGCGAGCGACAGGCCGAACCGTTGAAAGAGCCAAAGGGCCAACAACGACTGGACGACGAAGCCGCCTGCGAAAGCATCGAGGCTGAAGAGTGCGGCGAGCGTTAGAACGATGGAGCGAGACCTGCGCAATGGCTGTGCCGACACTCTGTTTGCGTCAGGCGCGTCACTCGGCAGCCGCCGATAGAGGAGCACCGCCGCCAACCCAAGCGAGGCATAAAATAGAAAAGCTGCCTGGAGGGCCTGTTTCATTTCCAGGCCGATGGCGTCGCGGAGAAAGTCGGGCGCTCCTGCGGCCAGCGCTCCGACGGCGCCGGCGAGAGAGCCGATGAGGCTGTAGCGCGCAAAGAGCGCCGTGCGGTCGCGGTCGGTGACGCTCTGCGCAAGCTGCGCATGTTCGAGCGGTAGAAACACGCTGACGTCCCCTGAAGATGGGTTCAGCGTGCCGACGAACGCGATGAGAAGCAGCGGCCAGAAATCGTGAACCACAGCGAAGACGATCCCCGTGGCTATCATCAGGACGGCCGCTGCGGTCAGCAGCGCGCGACGGGAGAAGCGATGCGCGACGATCCCAACAGCCAGGGTGAGAGCGGCTGAACCCGCGTCGCCGTCGACAGGGTTCCGATCTCGAAGGCGTCGAAGCCGAGCGTGGCCAAATAGGCGGGAAGCAGGATGCTGACCAGACCGTCACCGAACGCCCGGAGTCCCCTGGATGTCAGCAGGTTCGCGGCCGTCGGCCCGGCACCCGCAGGAAGGAGCCTGAACCGTTGCTTCGAAATAGCTTTGCGCAAGCCATGTGCCAGCCACTGTAACGTCAACGATGCCTCCACCTCCTCACCCCACGGGTCAGGGCGCTGGCTGCACGGGGTTAGATCGCTCCCGTCGCCATCCCGTAGAGCAGCCCGAGGATCGAACAGCCGGCGAGCACCGGGAGCATGCCGATCTTGAAACGGAACACCGCCAGCAGCGCACTCAATGTCAGGACGAGCGACGGGATATTGACGGAGCTGAATGCGGGCACATCGACCGTCATGCCGAACCCTTTGACCTCGCGCAGTGCTCCAAACAGAACGTGAAGGGCGAACCACACCGCCAGGTTCAGGATCACGCCCACCACGGCCGCCGTGATGGTCGCCAGCGCGGCGGACAAGGCCTTGTTGCTGCGCAGCGTTTCCACGAACGGCGCACCGACAAATATCCAGAGGAAGCAAGGTGTGAAGGTGACCCAGGTGGTGAGCAGGCCGCCCAACGTTCCAGCGAGCAGCGGATTAAGCGATCCCGGCGCTCGATACGCGCCCATGAAGCCAACGAACTGGGTCACCATGATCAAGGGGCCAGGCGTCGTCTCCGCCATGCCAAGGCCGTCCAGCATCTCGCCTGGCTTCAGCCAGCCATATGTATCGACAGCCTGCTGCGCCACGTAAGCGAGGACGGCGTAGGCGCCTCCGAAGGTCACGACCGCCATCTTCGAGAAAAACACCGCGATATCGGCGAAGACATTGCCGGACCCAAACAGCACGAAAAGGCCGAGGACAGGTGCCAGCCATAGCACCAGAAACACACCGCCGATCTTCAACGACCAGCTGACCGGCGGGCGAGCATGAGCAGGAATGCCTTCGCCGAGCGCCGATTCCGCATCGGCGACCTGCTTGCCGCCGACCTTGCCATGGCCGTTGCCCGCCATGAAAGGTGCCAGCCCGGCCCGCCCGCCGACGTATCCGATCACTCCGGCCGTCAGGACAATGAGCGGGAATGGGACATGGAACAGGAAGAGCCCGATGAAGGCGGCGGCAGCGAGGCCTATCATGACTTTGTTCTTGAGCGCCCGCTTGCCGACCCGGATAACCGCCTCGAGCACGATGGCGAGGACAGCGGCCTTCAGGCCGAAGAAAAGCGCCTGCACCGCGCCGACATTGCCGAAGATCGCATAGATCCAGCTCAACGCCATGATGGCGATGACGCCGGGCAGTACGAACAGCGTGCCGGCCACGAGCCCGCCTCGAGTCTTGTGCAGGAGCCACCCGATGTAGACGGCGAGCTGCTGGGCTTCCGGTCCTGGCAGCAGCATGCAGTAGTTCAGCGCATGCAGGAACCGCGTCTCACCGATCCAGCGCTTCTCCTCAACGAGGATGCGATGCATTACCGCGATCTGGCCGGCCGGGCCACCAAAACTCAACGCAGCGACTCGCGCCCAGACCCGCACCGCTTCGCGGAAGGGGATGCCATGCGAAGGTTCATCCCCAAGCGCATTCGGATGGACGGCACGAACGCTGGTCATTGGTTCCCCTTCACCCGCGTTTCGAACGGAAATATCGATAGAGGTTGTCGAACACCGAAGCGCCCTCGGCGATCCGTTGCTCGTCGCCCGCATTCGCCATGGCGATGCCAGCGATAAGGCTGGCGATGCCCGTTGTTTCCTCGCGACCGAACTTGCCGTCCTTGAGATCGATATCGTGTACGACCTCGGAGATGGCTTGAAGTGCCGGATCGGTTATGCCAGCGCGGGCCAGCAGCACCTCGAAGCTGCAGCGGTCTCCCTCATGGGTGATTTCGCCCTCGAACATGTCGAAGCGCAATTCGCCCTCCTTTGGCACGTATCCCTTGCCAGCGACGAAGCGGATTGTTGCATCGGCATCGATGAAGCGACGGATCAGCCAGCTGCAGGCGATGCGGTCGACATGCACGTCCCGGCGCGTGACCCAGGTCCGGCCCTTGAGCTCACCCGGCTCGGCCACCTTCTTCGGTTCCTTGGTCATGGCCTTGTCCTCTATGAGCTGTGCCTCGAGCTCGGCGATCAGTCCCTCGACAGCAAGGCGTCCGCTGGCGCCGAAAAAATCGATCGTCACGACGTCGGCGAGCCGCTTGCGCATTCGACCGAGTTGCGCGCGGGCGTCCGCGCGCCGATCCTCGGTCTTGTCGGAGTCGATAGCCGCCGTTAGATCGCGCGCTGCCTTGGCGATCTCTGCATAGTCGGTGTCCCGCGCGGCATCGAACAGCGCCCGAACCTGTGCGTCCGTCAGGCCGTCGATCAGACGCGCCTCACACACCATCGCCTCACCGCCACCGTCGATAATTTCCTTCAGGAGCCATTCGAAATCCTCCTGCGTTTCTGCATCGGCGGGCAGCGCATAGACTGTGCTTTTGACCGCAACTGCACCGATACCCTGCAGCCGCCGCCAGATCTTTACCCGGAAATAGGCTGGTTTGGTCGGCAGCTGATGGATCAAGAGCAGCCAGCGCTGCTCGGTCCCAAGTTCCCCTTCGCTCATCACCAGACCGTATCACTGAGGAAAGCAAATGCAACACTTGTATCGTTTTATTCAGGCGTAGCGTTGGCGGTCTCGCAGACTGTCCCGCTGACGCCCGACAGGAGGTGCCGAAATGACAGGTTCGGGTCGGGCTAGCCAGTCGCTTTTACCTGCTGGTTTGGTTTGCCATTACCCACTACGCGGCGCTGCACTTAAGCACGGAGCAGCGCCTGTTCTCGCGCTTCTTCGCTTGGTTCGGCCTGGCTGGCTGCTTCATACTACTCTTTTTCATACCACTCCTGCACCTTATACTTGGAATGGTGACGCTCGCGGTGGCGTTCGGCACTCGATTCATTGTGCGGCGCCAACCGAAATTTGGTTCGGCTAGTGCTAGATGAAACGAGGAGGTCTAAGATGCTCAATACTCAAGCTATTGAATCCCTTACCGGACTGAAGGGACAGACCACCGGTGACGTGCTCAAGTTGTCGGTCCCGCGCAGTGAAGTGAGAGTGACCCTGGACGGCTTTGAGATCATTCCGTTTATGGGCCTCACATCCTGGGTCGGTTTTAAACAGGGGGCACATCATGCCACGTTGATGGGCGACATCGTCGTGCTCGAAGATGAAATCGAGGACGCGATGGCCGCAGCGATCCAGGCGGACCTGTACGTAACAGCCCTACACAATCATTTCGTCCGCGAGCAGCCGCGCGTGATGTTTATGCATGTCGAGGGTACGGCTGATGAAATTGCGTTGGCGACAGGAGCGCATAGGATTTTTGAAGCGATAAAGATCGTGCGCCAGAAGCATCCTGTCGAGCCCGCCATCAAGAAAGTGAATAGTAGCTTGGACGCGCCGCCGCTTGAGGCGATTGTCGAGCACAAGGGCGAGAGCAAGGACGGCGTGCTCAAGTTTGTCCTGGGGCGCCCATCCGTGCCCGTCGTCTGCACACGCTGTGGCGAGCTCAATATTGATGCGGCAATGGGCTACAACACATGGCTAGCCTTTCAGGGTACGGACGAGCGCGCCGCGGTCTGCGGCGACTTTGCGATGCTGGAAAATGAAGTCCGTTCGGTCATCCGTGAACTGCAAGCTGGAGCGATTGAAGTGATCGCGGTGCACAATCACATGTTCTTTGAAGACCCGCGGATCATCTTCTTGCACTACTGGGGCATCGGCAATGCTCAGGCGTTGGCACAGAGCTTGAGGCGGGCACTCAACACGCAGCAATAGCCGGTCGCAGTCGCCACAGGAGTCATGCGACCGCCGCGCGCTCGCGATATAATGGCAGCGGAAATGTGTCGAAAGCCAAGAACTTCGGCGCAGCGCGCTCGGGTAGGCGGCGCGACGGCGGTGGAAGGTCGGCCTGGGTGGCGGTTCCGTCGAAGTTGCCATATTCGTCGATGCTGGCAGGGCCGAACGGCACATCTCTTCGGGACAGCCGTTGGCATCGATCCAGTCGATGTCACGGCGGACCCCAAACATGGATGTGCGGCGGGGTGGGCCAAGATCGAAAACCTATCTCCGGATCAGCGGCCAAACGCCGAGCAGGATAACCGCCAGCGCTGCGCCGATGTCCAGAACATGTCCCGTCTTGGCCCGCAAGATTTCGGTGCGCGCCATCAGATCTTCACCCGGAAAGGCCGGCTTGCTCGGCAGCTGATGGGCTGATGGATTAGGAGCAGCCAGCGCTGTTCCATTCGGTTCGCCATCACTCATAAATGAACCGTATCACGGGGCAAAACGATATGTAACACTTGTATCATTCTTCATCCAGGCGTAGCGTTGTTGGTCTCGCAGCAGGTAGGCCGCGCTGAGTGGCGCCAACCAAAAGGGAGACAAGGCCATGAAATGGGTTACCCGCGAACGTCCGGTGATCGATCGTATAGCATGTCCCTGGCTGATCGCCCGCTTCATCGACAAGGAGCCAGAATTCCTGTTCGTGCCGCCGGATCGGGTGATCCCGGTTGCCCAGGAGACGGGCGCTACACCCTATGACGTGCCCGGTGTCGAGTTCACGCATGTGGGTGACGGCTGCAGCTTCGATACCTTCGTCTCGAAATACGGCCTCGAGCGCGATCCGGCGATCGTGACGATCGCCTCGATCGTGCGCGGCGCCGACACCGATCGGCACGATTTGACGCCACAGTCGGCGGGACTGCTCGCGATCTCCATGGGGCTCAGGGATTTGACGCCCGACGACCAGGAAGTGCTGAAGCACGGCTTCGTCATCTACGACGCGCTTTATGCCTGGGCTTCGCGCCGCAAGGCGGAGACGCACAGCTGGCCACCTGCCATGAAGCCTACGGCGGCGGCCTGAAAGATGATTACCCTCGAAAGAAACAGCCCGGGAACTGCTACGGTTGGTCGGCGGCTGATGGCCGCCATCGCCTTTGGCTTCAGCCTGATTGCTGTGAATGCCGCGGACGCGGCGGACACGTTCCGGCACCTCAAGGGCAAGGAGATCAAGGCCAAGTTCGCCGGAATGGATTTCACGGACGACGTTCATTGGGCGGATGCGTTCGGCCGCGACGGACGGATCGTGCGCTACGACATGGGCAAGAAGAACGCCGGCAAGTGGCGCGTCGAGAAGGGGCAGCTCTGCATTTCCGTTGAACGCGAAGAGACCTGCTATCAGGTATGGATCTCAGATACCGCAGTACAGCTTCGTGACCCGGATGGGACGTTCTTCCTGGAGGGCGTGCTGCAGAAGCCCTCTGCACGCGACTAGCGTCTCGGAGTGAAAGTCATTGGGCATATTGGGGCAGATCACAAGGAGAAATCCCATGCGTGCAAAACTCATGACCGGTGCAATGCTGATGACGATGTCGGCGCTTCTCCAACCAGCATCACCGGCACCCGATTGGCAAATAGTCGGGCAGGCACTCGGCAGGCGGAAACGCCTGGCGGCGTCTATAGAGTTGGCTTGCCACGAACCGACCTGAAGGTATCGCTCGACGGCATCTCCCTGAAGCCAGGCTTTGCGCTCGGAGGCTGGATCGCCTTCGATCCCATGGGGAAACAGGCCATGGTCATGGGCGACATCGTTCTGACGCAGGACGAGGTGAACCCGGTCATGAAGAAGCTTGAAGAAGGTGGGATCGAGATCACTGCGGTGCACAACCACCTGCTGCGCGCGGAGCCGATGACACTCTACATGCACATCTTCGGCCAGGGTGATCCCGTAGCACTCGCCACAGCGCTTCATGCCGGCTTGGCTCTGACGAAGACGCCGATGGCTGCATCCGCCGGTTCGCAGGCGGCGGCCACTTCGAAGATCGAGTTCGACACGGCGGGTGTCGACCAAGCTATTGGCTACAAAGGCAAGGCCAACGGCGCGGTCTACCAGTTCACGATCCCGCGCGCTGAGCCGGTCGAGGAAAACGGAATGGAAGTGCCGGCCGCCCTGGGCTCCGCCATAGCGATCAACTTCCAGTCGACTGGCGGCGGCAAAACGGCGATCACAGGTGACTTTGTGCTGACTGCAAAGGAGGTCAATCCGGTTATCAGGGCGTTGCAAGGCAACGGCATCGAGATCACCGCACTGCATAGCCACATGCTCGATGAGCAGCCGCGGCTCTTCTTCATGCATTTCTGGGCGAACGACGATGTGCAGAAGCTGGCGAAAGGACTGCGCGCAGCCCTCGACAAGGTCGCCGTCAAAAAGAGCTAGATTGGGCGTCCGCGCGCGCGTCCAACGGCAGAGTTCGGCCGGGCAATGCCCAATCGCACGCCGGGAGGGAATCAGCCGATGTTGATGCGAAGCCGGATGCCTGACAAGGCGCAAATCGCAACACCGCCAGCGAGCGGAGTCGCCCTTCGGGTCGACGCCTTGACAAAGCGCTACGGCCCGCAAACAGCGTTGGCGGACGTTGCCTTCACGGTCGAAGCCGGCGAAGTTCTCGGTCTCATCGGACCGAACGGAGCCGGCAAAACCACGTTGCTCGAAGCAGTTGCCGGCGTTCTTCCCGCCGACTCGGGGACGATTTTCTGGCACGGCGCCCCTCTGCCACCCGCATTGCGCCGGAGATCGATCTTCTACCTCCCCGACGGCCTCCGGCCCTGGCGCGACCAGTATGTCGAACGGTTGCTCGCGTTCTTCGCCGGTGTTTACCGGACATCGGACCTCGACGTCGCGGACACAGTTAGGGCGGTCGGACTTGCACCGGTGCTGAACAAGCGGGTGCTTGCATTGTCCAAAGGGTATGCCCGTCGACTGATGTTGGCGCTTGCCCTGATTACGCCGCATCCACTGCTGCTGATGGACGAGCCCTTCGACGGCTTCGACTTGCGACAGACCCGCGAGATCATGGACGTGCTGCGCAAGGTTGCGGCGCAGGGGCGCAGCCTCGTCCTCGCCATACACCAGCTGCTCGATGCCGACCGCATATGCGACCGTTTCGTCTTGCTCGCAGAAGGCCACGTGCGCGGCGTCGGGACCTTGGGCGACTTGCGGGAGCGTGCGGGGATCCTCTCCGGTGGGTTGGAGGAGGTTTTCCTTGCGCTCACCTGAGGCAGCGGTACCGCTCGACGCTCCCTTCGGCCCCTTGCTGGCCAAGGAGCTGCGGGAAATGGCGAGCGGCCGGCCGCTCTGGACAATGCTGCTGATGCTCTGCCCTCTCATCGGCTTCAGCTTCTTTCAGGCCGTGTCGCTCTACGGCGAAACGAGCGCTACTGCCCTCACCTCGCCTGGGCTCGCGAGCGCACTATCCCCGCTGGACGGCGTACTGGTTCCGACGTTCGGCGGCTTCTACGTCGCCGTTACGCTGCTGTTTCCCTTTGTTGCCATACGCGTGCTCGACAACGAAAAGGAGTCCGGCGCCTTGCGGCTCCTGATCCAGCTGCCCTATCGACCGCCGACTTTGATTGGCGCCAAGCTGGTCGCCGTCCTCGCAGCTTGGCTCATTGCCAGTATCCCTGCGCTCTCTGCGCTCGCGATTTGGGAGTTCGTAGGCGGACACCTGTTCGTCGCCGAGACCCTGAATCTTGTTCTCGGACATCTCCTCTACGGCCTGCTGGTCGGCGCCATCGCGTTATTCGCAGCTGCGCTTACCGAGAGCGCGGCAACCGCGGCGATTGTCACACTCGGCTTCACACTCGGATCGTGGGTCATCGACTTCGCGGCGGCCAGCCAACCCGACCTCCTTGGCTGGTCGTCGCGGCTGTCGCTCACGCAAACGCTGCACACCTTTGAGCTCGGATTGTTGTCGCTCAGTCTGGTCGTCGGGGTGCTTGCGGCGATTCTTGGATTTGCCGCACTCGCTGCCATCTGGCTCCCCATGGGCGCTACCGTGCGCATCAAGCTTGTCCGTTCGCTCATCTGCCTCGTGGCGACCTGTCTTGTGATGGTCGCGGCTACCCAGATCAGATGGTCGGCCGATGCGACCGAGGACCGGCGGAACTCTTTCTCGCTTGCCGACCAACAGGCCCTGGCGCAACTCAGCGATCAGTTGACCGTCACCGTTCACCTGGCGCCCGAAGACCCCCGGTACGCCGATTTGCGAACAAGCGTCCTATCGAAGCTCGAGCGGGTCATTCCACGGATTGTCATCCGTTTTGCAGGCGACCAGCAGAGTGTTGTCGGCAGCGCAAGCGATGAGTCGTATGGCGAAGTCGAGTACAGCTATGGCGGCCGGTCGGCCGTCAGTCGATCGACCGGCACCGAGGAGGTACTGCCGCTCCTTTATGGGCTCGCAAATGTACCCCTGCCCGTGCCGGCGACCGGGCCGGCGATTATCCCGGCTATCCGCTCATCGCGGCTCCGTGGATCGCGCTTCCCTGGTTCGTCGGCGGCCTGCCGCTGCTCGTCTGGGTTGCTTGGTGGCGGAGCCGCCGCGCACCGGCCATCAAATACACTTCAAGCCAGAAGGAGATCAGCCGTGAACATCTTACATAGCCTCAAGACAGTTGCCTCGGCAGGTGTCGGCTTGGTGGCCTTGCTGCTGCCCGCTTCGGCGGGCTCGCCGGACATCGTCAATTTTTCGGACGAGGAAGTTGGCACAGATTCGAAGGCGATGCCCGGCGTGGTAGGCATTTGGCGGATCGAAATGGAAGGCGACAACAAGGTGTTGGCCGTCGACGGGCGCCAATGGAAGGAGGGACAGACTTCCGCTGGTCTCGCAGACAAGGCGCGGGCTCTCTATGGGGAGCGGTACGCCGAGTTCCTCGACCGCGTCCAGGCCTATGCATACTTCCCCTATGCTGTTCTTGAGGGCGTGCCGGATTTCCGCGATGGAGAGATCAGCGTCCGCTTCGAGGGCATTTCCGGCCGTATCGACCAGGGTGCCGGAATATTGTTCAACCTGAAGCCCAATGGCGACTATCTCACCATTCGCGCCAACCCTTTGGAGAACAATCTTGTCTTGTGGAAGTTCGAGAAAGGCAAACGCTCGTCGGTGACCTGGGTAAAGAACACGCCGACCCCAACCCATAAATGGCACGACCTCAAGGTGCGCATCGCCGGCGCCAAAGTTGAAGGCTATGTCGACGGCAAGCTCTACCTTCAGGACACGCTACCTGAGCCCGTGACCGGTCGTATTGGCTTGTGGTCGAAGGCCGACAGTCACGTGTATTTTGATGACTTCACCGTAACTCCGGCCGGTTAAGCGGTACGCTTTCAACCAGCTTTCAAAGCTATCGGCGGTACGGTGCGCCGGAGTCCGGTCTTCCGGGTGCCCGCGTTTGGCCCGGTACGGGTGATTATTTCCATCGCAGACGAGACTCAAGAGGCGGGCCGGGTTTTTGCGAACCGATGCGTTCGGAACGATCGAAGGCCCGCTTCGTTCTGATCCGATGGACTGGATTAGACTAGGCCTCCTGGCGTTGGCGGGGTTCCTCACCTGGGCGCTGAACACCCTCTCGGCCGGAGGCGGAGGTCCATTGCTGATCCCCGCCGTGACTTTCATCACAGCGAGCGCGGCGGTTGCGCCGGTCATCACCTTGACCGAGCTCATCGGCAATCCCATCCGCGCCCTGGCGTTTCGGCGCAACATCGATTGGAGCCTGGTCCGTTGGTACCTGCCCGGCGCCATCGCCGGCGCCGCGGCGGGCTCCTGGCTGTTCGCTAACAGTCGGGCGGAATGGCTCCAGATACTCATAGGGATCTATCTGATCAGTGCAGTCTGGGAATTTCGCGGCGGCGCGCGCGAGCGGAGCTACCGAGGCCGCCGCTGGTGGTTCCTCCCGGCCGGCCTGATCGTCGCGCTGTTGTCGGCGCTGATGGGCACGGTGGGACCCGTCTTGAATTCGCTCTATCTGAACTACGGTTCGGAGAAGGAGACGTTGGTCGCCACGAAATCGGTGAACTCGTTTGTGACCGATGTCGTCAAGATCGCGGTATTCACCGGACTCGGCGCGCTCGGTGGTCAGGCGGCTATATACGGCTTAGCCGCGGGTTTGGGCGCCGCGCTTGCCAATCTGCTGGCCAAGCCCTGGCTCGAACACCTGAGTGGACAACAGTTCCGCCGCCTATTGGTCGCGCTCATGGCTGTGAGTGGAGCGCTGATGATCTGGAACCAGCACAGCTTCGTTGTGCAGGCCTGGCGCGCGGCCGCAGGAATGTCTTGACAATGTCGCTGTTGGCTGGAGCGTTGCGCCGTAGCTTGGTTTGCCGGTCGCGCGATACGCAGAAGCTGGCAAAAGGCCTGCGCGCAGCCCTCGACAAGGTCGCCGTCAAAAAGAGCTAGCGCTTCCCGTCCGCGCGCATCATACAGGGCTCTTCGAACCAGCCGACCTAACCAGCTCAGCTTCGAGAAGCTTCGTGAGATTAGATCACGCTCAGGGTCACGGCGGCAAGAACCAGATAGCGGCCGACCTTGGCGACGGCGACAAGCAGCAGGAAGACCCTGAAAGGCTCGCGCAGGACGCCGAGACCACGGTCAGCTTCGCGAAACGTTCAGGCGCAGAAACGACATCTTTCAGATAACAGGGCGACCCGCGCTATCGGCCAGATGACAGGCTGCAACGCCGCCATGCGGCACCGATCGCAGCATCGGTTCCTCGACCCGGCAGACATCGATCGCCACCGGACAGCGCGTGTTGAACCGGCACCCCGGAGGCGGCGCGCTGGGACTTGGCGGATCGCCGGCGAGAATGATCCGGCGGCGCCCGGCTTCGATGCGAGGATCGGGAGAAGGAACAGCCGACAGCAGCGCCTGGCTGTAGGGATGGGCCGGCTCGCGAAACAGCGGGCGGGTCAGGCCGGCTTCCGAGATGCGGCCGAGATACATCACCGTCACGTTCGAGCAGACCTCGCGCACGATCGCCAGATCATGCGCGACAATGACAATGGTCAGGCCAAGCTGTTTCTGCAGCGACGTGAACAGGTTGACGATCTGCGCCCGGATCGAAACGTCGAGCGCGCTAAGTGGCTCATCGCAGACCAGTATGGACGGCTTCAGCGCGAGCGCGCGCGCAATCGAAACGCGCTGCCGCTGGCCACCGGAGAGCGACCTTGGCAAACGGTCGAGCACCGTCTCAGGCAGCGCAACCAGATCCAGAAGCTCGGCGATGCGGCGCCGGCGCTCGACTGATGAACCGAAGCGATGGATCTGCAGCGGCTCCTCCAGTGTCTGGTAGACGGACTGGCGGCGGCTCATCGACCCCAACGGATCCTGGAAGACGAACTGGACTTCGCGGCTGAACGACTTCCTGTCCGATTTCAGCCATTCGGTGCGATCCCTTCCCCCAATCAGGACAGTGCCTTCGCTCTCCTTCTGCAAACCGACGATGGTGCGCGCCAGCGTGGTCTTGCCGCAGCCGGACTCGCCGACGATGCCGTGGAACGCGCCGCGCGTGACCGTCAGGTTTATGCCATCGACCGCCCGCACCGCGCCGACACCCGAACGGTTGGCGAAATGCACCTTCAATCCCCTGACCTCGATCGCTGCGGCATCAGACATGGACGGCGATCCCCTCTCGTTTCAGCACGACCGGGCAAGCCACGCGGTGCGGGCTTGTCGACGCGGATATCGTCTGCAACGGCGGCCGGTGCTGCCGGCAACCGGCTTCGACCAATTCGCAGCGCTCGGCAAACCGGCAACCCGGTTCCAGCCGGATCTGGTTTGGCGGCAGGCCCGGTATCTCGCGGGTCGCCGCGCGTTCGTCGGCGCGAAAATCCGGCACCGATGCGAGCAGCCCGCGCGTATAGGGATGGACCGGCCGGGTCAGCACATCCATCGCCGTCCCCTCCTCCGCCACTTGGCCGGCGTAAAGCACCATGACGCGGTCGGCGACGGAAGCGACCACGCCGATGTCGTGCGTGATCAGCACGACCGCGATGCCATCCTCGCGCTGGATCTGACGGATGAGCTCCAGGATTTGCGCCTGGACCGTGGCGTCCAGCGCCGTGGTCGGCTCGTCTGCGATCAGCACGCGCGGCCGGGCCGCCAGCGCCAGCGCGATCATCGCGCGCTGCAGCATGCCGCCCGACATTTCGTGCGGATAGCGGTTGTAGCGATCCTCAGGGTCCGGAATGCCGGAGCGTGCCAGAAGCGAGACCGCTTCCTTGCGCGCGGCCTCATGCGACAGGCCGGCGAAGCGGCGCGCCTGGCGGGCCAGCTGCGGGCCGATTTTCAGCATCGGGTTCAACGCGCTCATCGGGTCCTGGAAAATCACGCCGAAATAGCGCCCGCGCAGGTCCGACAATTGCCGGGAACCGATGCTGAGCAGTTCGCTTCCGTCGGCTCGCGCCGATCCCTTCATGTCCACGGTCACGCCCTCGGGCAGCAGACCGAGCGGCCCGAGCGTCATTACGGTCTTTCCCGAACCGCTTTCGCCGACGACCGCGACCGTTTCTCCGGGACGGACGTTGAACGACACCCCGTCCACCGCCCGCACCGAAACGGTGGTGGCGTAGAGGTCGATGACCAAATCTTCGATCGAATAGATCGGCTGACCGTCGCTCATGCTGAAGTCGTTCCCGTTTCGACGGCGTTGCGCTCCGCTTCTTCGCGAGCACGCGCCCTTCGGCGTCTGCGCAATGTCGCGCCGCGAACCGGCCGCGGCACCTTTTGCAATGCGAAGGCTTCGCCCAGAAGGTTGAAGCTGACCACGACCAGCGTCAGTGCCAGCCCGGGCAGCACGACGAGGCGCGGCACCTCCTCGATGTAGCTCATGCCGTCGACCAGCATCTGGCCCCATTCCGGTGTCGGCGGCGCGACGCCAAGTCCGAGAAAGCTGAGCGTCGCGATGGCCAGCACAAGCGCGCCGGCGTCGGCGCTTGCGTAGACCACGACGAGGGCAAGCACATGCGGCAGGATATGGCGGGCAAAAATCCAGAGATGACCGGCGCCCATCACGCGGGCCGCCTCGATATAGGGCTGCTGCAGCTCGGCGGTCACGACTGCGCGGCTCATGCGGGCATAGTTCGCCCACCACGCCAGGGTGAGCGCCGTGATCATCGACCAGTAGCCGGTGCCCAGAATGCCGATCAACGCCAGCGCGATCACCAGGCTGGGAAGTGCCAGCGCAATATCGATGATGCTGATAAGGACGAGCTCGACACGGCCGCCGACATAGCCGGCGAAGGAGCCGATCGTGACCCCGATCGCCAAGGCGGCGACAAGCACGATCACCATCGCCACCAGGGAAATGCGGGCGCCACCGACGATGCGGCTGAAGACGTCTCGGCCGAGATAGTCGGTGCCGAGCCAATGGCTCCAGCTCATGCCCTCCAGTGTCGCCGAATAGTCCTGCGCACTTGGATCGTAAGGCATGATCACAGGAGCGAAGATGCCGATCAGCACAAAGCCGATTACGGGGAGCAGCACCAGCCACGGCCAGCCCTTGATGTCCCTGATAGCGGAAATGTTCATCGCCTCATGCTCCCCGCGCCCGGCGCATTCGCGGATCCGCGACGATGCAGATCATGTCGACGATGAAATTGACCATGACGAAGAAGACGACAAACAGCAGCAGCACCGACTGCATGCCGATGAAGTCGCGGAAGCGTATCGCCTCGATGAAAAAGGCACCGACGCCGCGCAATGCAAATACCGTCTCGACGACGATCGACCCGATGATCATCAGCGTGAATTGCGCCCCGAATGTCGTCAGGAACGGAATGGCGATGTTGGGCAGCGCCTCGCGCAGCAGCACCTGCGTTCTGGTAAAGCCTTTTGCGAAGCCCGTTGTCGCAAACGGCCGCGACATCGCTTCCTGGAGGTTGACCCTAACGACGCGGCTGAGAACGGAGGCCGGGAACAGCGCGATCGTCACCCACGGCAGAAGCCATGAGGTGAAGCCGCTGGTGCCGAAGGTGGGCACCCAGCCGAGCATCACCGAAAACGCGATGACCAGCAGCGCCGCCACGAAGAAGTTCGGGGTCGACGCGCCGATCAGCGAAAATGCATGCAGGAACCTGTCCATCATGCCGCCGTTGCTGACGGCGCCGGCAATGCCGAGCGTGATCGAGAAAATGAAGGCGAGAACGCCGCCGCCGGCAAGCAGAGCCGCCGTCATCGGGATGCGGGCGGCAAACTCCGACGAGATCGGCTTTCCCGTTCGCAGTGAGATGCCGAAATCCCCGGCCAGCGCGCCGGAAAGCCAGCGTCCGTAGCGGATCGGCAACGGGTCGTAGAGACCGAGCTCGTTGCCGATCTTGGCGATCATTTGCGCGTCAGCACCAGGACCTGCCGCACGCTCGGCAATGAGCGCCGCAACATTGCCCGGAGCCGCCGCAACCAGGGCGAATGTCAGCGCGGATGCCGCCAGGATTAAAAGGCAGGCAAGCAGCATCCGTCGCAGGATCGTGCGTTTCATCGTCAGGCCTCACTCGGGCTCGAAGTCTTCAGGCCTTCAGCGTGATCGCCTTGAACGGCAAGTCGTAGTCAGTCGCCGGAAGCGAGAAGTTCTCTGCGCGCGGATTGTGAGCCCACAGCCGCTGGCTGACGACAAGCGGACAGATGGCGGTGTTGTCGTGCAGCCAATCGTAGAGAGCCTGCATCTTCAGGTCGCGTTCGGCGCCGCTCGCCTCGAGCGCAGCCTTGACTACGCCGTCGAGCGCGTCCGAGACATAGATCTTGCCGTCAGGCCCGCTGTCCGCCGTCGAGACGAAGGCATTGCCAAGGGTCCCGTGAGGGTCATAGGGAGCGCCATAGGTGGTGAAGAAAGCGAGATCATAGTCGAAGGCCGGACGCCGTTCATGCATGGTGGCATTGTCCACCGAGGAGACTTGGACCTGGAAACCGACCTCGGACAATTGACCCTGGATCATTTCGGCGATTCGCCGCGATCCCGGCAGGGACTCTTCGGAAACCAGAAAGTCGATGGTCAGAGGAGAGCCAGCCTTGGTCCAGGCGCCGCCGCTCTCTGCCCAGCCCCCGTCGGCAAGTATCTTCTTGGCCGCCGCCACGTCACGCACCGGCACGTCATGCCGCTTGCCCGACGACGGCACGTTCGCCGGGAACAGATCGGCGGCCGGGTCGGCAAAGCCCTCGAACAGGACCTTGGCGATCGCCGCCCGGTCGACCGATGCATAGACGGCATCGCGAACGGCCTTGTCGGCGATGATCTTCGACGTCGGCGAATAGCCGAGCAGCATCGTCGCGGTGCCCGGCTCGGCAACAACCTTCATGCCGTCGCTTTCCAGCGCACGGGCGCGGCGCGGCGATAGCGTCGCCACCCAGTCGCCACCGATGACATCGAGGTCGCCTGAGCGGAGGCCGTTGGCACGAGCGAGTTCATCGGGAACCACCTTCAGTTCCATGCGGCTGAAAAGCGGCTTCTCGCCCCAGTATTTGTCGTTGCGAACGAGGCTGGTGCCGCTCGAATCGTATTTTTCGACGATCCATGGACCGGTTCCGATCGGCGCCGTCTGCTTGCCATCCTTGTCGACTGCCTTGGGCGACAGGAAACGAACTGGGCGGACGATGGTGAGTTCGAGGAGTGCGGCCGGCACCGGTCGCTTCAGCTTGACCGTCAGCTTGTTTGGTCCGTCCGTGACGATGCTGTCGTACGCATCGGAGACGCCAATCCAGGAGAAGTCGCTCACCCCCATCCATCGCTTGAGGTTCCATTCGGCTGCAGTGGAATCGAACGGCGTGCCGTCGCTGAAGGTCACGCCTTCACGCAGATCGAAAGCGATCGAAAGCTGATCGTCGGCAATGGTCCATTTGGTGGCAAGTCCCGGCTCAAGCGCGCCGTTCTGGCCGTAGTGGATCAGCGCATCGAAGACGATGGTGTAGGTGCTCAGCGTTGAAACATTCTGCAGCAGGTCGAGATCGCCGGTCTCCGCGGCGATGGCAATCTTCAGCGTGTCGTTGGTTTCGGAAAAGGCGGTGCGTGGCAGCGCAGCGGCGAAGGCAAGGCCGGCGGTGGAAACAAGGAAATTGCGGCGGTCGAGAGTGATCATTTCAGTTCCCCATTTTTGATTGATTGGTAGCGATTGTACACATGCATTCCCATTTGTATAGACATATTCGGCGCCAATCCAAGTTGGCGCGCAGCGCTGCGTTTGGCAAAGGAAAGCGCCGTCTCGCGTGATGTCGCCATGCCGGCGCGGGTCTCGACAGGCGCTAAATCCAGCTCAGCGTCATCGCCGCCAGCGCAAGGTAGCGGCCGACCTTCGCGATCGTGACGATCGCAAGGAAGCTCCAGAATGGCTCCCGCAGCGCTCCCGCCACAACCGTCAGCGGATCGCCAACGAGAGGAAGCCAGCTCAACAGCAGCGACCATCGTCCATAGCGCTGATACCATCGCGTCGCGCGCGTCAGCGCAGAGGGCCGCACCGGGAACCATTTGCGATTGCGAAAGCGATCGACGCCCCAGCCGAGCCACCAGTTGACGATCGAGCCGAGCACATTGCCTGCGCTTGCGGAGGCGATGAGCAGAGCCGGAGCATAGCTTTCTGTCAGGAGCAGCCCCGCAAGGGCTGCTTCCGATTGCATCGGCAGGATGGTCGCCGCCGCGAACGCGGTCAGGAAAAGACCGCCATAGATGGCGAGCTCGCCAGGCATTTCGAGCTCTCAGCTTGCCTTGGGCCATTTCGGGTGCCGATCGTCGACGACGTAGCCATGCGAATGCTCATAGCCCGCTTCCGACCATACTGCGTCCCCGATATGACGGTCGTCCTCAGGCAGGTCGACATGCGTATGCACAAGCACGTCGGGATCGTGTTTCGGCCATAGCCAGATCGCGGCAAGCAGGGCAGCGGCGCCTATAACGCCGAGCAGAACGAAGGTGAAGGGCAATCCCATCGCGGCACCGACGCGGCCGGCAATGGGATAGGTCATCAGCCAGCAGGCATGCGAAAGCGCGAATTGGGCAGCAAACAGAGCGGGCCGGTCGACGGCATCGGCAGAACGTCTGATCAATCGGCCCGAAGGCGTCTGCGCCAGCGAATAGCCGAGCCCCAGCACGAACCAGAGCGGCAGCAGCAGATAATAGCTGCCGGCGAGCGGTCCCACCAGCACGCCCGCGACCAGGATCGCGGCGCCCGAGAGCATCGCAACCCGGTCCGGGACGTTCTCCAGCAGCCGCGGCAGGGCAAGGGCTGCAATCATCGATCCGCCGCCGAACGCTGCGAGCGCCAGCGCCGTGTCGCTTTGCGAGAGGCCGAACTGCGCCTGCACCAGGACGACCGTGTTGACGATCACCATCGCGCTTGCCGCCGCGACGGCAACGTTAAGGGCCAGCAGCCCGCGCAATCGCGGCGTCGCCAGATAGATGCGGATTCCGCGCGTGGTACGATCGTAAACGCCGCGCGGCTGCGACGGTTTAGGGCTCGGCAGGACCACCGACACCACCAGCGCCGCCGAGGCGAGAAAGCCGATAACCGTACCGGCGAACAGGCTGTGGAAGCTGATGACGGAAAGCAGCGCCGCCGCCAGCATGGGACTGACGACGCTTTCCAGGTCATAGGCCAGTCGCGACAGCGACAGGGCCCGCGTGTAGTCCTTCTCCTCGGGCAGCACGTCAGGGATCGAGGCCTGGAAGGCCGGAGTGAAGCCTGCCGACGCCGACTGCAGGACGAAGATGAGAACATATACCTGCCAGACTTCGGTAACGAAGGGCAGGAACACCGCGACCGCAGCCCGGATGAGGTCGAGCGAAACCAGCATGGTGCGGCGCGGCAGGCGCTCGGCGAACGCAGCGGCGACAGGCGCCACGCCGACATAGGCGATCATCTTGATAGCGAGCGCCGTGCCGAGCACCGCGCCGGCATCGGCGCCGGCAAGATCATAGGCCAGCAGCCCGAGTGCTACGGTGGCAAGGCCAGTGCCGATCAGGGCGATGACCTGGGCCAGGAAGAGATGACGGTAGGTGCGATTGGCCAGGACCTGAAGCATATTTTGCGTTCTTGCAGCGGATTGGGGTTCGTCGAGCCAGGAACGTAGCGCAAACAGCCCGCCTGTCTCAGTGGTGGTGACCTTCGGGTTCGACCATCTTGAACGGCAGCACCTGCTCGCGACCCTTCGCGGCCAGGATCAACCTCGCCTGGAACTCATGCGGCTCGGCAGGGGCGACGGTGCTCTCAAGCCGATGATGGTTGTCAGCGGCGGGCTCGAGGCGAAGCGTCTCTGGCCCTTCGGGTCGGTCGATAATCACCGTCGCTGTCAAATCATCGGCGTGGCGATCGATGGTCAGCCGCATCCGCTCGCCAGCCGGTGTATCGACGATTTCCAATGTCCCTGCAGCCAGATCGCAGACTACCTTGAACGGCTCCGGTGCATGATGATGAGCATGAGAGGTTTCCCCCCGCTTGGCGGTCGAACCGGCTGAGCTTTCGAGGCGGACATTCGCCTCCGCCAACGCCGGCAAGTGGGCGAACAGTTCCTCCTTAAGGGCTTCGCTGACGCCCAGTACGTCTTTGGCCGTCGCCGCATCCGGAACACTGATGGCCACGTCGGCATGTAGGCGATGGCCGATCCAGCGCGCCTGCACACTTCCAACGCGCTCGATGCCGGACACATGTTCGGCGGCATGATGGATTTCATCGATGATGCCGGGCTCCACACCATCGAGCATGCGCGTCAACACGGCTTTCGACGACTGCCAGACGATGGCGAAGATCGCCGCGGTGATCAGCAGTCCGATGATCGGATCGGCAAGCGGAAAGCCCAGCCACACGCCGATAGCGCCAAGGACGACTGCCAGGCTGGTGAAGCCGTCGGTGCGGGCATGGTAGCCGTCCGCGATCAGCGCCGCGCTGTTGATCTCTCGGCCGACGCGGATGCGAAATACGGCCACCGCTTCATTGCCGATGAAGCCTATGAGGCCGGCGATGGCGACCCAGCCAAGAAATGCGATGGGACGCGGATTGATCAGCCTGTCGATCGCTTCATAGCCTGCGACGATGGCGCTGAAAAGAATGATGAGAACGATGACGATCCCGGCCAGATCCTCGACGCGGCCCAGGCCGTAGGTGAACGCCTTGCTCGGTTTGCGGCGGACCAGCATGAAGGCGATCCACAGCGGGACGGCGGTGACCGCGTCCCCGATATTGTGGATGGTGTCGGCCAGCAGCGCCACGCTGCCGGAGAGGAACACGACCACAAGCTGGAGCGCTGCCGTGACGGCCAGAACGACGAATGACCATTTGATTGCCCAGATGCCGCGCGTCGTCGTGGCGATCGTCGGATCGATGACGCCGTGGGTGTGGCCATGGCCGCCATCACCATCACCATGATCATGTCCATGGCCGCCGAAGCCCTGCGTCATCGGACCGAAGCCGAACCAGTCGCGTATCTTATCCATTATGGTGTTCTCTCACAGGTACTTGGTGATATCCTTGAACTCGTCGATCGAGCGGCGCTGCTCGCGCGCCAGCGGCCCGACGACGTCTTCAAGGCAATGGTTGAGATGATCCTGGATCAGGGTCTTCTTGGCTTGCGCGATGGCCCTCTCGACAGCATGGAGCTGCTGGGCAAGATCGAGGCAGGGCCGGCCCGCTTCGATCATTTCGATCACGCCCTTCAGATGTCCGCCAGCCCGCTTCAGGCGCTTGACGATATCGGGATGGGTTTCGTGGGTATGAGGCTGCTCGCTCATCTCTTGATACTATCCTCTTGGAGGGGATACAACAAGCCTCAAAGAGGCCTCGATTCCGGTGCAGTCAACAACCATTCGTTAGGATTTTGGAGAATAATCGCCGTTCATGCCGAATCGGATCCACAGCACAGTTTTTTGTCTGGTCATCGCTTTAGCGATGATGTTCGGCGTGCTGCGTCCTTTCGGCTATTCGACCTCACACGATCCGATCGCGATTGCCACCGCGGTTGAACGTCACGGCGGAGCCGCCGCGCAGATCGAAGATCATGACCACGCACACGATGACGGCGTTGCCGACGAGCAGAGCGCTGGCCATTTTCACGGGCACGATGCGGCAGACCATTCGCACGAGACGGCGAGCACGCCTGTCGGGTTCGCACCGACCTTTCCGCAGGTCGAACGGAGCTGGCTGAATTATCCGCCGACTTTCCTCGATCCGGGCACGACATTCCGGCTTGAGCGACCGCCGAGGCCATTCCTCGCCGCATGATCGCGGCCGCTCACGCGGCCACCCTCAACGACGAAGATTGGAAATTTTATGCAAGGACCCTTCGACCGGGGCCGACCACGCGCGCGTCGCACGTGTGGGCGATCCGTCCTTCCCCTGCTTATCGCTCTCCTGACCCTGCCGCTGCTGACCGGAGCGGCCTTTGCCCATGCTGTCGCTGCCGGCGACAAGGGCTACATCCAGGAAATCTCGGGCATCAACGTGCTGCCCTTCATCTATCTCGGCGCCAAGCACATGGTGACCGGATACGACCACATCCTGTTCCTGTTCGGGGTAATCTTCTTCCTCTACCGGATGAAGCATATCGGCATCTATGTCAGCCTGTTCGCGCTCGGCCACTCCACGACCATGCTGCTCGGCGTCTATTTCAACGTCGGCATCAACAGCTACATCATCGACGCGATCATCG
This sequence comes from Mesorhizobium sp. M0184, assembly GCF_040322215.1. NCBI lineage: Bacteria > Pseudomonadati > Pseudomonadota > Alphaproteobacteria > Hyphomicrobiales > Phyllobacteriaceae > Mesorhizobium > Mesorhizobium sp. M0184. Next base: position 22,710 of record NZ_JAMYSZ010000015.1, read on the forward strand.
GCCTTTCCGTGGTCTACAAGGCGCTCGACAATATGGGCTCTTTCCAGCGATGGCTCGGCTTCCAGCCGAACACCAAGATCGCGACGCTGGTCTTCGGCTTCTTCCATGGTTTCGGCCTGTCGACGAAGATCATCGAATACAACATCTCGCCGGACGGCCTGGTGCCCAACCTTTTGGCCTTCAATGTCGGCGTCGAGATCGGCCAGCTCTTGGCTCTTGGCGCCATCCTGATCGTGATGGGCTACTGGCGCCGGACACGAAGTTTCTGGCGCCACGCCTATACCGCAAACGTCATCATGATGACGGCTGGTTTCCTGCTGATCGGATATCAGCTCACCGGCCTGTTCGTCGCCGCATAAGGAACCGAATCATGTACAACACCGACCTTCCCAGCCGCGCCGATTTGCCGACGTCAGCGCAGCTCAAGCGCTCCACCTTCATTGCCGCGCTGACGGCTTTCGCATTGCTCATCACGGTCGTCATGCCGTCCGAGTATGCGATCGACCCGACCGGAGCAGGCAGATTGCTCGGCCTCACCAGAATGGGCGAAATCAAGACACAGCTGGCAGCCGAGGCGGCAGCCGACGAAATGGCCAGCGCGAAGGCACCAACCGAGCGGATGACGCAAATGGTCCCTCCAGCCGAGTTGATGGCGCGCATGGACCGAATTGAAAACCTCCTCGTCGCCCTGACCGCCGAACGGCCTGCTTTGCAGCCGTCGCCAACTGGGGAGGCCGTTGCCCAAGACAATGTGACAGTTGGAGAGATCGCTCCTGCCGAGGCTCCGGCCATTGCTACAACGCCTGCCACCGAAGCAACCTCGGAAGCCCCGATCCAGCCAGATGGAAGGCAAGACGAGCTATCCTTCACGTTGGCGCCAGGCCAGGGTGCCGAAGTCAAGCTCGTGATGCGGCAGGGCGCCAAGGCAAACTTTTCCTGGACAGCTGACGGTGGCGTGGTGAACTTCGAGACGCACGGCGATGGCGGCAGTCAGTCCGTCAGCTATGAAAAGGGTCGCAGCGTTCCAGCTGACGAAGGTGCCATTGAAGCCGCCTTCGATGGAAATCACGGTTGGTTCTGGCGCAACCGCGGTGGCAGCGACGTGACCTTGACGATCCAGACTGAAGGCGACTACATCGACATCAAGCGTATGATCTAGCGCATACAGGGTCGCCCGGCGCCACTTCGACCGTCGGGCGTCACCTATCCGTCTGTTCCACCGACGAGCGCAGATGCGCGTCGAAGCTTTGCGCCGCGACGAAGACACGGCTGACCTTCAGGTAAACGGGTCTTGATCCACCGCCCGATCTGATTCACGGCATTTCAGCCCGACGTGATCTGCCAAACGGCTACGCCGGCAAGCGCCAAGCCGGCAGCGCCCTCAATGGCTCGGGAAATGGCATCGAACAGGCGTGGCCGGCTGTCGAAGAAATGCACCAGGCGCTCCCGAAACAGGATCGACAACACCGCCACGCAGGACAGGGTCAGCGCCACGCCGACCATCATGGTAATTGCAAACAGTATGCCGGCGACCGGAACGCCTCTGGATATCGCAAAGGTCATCACGAAAAGCGTCAGCGGGCATGGGATCAAGCCGGCCATCACACCCACAGCCTCGCCTTCATGCTTGTGGTGATGGCCGTGGCTCAATGCGCGCCAGAGCATCCAGGCGCCGATCAGGCCAAGCAACCCGCGGCTGACGTCTTCCAGTAGAGGCGCACGGCCAACACTGCCCAGGGCAATCGACACCAACGGCAACGAGAGCGCCGCGATCAGCACCGCGATCGTCACATGCGTGAAGGAAAGCGTCAGCGACACCAGAAGACCGCGCGAAACCTTTGCATCCGAACCGGCCAAATACGTGGCCAGGACGGCTTTGCTGTGACCCGGCGTCAGGGCATGCGCCGCACCGAACAGCACGCCCATCGGCAGAAAGGCCATGAACGCCAGCCAGCCGCCGCCGGCCGAAAGCAGTTTGATCTGCTCGGCCAGCGCCAGGTAGATCGTGCGTTGGAACTCGACCAGCGTCTGGAACATGGCCATCGAACCGGCTCCGGGTCAGCTGCACGTCAATTCAAGGCGCGTCGCGAAAATCTTGCCGAGATCGGTCCCCGTCGGGTCACTGAAGAACGCGTCTGTCAGGCTCTTCTGGTTCTGCGCGATGGCCGTGTCCGGATCTGGACGCACGACGGCGCGTGAGCAGCCTTCAGGCAGGCCAGTCACAGCAATCTTTTCGTCGTCGGCAAAATCGATCGCCGTGTAGAAGGTCGGGTCGTAGACGCCGATGCTGACTTTTCCAGCAAGGGTCAGCGGGTCCTTCGGCTGCGTTTCGAACTGGACGACGAGTTGATCGTTTTCATAGCTGACGCTGAACTTCGGCGGTGGCGCCATCGTCACGTCCTTGCCGTTCAAGGTCACCATCTGAAAGTAGTTGTACTCGGCCAACGACGCATGGACGATGAGAGCGACTTCATCGAGTTCCTTCGCATCAAGGACAAGGTCGGAATTCTTGTCGAATTCCATCAGCACGGTGCTGGAAAAGAGGTCGTCGAAACGCCAGAGATGCCGAAGCGACTTGAGCGTTCTGTCTGGACCGACGGTCAGGTCCAGCGTCGCTTCGGCAAACACATGTGGATGGGCGTTCGCTGCCGCGGCGGAAGCGAGCAACAGCGCCGCGCCTGATACCATGCCTGTCAGTTGCATTTTTCGCTCACATTTCGTTCGTCGATTCCGCATCAGGCAGGACACCTGCCATTGCAAGCAGGCCGAAATGGGACGGGCCAAAGCCCATACCAACCTTGATCGATCAGGGCTGTGTTGCCTCATTTAAGGAGGCAGCTACCCAAGGTCGCCCTTCAGCGAATGTTTGAGCATGATCACCGCGATACCAGCAAGGATTGCCAGCACTATCATCCAGATAATCTTTTGCCGATCGCTCAATTTCCTGCTCCTGATCGATTCAGAGCATTCTTATCGCGAGTTCCTTGCAAACGCAAAAAGCCCCGCGTCCCGTGCAGATAACACCAGCTGATCCGCCCTAGTCGTCGCGATCGAGCTTGCAATGACCGTGTTCGATGTGATCCGGACCTCGGGAACGTCAAATGGACAAGTGCTTGCGATTGCCGACTGTCAATATGCAGAGTTTGGAAACTTGCATTCCGTTTCTGTCCTCGCCGATTGTTTCGGCATCCGTCCGGGCGAAGAAACGCTCCTCGAATGGCGCGCCGTCGACATCGAATAGCTTTATGGAGCAAGGTTGCACGGACTTGCCATTCAAGTGGCTTTTGTCACCGCGATCATGGTTTTGGCCGGGAGGTCGTCACCGGTCGCCTCCCAGTCCTGGAAGGCGCCTACGTCACCGACGGGGGCAAGTGCTGCGTCGCCGGACAACGGAGTCCATCCGCGTCTCCTGGCCGCAGGACGGTTCGTTCGAAGTCAGGTCCATGGGCAAGACAAATACCGTGAAAAGCTTCCAACGCCAGATCGACATTATCGGCACGCACCAGCGGCGATCTCAGGCATATAGCAGCGAGCGCCGGGATAAAGAGGGGCTTCGACATCAGCACACCGCAGGGTCAAAAAATGGACCCTCTGGCACGTTAGTCAAGAGTGCCATTTAGCGGGCCCAGCGGCTGCGACGAGATCGACCTGCATCCGACTGTCGGCGGCTGCGCCGTCGCCCCGTAGTATCATTCGCCAGTTATTCTCCGACGCGGTCCGCATTGAAGACCCGCGATAGCCGTCGAACTTGTGTGTCCATCCCTCGGCCCTCGGGAGGCTTCTCCACCAGGGTGGGGATCAAAGGAGCGATGAACGCTGGCCGGCTGGTGCTGGCAGTTACTCGTTTACGCATGGAATCGTGTCTAGGTCGCAGGCATATATCCGCGCTCCACACGTCCCGACGTTGGTTAAGATCGGCAGCCAGACCGGCCAGCCACTCTGTGCGCCAGGCGGATAGAGGTGAGTGTCGATCGCGAATTGCAGAAACGTTGCCAGCGGATAATTGCAAAGTCAGCGCGTCACGCGTACGGATCCATAAGCCCCAGCGCGCTTACATCCATAAGCACCCCAAACCCGATGATCTGCTCCAGCGCAACGTTGCGAGACAATGTGCCCAAGCTTTTGGCCGGTTCGGACTTCATGCGGCTGACCAGGGCGTATCGGTTGTAGACCGCCAAACCGACCATCGCGACGAATAGGCTGATCTTGAACAGGAGAACTCGACCGTAGCTGTTGCGCGGATCGGGGAACGAGCCAAGCACGAGCCAAGTGTTCATGGCACCCGTCAAAAAAATGAGCGCAACCGCCACCATACCAAAGCGGGAGAAGCGCCACAGGACGGTTTCCACGCCTGCGACTTCGGATGGATGCCGCTGTGCTGCCGCGATAAGCAGGCCGAGGGGCAGGAGGCCACCTATCCACGCCCCGGCACTTGCAACATGGAGAGCTTGAGTCAGTGAGCCTAGAAGGCCCAACGCCGCCGCGTGGCCCTGCCAACCCTCGCAGGTCAGTAGCAAGAAAGCCGGCCCGACGATCAATTCGGGCCGCCCCGAGAAACTGATCACCAGGAGCAGGAGAACGAGCGAAAGGCGAACAAACCAAACAGTTCCGAAGTCGCTTTCCATGAGAACGCCGCGCAAGGTGTCAACCATACCCTCGCGTCCGGAGAGCCCGGCCGTAAAGCACAGCAGCCAAATTGCCGCGAAGATTGCGGCCGCAAGTGCGAGGGCAGGATTGATGTTACGGGGTAGAGGCGCAAGCGCGGGAGCCGCGGTTCTGTCTAGCGCATAGAAAGGGAAGAGTGCCGACCCGAATAGAATCATCACTGAGAGGAAGTAGACCCACCGGGCGAAGGCCAGAGTGCCATCAACGTCCATTTCTACGGTCTGACTTCAAATTTGAAATTGCCCTTCACCTTGTGCCCGTCTGCTGACAGCACGTGCCAATCAACTTGATAAACACCCGGCGCAAGGGACCTTGATACAGGTGCCACCATGTCCTTATCGCGCACCGCGATCTCCGTGGTGATCTTCGCACCATCCGGCCCCGACAGATCGATGCCCGAGAATCGAGCCTCAATGGATTCGCTAAACCGCAGTCCAATCTCGGTGGGCGGAGCGGCAATGGTGCTATTGATCTCTGGAGTAGCCTCGACCAATCGAGCATGCGCAAGCGCCTGGCCCGATAATGGCACGCTCCACAGCGCAAGTGTGGCGATCATTCCGATAGTCCGATTCAACGCGAACTCCTCCCGCGGCGACGGTCATCAAAGACTATGCACTTTCTGACGAGTATACGAATTTGTTGGTGTTGCAGGGCCGCCACCGTTCGAGCTGTCACGAAATTTTCCATTTGCCGGAAAAGTGATGGGAGATCAGGCCAACACGCTACCGACCGCCGAGACTCTCGATTGAAGGTCACGGACGCCGCAAGCGTTTGTAATTATCAGGACAAGCGCGGGCGAAACAAGCGTTTGCGCCCGCGTGACTCCATTTCAGCTACTTAACCGGGATCATGAGATGTGCGTATGGAGTGCCCGGCCACATCACATAGGGCTTGGATGTGTCAGGCTTGGGGTCCGTCGGATAGCCCTGCATCATGTCCATTGCGTTGACGATCATCACATGCGGGCCGGTCTCTATCCAATTGTTGCCTTCCTCGGGCTTCGTCGCATAGGGATCGGTGTTGCTGCCATCGGTACCGCCGGACAGCATGTACATGAAGCCGACCTTGCCCTTGGGCGGCTCCTTCTTTTCCATCCATGCCATCGCCCATTCCATCGCGTTGGCATCGCCGCACATTGGGTCCGGGCCGGGCGTGGACGGGCTGTCCGGCATGCACCAGAAGCCGTTCTTGCCCTCGCGCAAGGTGCGCATGGCGCCCTTTTCATCCGCGGCGTAGACCGCAGCGCCGCTTGCCACGGCAGGGGGTGCAGCAGATTCAGCGCTCTTGATCATCGCAGCGTCGTCGGCGGCTGCGCCTTGCATCGTAACCAAACTGCCTGCCGCCAAAAGGGCAGCGACCGTCAGAAGCCGTTTCATGGCCGTTCTCCGGTTTGAGTTGATCTTGTGCATGATGTCCGACGCACGGCTTTCCAGAGCCGTTTGTCGGTGATTAAGCAGTAGCAGATTACATGCCTCCGGACAATTTACGTTTTAGCGCTGTCTAATGTCTTTGCAGGGGGTGTGCTATTAAACGGGGGCCTTCAAATCGGTCACGAAACTCCTGAGGGTTCACTAACCAAGATGGTGCTGTTCAGCGAGTGGCCAAATTTGCGCGGTTTCCCAGCAACCTTGCTTGCGTCGTCAAATCGCCACCTGCCCTAACCCTAGATTAGTTTCCGTCCATAAACGCCGGTATTTCGCAGCATTTGCAATCGCTTGGATCCGACCGGAAGCGCCGTTGACGGGCATGGACAGGTCAGGAATAGTTGATGATCGACAAAATGCAGTGCTTGGCAACGATCGGACGCACGCCATTGCCGGCGGCTCTGCCGGCGGGACGGCTGCGATGCCGAGCTGATATCAGGTCGGCCTGAGGCGGGTGAAGAGGACGAGGTTGTAGGCCGCGACCGAGGACCAGACGTAGGTTTTGAAGTGATCAAGGCCGCGCCAAGTGCAGCGCGCCAGGCCGTAAGCGCGTTTGAGGCACGAGATGCCAGCTTCGATGCCGGCGCGAAAGTTGCGCAGCTTGCGATAGACCCACTTGCTTCTGACCATATCCTCGATCTTGAGGCCGGCTTTCTTGTGGAAGGCCATGTCGGAGACGCCCCACGCCTTCGCCGTGGCCAGGGTTGTCGCGCGTGGCGAAGCCACCATCGGCTGCTGCCTGCCGTGGCGCCTGACCCCAAATGCCTATGTGACGCTCCAGCATCGGCAGCAATCGGTCGCTGTCGGCCGGGTTGCCTTTCTCGATCACCAGATCGAGGATCATTCCACTCTTGCCGGTGGTCAGGTTGAGCTTGTGGCTATACTCGGTGTCGCGGCTGCCTTTGACGATGATATCGGCATGCTCTTCGAACAGGCTGACCAGCTTCTCGCCGGCCGACACCGGCTCGCCGGCCAATACCCGCCGCTCGCTCTGTCTGGTGATGCGTTCGACCAGCGGCCGATAGTGACGGACCTGGAGCTGCCACAGTGCGATGGACGGTGTGCTCGCCACTACCAATCGCTCGCTCGCCTGCTCCAGATAAGTCAAGGTCGCACGGGCGATTGCGATCAGCTCGCGGTAGAGTTGGACCCGATTGGGTCGACCGCGCGTGAACTGGATCTTGCGAGCCCGCTTCTTGGCTGCGCGGCAATGATCGCGCCATGCTGAGCCGGCACCGCCGACCAAGGCGTCAGCCCGCTTCAGCAGGCGCACCATGACCCGCACGGCATCCCAAAGCAGGCTGCTGTCGCTCGGCTCGTGCATGAGTGCCGAGGTCACGGTGCTGTCCAGCCGCACGACTGCGCCATCTTCGAGCTTCGCCTGCCGAGCGCTCGACAGCAGTACCCGATTGACCTGTTCCCAGGTCTCGGACCGGATCGCACTGATGGTCCTTTGCAGCACCGACTTGTGCGGGCTCCATGACAAAGGCAGGCGAGCAAAGGCGCGAAACGAAGCGGAGTCCTCAAGATGGAACGCCAGCTCCTGGTAGCTCAGTTGCCGGTATTGCTTGAGGATCGCGCAGCGCAACACCGCTTCGGCAGGCAGGCCCTGCCGTCCGGTGGCCTTGACGTCGACCCGCACCAAATCGCGCGCCACCAAGCCAAGAAGGTCGCGATGCTCATCCAGCCATTGCGACATCGCCTTCAACTCGTGACCGATCTCGTGCGTGGCGAAAAGATCGAATATGCTGGCACCGCCAGCATAGCGAACTCACCTCATCCCTCGTCCCGCGAAGGACGTTTTTCCACCGGCAAGTGGAACTTTGTTGTCTCCTTCTTAACGGCCCAGTTCAGACGGCGACCGGTGTGCTTTCCTTTGTCCAGCGGAACCGTGTGCCATCGCTCCACATGCGATGCATGATCACCGCTAGTCTACGGGCGAGCGCAACGATGGCCCTCTGCCGACCACGCCGCTTGGCGACGTTCATCGCCCAGGCCTTCAGCCAGGACCACTTCGTCACGCGCGTCAGTAGGACCTGCGCGGCTTCGTAGAGCAGCGTTCGCATCATATCGTCACCGCATAACGAGATCCGGCCGACCCGGCGGCTTTCGCCCGACTCATGGAGCACAGGTGTCAGACCCAAAACCGGTCCGACCGCTTTCGAATTGCGGAAGCGGGCCGGAATGTCGATGGTGGTGGTATAGGCCAGAGCCACGACCGGGCCTACACCTGGTGTCGTCATCAGTCGGCGGCAAACTTCCTCATCCCGGACGATCGCCAAAAGCTTGCGGTGAAGGGTGGCAAAGTGCTGGCGCAGCTTGCCGCGAGCGTCGAGAAGCGGTTCGACGATTTCGGCCAGATCAGGCATGCCTTCAACCAGTTCGTGGATGCGTTGCTCGAATTTGCCCGTACCGACGATGCCGACCTTGAGCCCGAAGTTGCGCAGCAGCCCGCGGATGTCGTTCTCGATGGCAATGGCCTTTTCCTGCAAGAGCTTGCGCGCCATCAGCAACGCCCGGCGCTTCTGGCTCGTCAGCGTCTTCACATGCACCGGGCGAAACAGATTGACCCGCATCATCTGCGCAATGCCGCGGGCGTCAATGCGATCGGACTTGTTCACCTGCGCCTTCAGGAATGCCTTGGTGTGACGCGTCTCAATGCAGATCAACGGCAGGCCGGCTTTGGCAAGGGCCTCGAACAGCCATTGCGATAAGGGCCCGGCTTCAAGACCGATCCGCTCAAAGTTCCAGGCAGGATCCTTGAGCACCCGCGCAAGATCCTCCGGATGGCTGGGAACTTTCATCTCGCGGCAAACCGTGCCTGTTTCGTCGACGATGCACACTGCCGTCTCTTTCACCGAGACGTCCAATCCTGCATAATGTTTCATGCTGCGCTTCCTTTCCTGATGCTTGTGGCTGTTTCGGACAGACCACGTTCTACCATCAGCTCGAAGCGCAGCACCTCCATGCCGCTCCGCCAAGATGGGGCGCAAGCCGAATACATGGGGTAATCGCGGGAGCGAGTTTCCCAAGTCTTAGCTATGAAAGTGGGTGGCTGTTCCCCGACAGGATGGAATACGGGCTCACGATTCGCACCGGGCCCAGGCATCTCAGGGAGAACAGCCATGGAAGACTATATCGGCCTCGATGTTTCGATGAAAGAGACAGCGGTTTCCATTCGACGTGAAGGCAAGCGCGTCTGGCGTGGGAGGTGCGCCTCTGATCCAAAGGTCATTGCCGAGCTTGTCCGCAAGCGGGCGCCGGCCGCAAAGCGCGTCGTGTTCGAGACCGGCCCTCTATCGGTGTGGTTCTATCATGCGCTGCGCGCAGAGGGTTTGCCGGCTATCTGCATCGATGCTCGTCATGCCAAAGCAGCGCTCGACATGGCCGCGAACAAAACCGACGCGAACGATGCCGACGGTTTGGCGCATCTTGCAGAAGTAGGGTTCTTTCGTGAAGTGCGAGTGAAAGGCTTCGACAGCATGCTGACGCGCACGCTCGTGGCGGCACGCACCAGGCTGGTCAGGATCACGACCGAACTCTCAAACCAGATCCGAGGGCTCATGAAGACATTCGGACTGCTTGTTCCCGCCGGCAAAGGAAGCACGTTCGAGAGGAATGTCCGCAATCTCCTTGTCGACCAGGACGGGCTCACTCCTATCGTGCTGCCGATGCTGGAAGCCTGGCGCAGCATGCGCGTTCGGGCCGCTGAACTCGGGCGTCAGCTTGTCGCTGGTGCGCGTCAAAGCCGAGCGTGTCAAATACTCGTGTCGATCCCCGGTGTCGGCGCAATCACCGCGACTTCGTTCGTGACCGCCATTGAGGAGCCGGACAACTTCAAGAAATCTCGCTCCGTCGGCGCCTGGCTTGGCCTGACTACCCGACGATACCAATCGGGAGAGGTCGACTATGATGGCCACATATCCCGGCGGGGCGATCGTCATTTGCGAGGGCTTCTCTACGAAGCTGCGACGGTCATCCTGACCCGCAGCTGCGCCGACAGCAGCCTGCGAACATGGGGTCTAAAACTCCGGGAGAGGATAGGCTTCAAACGAGCCGCCGTTGCCGTAGCCCGCAAACTGGCGGTGACAATGCATGCGATGCTCAAGACCGGCGAGTTCTTCGACAGGACCGCTGGCGCGACAGCGTGACGGCTTTGAGGATCGCGTTCAGTCTCTGAGCGCGCCGAGACGTCCCTGCCGGGGCGTGGACAGAGCCATTCCGCTAGATGGGGTCGCACCGCTGGCTCAGCTGAGTGCGTCGAATACATTGAAGGCTCTCCCCGCGAAGCTCCATCATGCGGCAACCGATGTTGACCGCGAAGACAACCCTGCACCCGGCACACGCGTCTTAAGACGTGCAGATACTTGACGTCAACATTGCGATTAGACAACAACCCCATCTTGGACGGTGCGTTCTTGGCGCATTGTCGGCTCCGGCGGTGGCAAGGCTTTGGAATCAGTGGCATGATCCAAGATACCTGAAACCGCCGGGCCTTGCTCGCGCAAAGCCGCGATTCATCCAACAGAATCAATCGTTTGCCGTTTATGGACGGAAACTAGATTAGCCCGCGCATCGTCAGTTCAGCCTTCAGATAGGCATAATAGATCGGCGCGGCGACAAGACCCGGCATACCGAACCAGGCTTCCATGAAAACCATCGCCAGAAGAAGCTCCCAGGCACGCGCATTGATCCGCGAACCGATGATCTTGGCGTTTACGAAGTATTCGAGCTTGTGAATGATGATGAGAAAGGCAAGCGAGCCGAGTGCTGCAAGGAAGGAGATGCTGAGGCTGACAACCACGATCACCGTGTTGGAGATCAGATTGCCGATGACCGGCAGAAGGCCGGTGACGAAAGTCAGCGCTATCATTGTCCTGATGAATGGCAGATCGATGCCGAAGGACGGCAGAACAACGACGAGATAGACCGCCGTCAGAAACGTATTCAACGCCGAAATCCGGATTTGCGAGAACACGATGTTGCGAAAGGCCTTGCTCAGAATGTTGACACGATCCGCCAGCGCGACCGCCAGTGGGCCGGGCTCGCGCGATGGCGCCGCCGAGCTCACCGCGATCAAGCCGCCGATCACCATGCCGACGACAATGTGGACCACCAGGACGCCGACATCCCGCCCGACGAGTTGAAGCTGGCCGGCATGTTCGCGGAGCCACCGGGCCGCGAAGACTTCCAGTTCCTCGATGTTCGACGGAAAATAGGTCATCGCCCAGGTCGGGAGATGGACGCGCGCGGTATCGATGATCTCGGCCATCTTCTTGAGGAGCGTCACGACGTTCTCCGAACCGCCAGTCAATTGCGACATGCCGCTAAAGATAGCGGCGGCTACCAGGAGCGTGAAAATCAATGCCACCAAGGTCAGCGCAAGGCTTTTCGTCAGGCTGTTGGAAACGCCGATTCGATGGAGCATCGGTGCGGCGAAATGAACGAGATTGAACACGAGAAGGCCCGAAAGCAGTGCCGGAAGCAGCCCGAGTTCGAGAACGGCGACGAGCGCTATAAGCGCAAGCAGGCACGACGCGAGATAGAACCATGAGAAAATCAGCACTTTTCACCTGCAGAAGCAGCCAAGTCCTCTCCGGGTTTCATTAGCTTTGATACCCGGTGATGCGCAAGCGAACACGCGTTCAACACGTGTGTAAGGCTAACCGCCTCGGAGGTCCCATGCTTGCGCGCCAGGTCGCCCGCTTTTGCCCCGCCTCATGCTCACGCAGGACCGCGATGATCAGCTCTTCCGTAAACCGCTTTCTTTTCATCAGTCCGCCCTTCAATCGAGCCGGACTCTAATCTCAGATGGAGGAAATTGCCCGTGGCAGGTCAGCCGCTCGACGATGTTTATGCCGGTTGGCAAGAATGATCCTCTTCGTGGTGAACGCCGGAGTTCATTCCGCCGCGAAGACCATCAGATCCTCGAACGGGAACTCGACATGGTATTGGCCGGACGGAAGGGCGTCCCGGGAATAGGTCCGGATGGTCAGGTCATTGCTTTCGAAAATGACTTCATGCCGATCGCCAAGGAAAAGGCTCTCGACGCAGGTCATGGCGATACGTCCAGGGCCGTCCTCCCCGGACCACGTCACCCGCTCAAGCCGGACGAGTGCGGTGACTTTGGCGCCGACGGTCAGCTCCTGCTGGGCGCTGCCCACAAGATGGATGCCGTTGGCGACAATTTCCGCACGGTTGCCGTTGATGGCGGTGACCACGCCGTCAAGGCGATTGCTGGCACCCATGAACTCTGCTGCAAACAGGCTCTTCGGCTTGTTGTAGATTTGCTTGGGTGTTCCGTCCTGTTCGATCTGGCCGCCGTTGAGCAGCAGGATGCGGTCGGCGAGCGCCATCGCTTCCACCTGATCATGGGTGACGCACAGCGCCGATAGCCCGAGATTGGTGATGAGGCGGCGCAGCCAGATCCGCGCTTCTTCGCGTAACTTGGCGTCCAGATTTGACAGCGGCTCATCGAGCAGAATCACGTTCGGCTCATAGACCAGCGCGCGGGCCAGCGCCACGCGCTGCTGCTGTCCGCCGGAGAGCTGATGCGGATAGCGTTCGCCCAGTTTGCCGAGGCCGATGCTGTCCAAAGCCTTCTGGACGCGGCTCGCAACATCTGCCTGGGACACTTTGCGCAGCTTCAGGGGATAACCCACATTCTCGGACACCGTCCGATGAGGCCACAGCGCATAGGACTGGAATACCAGCCCGAGACCGCGCGTTTCCGGCGCCAGATTGATGTTCTGCCCGGCATCGAAAAGCGGCTTGTCACCGAGCAGTATCTTGCCGCTGTTGGGTGTCTCCAGACCGGCGACCGCTCGCAAGAGCGTCGTCTTGCCGGACCCGGACGCGCCGAGCAAGGCGACGATCTGACCCGGTTCGACCGAGAAGGACACACCTTTCAGGATTTCAAGGTTGCCGTAACTGAGGCGCAGGCCGTCTATGATGATGTCAGTCATTGAGGCGGACTCCAAAGCGCATCGCGAGGGCAAGACCGGTCACGATGATGACGGTGTTGATGACGGCGAGAGCCGAGACCAGATCGATCGCGCCGGTGCCCCAAAGGGAAACCATGAGCGAGCCGATCACTTCGGTTCCCGGTCCGAGCAGATAGACGCCCGTCGAATATTCACGGGCGAAGATCAGGAAGATCAACAGCCAGGCCGAGAACATGCCGCCGCGGATGAGCGGCAGCGTGATGTCCCGGGCGACCCGGCCCTCGCTGGCGCCAACTGACCGGCCGGCTTCCTCGAGCTCCTTGCCGATCTGCAGGAGCGTTCCGGAAATCAGCCGCATGCCATAGGCGAACCAGACAATGGTATAGGCGAGCCATACCGAGCTCATCGTGGCACGCAGGGGTGCGATCGGCTTGAAGAAGAGAAATATCCACAGCATGGCCAGGCCAGCCACAATGCCCGGCATCGCCCGCGGTATCATGGCCACGTAATCGACGACTTTAGTCAGGGGTGCGTTCGAGCGGTGACCGGCGAGTGCCACGGCAGTATAGGCCGCGATCGAAGCCGCGCCGCCGACCACCGCGACGCCGACCGTGTTGATAATGGCGCTGATGACATTCGGATAGTCAGCGAGATCGCGATAGTGATCCAACGTCAGCACCTGGAAGATATTCACCCCGACGCCCCAGCTTGTCACCAGTGAACGAATTGCGACGCCGCCCACCGGTATGATCACGGTGGCCGCGAACCAGGCCACCACAAGCGCGAAGGCCGGCCAGCGAAGAGCGCCCAGCCGGATGGGGTTGTGCCGACTGCCCTTGCCTTTGACAGACACATAGCGGCTGGCGTTGCGCAGCATGTAGCGCTGCAGCACGACCAGCGGCAGCGCGATCATGATGATCGCCACCACCACTACGGCCATCAACTGGTAGGAAGGAACACCGAGCTTGTTGGTGAGCTTGTAGAGATAGGTGGCGAGAACCAGCACGCCTTCCGGATCGCCAAGCACCAGCGGCAGGCCGAAAAGTTCGAAACCGAGGAAGAACACCAGAACCGCCGCATAGAGCACCACCGGCATCACCATGGGCAGCGACACACTGGCGGCGACGCGCCAAGGGCCAGCGCCGGCGGTGCGTGCCGCCTCTTCGAGGTCGGCGCCAACGTTGCGGAGCGCCGCCGATGCATAGAGATAGACATGTGGGACATGGGTGAGCCCGGCAATGATCGCGATCGATGTCACCGAATAGACATTCCAGGGCACGTAGCCGATCATCGACTTGACCGCCAGCGAGACGAAGCCGACTGGTCCCAGTGTCATCACATAGCCGAAGGCCAGCACCACCGCCGACATGAAAACCGGGATCAGGATGATCGGCTCCAGCCAGCGCTTGCCCGGCACGTCGGTGCGCACGATGATGAACGCCAGCAGGATTCCCACCGGAACTGCGATCACCGTCATGCCCACCGCGAGCTTGAGCGAAGTCGTCAGCGCTAGCCAGAAATCCGCGTCCGCGAGGATGAAGCTGTAGGCGTTCAGCGACAGATGCGCGGTTTTCTGGAAGAAAGGCGCGGACAGAAAACTCTGATAAATGATCAGGGTGACCGGCGCCAGCACCACCAGGATGGCGAGGAGGTTGGTGCTGACACGAAAGACACGGAAGGGCATGATTGCCTCGAACAAAGCCGGGGGCCGTCCGCTAGCAAGAGCGCAAGCGCGCCGTTCCGATGATTCTTAATAGCAAGAAGGGTGAGAGAGCCGACTGTGGAGGCACTCCCGATCAAGCGATTACTCGCCCTTCATGGCTTTCTGCCACTCGTTGAGGAACGCCAGCCGTGTCGTCTCGTCGAGACCTTCGAGCAGCTTGTCGTCGAGCGCGATCGGGTGAACGTTTTCACCGGCGGCGGCCTTTATGGACGCCAGCGTGGTTGCCCCTTCAACGTCATCACGAACGGCATAGAGCTTGATGTCGTCGGCGATCAGCTTCTGCGCGCGCGCCGACAGCAGATAGTCTACGAATAGCTTCGCAGCATTGGGATCCTGGGCTTCCGCCGGAATGACGGTGGCGCGGGTGGTCACCAGGACATAGTCCTTCGGGATTATCACACCGAGGTTCTCGTCCTTGGCCTGCTTGGCGAGGCCATATGAGCCGAAGATGCCATAGGCGATGGAATGTTCGCCAGACGTGACCTTCTCGATCATCGAGCCGGCGGAGCTGTAGAGCTTGATATGGGCCTTGCCAAAAGCCTTGTTAAGCGCCCAGGAATCGGTCCAGTTCTTGGCGTCCTGGTTGTAGAAATAGAAGCCGACACCGGATTTTTCCGGATCGTAGGACGCGATCTTGCCATCATATTCTGCGGTCTTCCCAGTCATCAGCTTGAGAAGATCGGCGTGGGTTGCGGGAACATCGCCTTCAGGCACGAGACGCTTGTTGTAGACGAAAGTCACCGGGTCGGCGGTGGTACCATAGACCATGTCCTTGTAGGACGCCCAGGCCGGAAGGTGGGCCGCCTCCACGGATTTGTATTCCTGCGCATAGCCGTCTGCGGCAAGTTTGATCTGCAGATCCGGAGCCGAAGACCATGCGACATCTGCCGTGCCTTGGCCCGAAGCGGTTTCGGCAATGACGCGATTGTAGAGTTCGGTGGAATTGAGGTCGGAATATTCGACGGCGATGCCGGGGAATGCTGCTTCGAAGTCCTTGAGCAAGGGCTGGACCAGCGCCGCATCGGTCGTCGAATAGATGCTGAGGTGTCCTTCCGCGGTGGCGGCGGCCACTAGATCCTTGTAGTTGTCCGGATACCCGGCGGGGATCTCGGCAGCGGCGGCAAGCGTCACAAAAGCGGCTGACAGCGAAAACGCGGCCATCATCGTCGCAAGACGATTTTTCATTAGGGTCTCCTCCAAGTTCGCCTAAATCGTACCTCCTCCAGGCACAAAAGGCGAGTATCATCCTGACCTGTCACCAACCTGTCACGGCGATGTCGAGGTTTGCTCAGCCGACTAGGCCCGATGGGTCGTGATCAGATTGTCGATGACAGCGGGATCGGCCACATCGACGTATTGCGGGATTGCTGAAATCTTGGGGCGGCATCCTACGCGTCACGGTCGCTGGCCCTGCGCATCGATCATGGACTTGCTTCAATCCTCGATGAAGCGGCGGCGCAACGCCTCGTCTTGTACGGCAAGTAACGCAGGGCCGATGCGTATGGCGCGCGCGATACCAGACTCCCCAAGTTTTTCCGGGCCGTCCGCTCCCTCAGGCAATTGCCCGTTCTCGGCAAAGAAGAAGGCGCTATCCCTGGCAACCTTCTGTCCCCGGGCCGACAGAAGGTAGTCGAGAAATCGTTTGGCAACGTCCATATTCGGCGCCGTCTTCGGAATGAGCGCGCCACGACTGAGTATCAGCGCATAGTCCCGCGGGACAACGACCCTCAAGTCGGAATTGCCCCTGGCCGCCGCGTAGGCGTATGACCCGATCATATTGTAGCCTATATATAGGCTCCCGTTTGCAACGTCCTGAAGGGTCTCCGCGGTGCAACAACGCACCACAGTTTCCGCTCGGCTCATGCTTTCCAGAAGCCGACCGTAGACCGCCGTCGTCTGCCGCGCATCACTGAACGCCAATAGGTAGCCGATGCCCGAAAGTCGGATGTCGAACGTTCCGACCCGTCCGCGATAAAAATCGATCCGCCGCCTGAGAAGATCGGCGAGTTCGATGTGGGTGCGCGGTACGTCGCCGGACGGCACGAGGCGGGCGTTATAGACGAAGACGGCCGGTTCGTAGGTAAAGCCGAATACCTCGTCGCGCCAGTTTGCCCAATTGGCGACATGCGCGGTTTCGGCCGACACGTGCGGCGCCGCGCAGCCGTCATTGGCGAGCTTCACAAGTTGGTCGACCGACGGAGACAACAAGATGTCGCCCAGCACCGCGTCCGTCCGACAGGCTTCACTGGCACTCCTTTGCAAGTCGTTGGTGACATATTCAACATAGTCGACTGCCACGTTGGGGAAAACGGACTGAAAATCCCGGATCAGTGGTTCCATTGCCGCCAGATCGGTCGCGGCGTGGATCGACAGTCGGTTCTTCTCCGGCTGAGACGAAGGGAAAAATGCGCTGCTTCCTTCAGCAGCTCTTGCCGCGTGACCGATGCATAAGACGACGGCAGCCATCAAACCGAATGTCGGCAATGTTCCCGTTATCATCCGGTCTTCTCCGTCGCGATGGGCAACGTCAAGGTGACGGTGAACCCTTGCGTGCCCTTCCCGCCATCCTTGCTTGTCTCGCGAAAGGTCAGCGCGCCACCGTGAGCCGCCGCAACCTCCGACGCGATGGCGAAACCAAGACCTGCGCTGCCGTCATGAGATTTGGACGTTTCGAAGCGCTGCGTAACCCGCTCCCACTCGCCCCGCGGAATGCCCGGTCCGTCATCTTCGACCTCGAGATGGGCACGTGTACCGTCGCTGCGTACTCTGACTTCAAGGCGCGACACCACTCCATGGCGCAAGGCATTGTCGATGATATTGACGATCGCTTCGCGAAGGCTGACGGCGTCCGCAAGCACGACCGGCTCGTCGTCAGGCGCCTCGAAGGAGACGATGATGTCCGGATCGATAGTTATCGGAACCGCCGCACGGAAAGCGCGCCGTGCGACATCTGCCAGATCGTGCGGCTGAAGCTGCACGGAATCGGCACGATGGATGACCATGGCGTGGCTGAGCAACTGGTTGGTCAGGCGCGCAAGTTCGCTGGCGCGCTGCTGTACGCGATCGAGATGCTGGCGGCTCGACTTGTCCAGCTTGGCTTGACTCAACAGATCGAGCTGCGCCGTTAGCGCCGTCAGCGGCGTTCTGATCTGGTGCGCCGCGTCGGCGATGAAGCGCTGCAGGAGTTCCACGCGCTCGTCGAGCCGACTCATGAAATAATTGATGGAAGTAACGAAGGGCCGCAATTCTCTCGGTACGACGACCGTTACCGGCGTCAGGTCTTGTGGATCGCGACGGCGGAGCGTCGCTCCGAGATGCTTGACCGGTTGCAGAGAATAGCGAATAGCAATCATCGCTCCAGCCAATGCCAATATGCTCATGATCGCCAGGAGGACGGTCGCCCTGAGAGTCAATTCACCCGCGAGCGCGCGGCGGGCTTCCGTGGTCTGCCCAACGATGACATGCGCCCAACCGGATACGGCTGGATCGGACAGTGCGCGCGCCACCACCGCAATCCGAACCGGTTCGCCGCGATAATGCGCCGATTCCAATACCGGGACATCGTGTATTGCGGCCAGATCAACTTCTGTTTGCAGATCGGCATAACCTGTCAGCGTCGCGCCGGAAGGGCCGATCACGCGATAGAAGATGCGATCGCGGCTGGCGAGGCCCAGGAGTTCAAAAGCTGATACCGGCAGGTTGATGATAAGCGAACCGGATTCAACCGTAAGGCTGTCTGCCATCTGGATGGCCGCACCAAGCAGAAGCCGGTCATAGGCGTCATCGGCGGCGGTACGTGCGTAGTACGACGCCGCACTCACCAGAAGAGCCGCACCCAGGCCCAGCACCAGCGAGATGCGGACCGCCAGGCGCGTGAAAAGGGAAGGCTCAGCCGGTATCATCGGAAGCCAGTTGATATCCCACGCCCCGCACGGTAACGATCTGCGCCTTGGCGCCTTCCAGCTTCTTGCGCAGCCGCCCGACATAAAGTTCGATCGCGTTCTGATTGGCCGGCTCGTCAAACCCGAAAAGCTGATCGATAAGTTCATCTTTGCTGAAGACGCGGCCTGGCCGCGACGCCAGTATCTCAAGCAACGTCATCTCGCGTCGTTTCAATTGCACCTCGCGCCTGCCTACTCGGACTGAGCGGCTGCCGCGGTCGAGCACGACATCGCCACACTGTACGATGTTGGTCGCCTCGCCGCTTTTCCGCCGGAGCAGAACACGGGCGCGCGCTTCCAATTCCCGGAAATCGAACGGTTTGACCAGATAGTCGTCGGCGCCGAGATCGAGCGCGCCAACGCGGTCCTCTATCTCGGAACGGGCCGTCAACATCAGAACCGGGGTGGTATTCCTTGCCTGCCGGAGCCGTCGAACGATTTCAAACCCGTCGAGGCTGGGCAGCATGACGTCGAGGATGACGAGATCGTAGCAGGTGAAATCGAGGATCTCTGCGGCAGCACGGCCGTCCGTCTCCCAATCGACTGCGTGGCCGATCGTTTCGAAGCGGCGGCTGATAGCCTCGCCAACGTCGCGCGTGTCTTCGACGAGGACAATTCGCATGCCGGAGCATTTGCACGGAAGCAGCCGCCTATCAAGCGTCACCTCTTTGCGGAGAGGCGCTTGACATCATCTGCAGATCACGCGTTGGCTTCAGCCCTGTTACCGTCAGCAGTTCAAGCTGTCCAATCATTTGAGCTTTATCGACGGGCTGCGTGATGGCGTCTGCCTTCATGTGATCTGCGCATCCACGCCAAGAACGGGGCGCGTCGGTACATGACCCGCGCTGCAAGCCACGGCTGGACCACGCACTTTGCCGCATTCAACGTGTTCGACCGCACCGTGATCAGTCGCTAGTAGATGCACCACCATCGCCATCAGGGGATTATGCTTCTGGCGATCGTGATGCTGATAGCGATTGCGCAATGCCATCATTTGCGCTTCAGAGACGTATCCAATTGCGTCATTAAGAGGATATCATGCCGACAGGCGATGGCAGTTTGAGCGACATTCTTGGAATCTTATCGGTTCTCCTACTCGTGGCCGCAAACGGCTTCTTTGTCGCCGCCGAGTTTTCCCTGGTCGCCGTGCGCCGAAGCCGAGTTGCCGAACTCGCTGCGGCTGGGCGGCTGAACGCGGCAGCGCTCCAGCGGGCCGTCGACAATCTCGATGCCAATCTGGCGGCGACCCAGCTCGGCATCACCATTTCATCGCTGGCGCTCGGCTGGATCGGCGAACCTGCTCTCGCGCATCTCGTCGAGCCTCTCTTGATCGGGCTGCTGGGGTCGTTGGCGACTGCGGGCTCACACACTGTCGCCGTCGCGATCGCTTTCATCATCATCACCGCGCTTCACATCGTGCTTGGCGAGCTCGCACCAAAGAGTCTGGCGCTCCAGCGCAGCGAAGACACTGCGCTCTGGGTCGTGCGTCCGCTCGGTCTGTTCCTCTTTCTGCTTAGGCCGGCGATTCTAATGCTGAATGGTCTCGGCAACCTCGTTCTGCGACTCTGCGGCCTGCGCCCGGGAACCGGTGAGGATTCATTGCACTCGCCAGACGAGCTGAAGCTTCTGATCTCGGCCAGTCAGGAAGGCGGGCTGTTGCAGCAGGCGCAGCGGGAGATGGTCGAGCGGGTCTTCAATATCGGCGAGCGCCGCATCAGTGACATCATGACGCCTCGGCCGGATATCGACTGGATCGACGTGAATGATGACCGAACCGAGATTCTTCGTACGATCCGCGATTGCCGCCATGAGCAGCTCCTTGTCGGCAAGGGCGGTATCGATGAACTGCTCGGCATGGTTCTGAAGAAGGACATGCTCGACCAGGTTCTTGACGGGCAGGTTCTCGATCCGATGGCGATCATCCGTGAGCCGCTCGTCGTTCATGAATCAACGCCGATTTTCAAAGTGCTGGAGCAGTTCAGGAAGGCGCCCGTCCGCATAGCAATGGTCCTCGACGAGTACGGAAGTCTGGAAGGAATTGTTACCCAGACCGATTTGCTCGAAGCCATCGCCGGCGACCTGCCCAACATCGAAGGCGAAGAGCCGGATATCGTCGAGCGTGAAGACGGCTCCCTTCTCGTGGATGGTATGATGTCGGCCCAGGACGCCTTCGATCGCCTTGGTTTTCGGGCACGGCCAACTGAAGGCGACTTCCATACGATCGCAGGATTTGCCCTGTTTCGACTAGGGCATCTGCCTGAGGTCGGGGAACATTTTGATTATGGCGGCTGGCACTTCGAGATCGTGGACATGGATGGCCGGCGGATCGACAAACTGCTCGCACGAAGGAACTCTCCCACGGGGCGGCAAGAAACATCGGAGTAAGAATGCCCGGATTCCTGCAAGACAGGCGTCGTCATTTTCATTTTTGCGTGGTTGCTCGGCGGCGCCCTTCCTTTATCCCGCAAACCCGGCAGTCGTGGTGGTGATTCTGCCGTTAGTCATGATGACGCGGCAGTTGGTTGCCTGCGTGGCTCCCTTCCCTGATGGCCTTTGGAACGGCTTGGGCTAGCGGACGGATGGGTTTCGCCTGTATTAAAAAAACTCGCCAACTTGTCCAAAGTGTCAACGGAGCATTGCCCTTGCCTTATCGCCGCTTGGAGTGTGATCGGCAATCCTGGTATCGCAATGCCGGGAGGCGACGATGCGTGTCATTTTCCGATGTGATCCAATGTTGGTCGAGCATTTGCCACGCCCGATCCTCGCGCGCGGCGCGTTGCCGGATTGGCTGCGCACAATGCCCGCTACTTCCTTTTCGGCGATCCACGGCCGCGACATTCGCACGCTCAAGCAGTGCCCGCCCGTTATCGATGCGATGACCTGTGGCTTCATGATCCTCCTGCCGTGCGACGTCATCGCCGACAAAGGGACCTTTTCCTAGGACTGGCAGATTCCGGACCCGGTCACCGGGAACCACCCCCGAGCGCCTTTGAGCTTCCACACGCCGGGGCAACTCGCAGGCAGCCCGTTTGCCACTCCCGGTCAAGCCGCCCTCAAATTCAACAGCTTCTGGACCATACAGGTCGAGGACGGCTGGTCGCTGTTCGCGACGCATCCGGTCAATCGCGACGATCTGCCCTTCAGGCTGGTGACGGGCCTGGTGGATTCCGACCGGTTCAACGATGGAGGCATTAATTTCCCGGCGGTGCGAACGGCAAGGCTCGCTTCGATGCGCGCACGAGCCCCCGGCATGTCTGCCCTTGCGAACAGGACCGCCGCCAGAAGATGGCAAAGCGCTGGATCGCCCGGGTGCTGCCCCAGGCCCAATGCGCACAGATGCATCGCTTGGTCGTGATTACCGGAATTGAAAGCAGCCACCGCCCAGCGGATCAGATCGCCACTATCGCTTTGATTGTGCGCGTTGTTGCTCGGACACTCACTGGCAGTCATGTCCTCAAGCGCCCGATGTCGATTCCAATCATGTTTGGCGGGGCCGCTTGCCATGAATCGAGCAGAGTAGCCGATTTGGAGCCTCGCTTGTCATCACGCTTAACCGCTTCCAAAGGCAAGAAGGCTACAATCCGCCCCAACTGCTGCTCCCGTGCCCTTGGGCACACACGCTCTAGTGACGACCATTCTATGAGCGCGCTTGTAAATATTGGCTACTCGCAAGGGATGTCGATAGGCGTTCGTCAAATTCCAGCAAAAGCGGTCTCATGTTGACCAGCTTTTCCGGTGTAAATCTGGTCAGCGGTCCAGAAACAGCCAGCGCTCCGGCCAAGCCCTCGCTGCCTGAAAAAACCGGTACGGCCATCGTCGCTGTTTCAGAATCGCCCTCCCCGAGCGATACAAACGGAATCTTCGCCATAAGAGCTATTCGCATTCTAGGCTTAGCGAGACTAAACCGAGCAAGCACCATGATGGTCAAGCGAAAGCACATCGCCCTCTCGGATTTGATCCCGGATCAAATGGCGACAGTCTGCACGAAACAGGCAAATGCTGCGATTTCCCTCCTTTCGAAAAAAACGATGCGCTTTCATTCGCCTGTTCAACAAGGCTCAAAAGGAGAGGCCGAACGAAGGCCTCTAAAACGACGACGGTAGAATGAGCCCAATATCATCGGCGTAGGGCCGGCAGCAAAGCGCTTGTCCGCCATGCGAACAATGTAGCCACTCCGGACAAGGGATTCCGTTAACCGAAGGATCGTGCTTTTGTAGAGGCCTGTTCTAGAAGAAATCTCGGCCAAGCTTAAACCTTCGTCGCGCTCTGTGAAGCACCCGAGGATCGAAAGCGCGCGATCGACAGCTTCAACCCCTCCCGCTCTTGTGTCTGCTTGGAGCCTGCCGGACATAATGTAGGGACCACAACACTGGCGCGTCGGTTGCGCTAGGCTGCGTTACAGCTTCGCTAGGCATCCAGGTTTGGCCGGTATCCGGATTCAGGAAGGATGATCGCAGAACGCGGATCCCCAGATGTCAAACCCCGATGGTCCCCGGCGCGGATCGTGAACAGCGGAGTTTCCGCCACATCCTCGGCTGCCGTTACTGTCAAAACCATGCTTGCGGGCGCCACTGCGCTCATGGCAACAAACGGGCTAATCTTTGTTGACATTTCTCGTCATCGATGCCTGCCATTATAGCCACGACCGTTCAGGACGGAATCGATGCGGCGCAAGATCGCCTTGGAATATCGAGGTAGGCGATAGCGAACCTCGGTCGTCTGAGTTTTTTGGCGGGCTGAAGTAGGAGGCTTGAGGTGTGTAACACGCGTTGGGCCATTGGTCGCTCGACAGCGGCCGAAATCATGGAGCTGAGGTTTGATGAATAAGATTGCCTTACTTCCTCTGGTGACGTATCCGGAAGCGAATTCCACCAAAATCGCCTTAAACGCAATCGCGGTGGTCAAGCACATTGGCGCGGCGCTTCACGCATTAACGATCAATGTCGATATCCCGGGTATTTCCAACCCGGTGTCGAGATACTTGATCAACCTTCCCGAAATGATCCGGGAGACAGAAGCGACCAGCCGCAAGCACGGGCTCGATTTGCTGGAGGCATTGAAAGCTGAAGCGGCACGTGTCGGATCGTCCCTGACAACCGAGGAGATTGCTGTTCAGCCGGCATCTGTCAGCGATGTTGCGGCAGTGAAGTCACGCTATTTCGATTTTGCTTTGATTGGGTTGGAGCCAAATAACCAGACTGCGCGCATGACCGTTGACGCGGTTGTGTTTGGTTCGGGCCGACCGACCATAATTCTGCCGGAAAGCGCAAATGTTGGTGCAATCGATCATGTTATCATCGCTTGGGATGGGAGTCGCGTTGCGGCCCGGGCCGTTGCCGACGCGTATGAGTTTCTGCAATGTGCGGCAAAGATAACCGTACTGACGGTGACAATCGAAAAGCCGCTGCGCGATATTGGCGAAAGCCTTGCTTTAAGCCTGAGAATGCGTGGCCTTCCCGCTGAGGGAGTCTCAATCGATGCGGAAGATCGCCCCATTGGCGTTACGCTTCAGGAGCGCGCTGTCGGCATGGGCGCCGATCTGCTTGTCATGGGTGCGTACGGCCATTCCCGGATGAGAGATTTTGTCGTGGGTGGCGCAACCAAGGGCGTTCTGGGCGATCTGCGCCTGCCTGTCCTTTTGTCGCACTAGAAATCTGCAAATCTGGCCTCGAGTAGCGGCGGCAAGTTGGCTCCTACGGTTGCGCCAGCGGCGTCAAAGGAACCAGCTACGAGTTCAAGACGAAACCGTGCCTAATTCTCTTGAGTTGCGGATTGTTTCGCCTTCGAAATTCGAACTCGAACTGAACTGGGGAGCATACCCGTTCGCGCCGCCTACGATTGATTCCTGCCCTTGCCAGAGGCAGACAATGACGGTCCGCCTTTGGTGCCCATCAAATCCACGCCTGCAGCCATTTGAGGCCGAAGGCGCCGGGAGCCAGAATACCTGTGGCCCAGACGAAGGCTGAGGTGATGTTGGCAATCTGAAACGTCAAGGCGGGCATCTTACAGATGCCCGCCGCCAATGGCACGGATGCGCGCAAAGGACCGAAGAAGCGCCCAAAGAACACCCCGGCCACCCCCCATCGCTCGAAGAACAGGTGACCGCGCGGAATGAGGTTTGGATAACGTGACAGGGGCCAATAGTGCGAAACCCCGTTTCCCAACCGCGTGCCGGGACAGCCAGTCCCCCAATGCCGCCCCAATGGCGGCGGCAAGCCACAGGGGCCAGAATGCGATACCGCTTTCGCCGATGAGAAAACCGACACCGATCAGGATCACGGTTGCAGGCAACAACAGAGAGATGAATGCCAGCGATTCCCCAAAGGCCAGCACGAGCACCAGCGGAACACCCCATGCTTCATGCGTCCGGATAAACGCGATCGTCGCTTGCGTGACCTCATCGAGGCTCATTCATCACTTTCCAATTCGCACCAAGCGTGACCGACGGTTGACATCTCACCATATCGGTCCCTCTGGCAAAGACCTGCCGCGCAGGAAACGGAAATCGTGCAGACGTGTAGCGGCCGAGCAACGCACACGGCGCAAGTAACCATTCAGAAGGATCTTCCTCCCGCTCTGATTGACAGAACCCACGGGATCGACCTTAACTCATTCTTAACAAAGGTGGTTGGGCGGGTCGGATGAGTTCCTCACGAGTGCGGTTGTGCGTACGGTTGGGCGGCGGTGCGGTCGTTGCAATCATTGCGATAATATCCACGTGGTCGGCGGCGACGGCTTCACAGTCGATGCCGATCGGTGGCTTTACCTCGCAGCCGATCGGTCACTACGATTTCTGCAAATCCCATCGGGCCGAATGTGAGATCCGCTCACGCGACAATGGTCCGGAGCACATGACCGGAAAACTCTGGCGGCAGATTACGAGCGTTAACCTGACGGTCAACAACAACGTCAAGCCGATGAGCGATCTCGACCAGTACGGACAGGACGAATTCTGGGCTTATCCGGACAGTGGTTTCGGCGATTGCGAAGACTATGCGCTGGAAAAGCGTCGCCGTCTGATAAACAGCGGCATTCCTGTGTCGGATCTGCTGATGACGGTTGTTCGCAAGCCCGACGGCGAGGGTCATGCAGTGCTGACTGTTCGTACCGACACGGGCGACTTCATCCTCGACAACCTCACCGACACGGTGCGCCGCTGGGACCAGACCGGCTACCGCTTCCTGAAGAGGCAAGCCGGCACCGACACGGGGCGCTGGGTCTCCCTCGATGGCGACAACCCGCTGGTCAGCGCAATCAAGTGACGGTAGTGTAACAGTTCACCCCAAAGTTGACGCCTTGCCGAAAGAGATCTCTGTGGCTGATGCGCAGCCTGCTCTTCGTCTTAGGTCGGAGTGTTCGTCGTTGTTAAGGCTTTGTGTCCGGCTTCGCCTGATTGCTGCTCGCCCCCTTCGACGAGCACACTCAATGGCGCTGTCGCCTCCGGGCAGCCGCTCTGAATTTTTTTCCATGACGAAATGTTGAGAACCATGTCGCATTGCGCGAGTTCCGGTCCAGACGGCAATTGCAGACAGGCGAATTCACCGTGATGGAACGTCCGGCCGTTGGCGAGGCACTGACATTCTGCCCGCGCGGGCGTTGCAACAAGCGCCGCGAAAACCAGGATGCAAGAGGCATGGAACGTCCTCATGCGAAATCATAGCACGATCCGGAGCGGGCGCCAGATCGCCCAGCATGAGCTACAGCGCCGTGATGATGACGAACGCAATCGCGACCGCGGTGGCATGGGAACCGGCGTTGGCGAGCGAGCCCGGGAGGCCACTCAGCAGAGGCTCGATCAGATGCACAGATCAGCACCCGTCGCCGGCCGCTCCGGCGCCCGTGAGCAGTAGCGCCATTAGCGCGGCGAGAACTCGGACGCTCCGCCTCGCCCAATTTCGACCCTCTCACGCCCTCGGCAACGCAACCCTGGATGAGGACCGCGTCATTCCACACGCAAATAACCGGTCAGGCCGCTCTTCTGATGTTCAATGACGTGGCAATGGAATGCCCAATTACCCGGATTGTCAGCGACCAACGCCACTTCCATCACTTCTTGCGATTTAAGAAGGGCCGTATCTGTTACAAGCGACGCAATTTTGCGCTTGTCGGAGCGTAGCAGACGGAAAGACATACCGTGCAAATGGATCGGATGATCGTTCGGCGTTTCGTTGCGAAGGCGCAGAACATAGCTTTTGCCTCGTTTTAGAGCCGCGAGCGGATCAACTGGCCCCGGCGCGTCCCCTCGCCAGGCGACGCGGTTGATCGACCAGAAGGTGTAGCCGAGCGTGCCGCAAACACCCGGCGCCGGCGCATCACCATTGGGCGACCAGCCAAAGACGAAGTCCATTGTCTCGGGATCGGTAAGATCCGGCTCCGGTACGCGATTCGGCCGCAGCGGCTTGAGTTCGCCAAGCGTCCGCCCCGCGCTGGCGCCGATAGGCCGGAATCGGACGAGAACGCGAGGTCCCTTGGCTGTTCTGAGATTCAGGCTGACGATCTCGTCTTCGCCATCAGGCACGCGGAGGGCGATATCGGCGCGCTGGCCGGGCGCGATGACAATGCCCCGAGGCGCAACAGGCTGCGGCAGCGGGTTGGCATCAAGAGCGATCACTTTGGCCGTTCCGCCATCGAGGTCATAAGTGCCGATACGGGTGACATCCGTGACTGCCAAACGCAGGCGCACAAGGCTGCCCGCCGGCAGATCGTAAATCGGGGTGACTTCCCAATTTACTGTCGAGACCGTACCCAGCGTGCCGCCGCGCGCAGCGTTGCGTGCCTTGAACAATTCGATGAACTGGCCGTCTTCGCCGAGACGGAAGTCGCGTATATTGAGCGGCAAATCCTGGTCGAAACCGGCATCTTCGTCATCTTCGACAACAAGCATGCCTGTCAGACCGCGGGCCATCTGATCGAGCGTGTTGCAATGCGGATGATACCAATAGGTGCCGGTATCCGGCGGTGTCAGCGTGTAACGGAAGCTTTCGCCCGCCGCGATGGGACGCTGGGTGAGATAAGGCACGCCGTCCATGGCATTGGCGATGCGCAATCCATGCCAGTGCACACTCGTCGCTTCATCGAGATCATTGACCACGTCTATGGAAAACGGCCTACCTCGCAATAAACGCAGAGTGGGCGGCGGCCCGCCCGCACCGAAACTCATCATCCCTTTGGTGACGGTGCCGGGCAAAATCGACCGACTGATCGCTGAAACCGGCAAGGTCAGATCGGCTGCTACGGCCCTGCCGGCAATCAGCCCGCCTGCAGCGCCGACAGCTACTGCTGCCGTGCCGCCCAGCAAGAATCCCCTGCGCGACATTCCCGACATGAAGCAGCCCTTTCAGTGGAGTATAGCGGACGTGGTGTTGTTGTCTCTTCGTTCACGAATTTCGAACCCTGGCAATGATTCAAGGTCAAGGTGGCGTAGTCTCCGAAGGACTTCAACTGAAGTTGGAGTTTCACTTGCTTTTTGATGATTGCCACACAACGTCGCACTGAGCCGCGAGGCGTCTACGTGGCAGCTCTCGCCGAACGGCGTGTTGTGGGTGTAGCGTGCCCGATTGGCAGGAGTTACGACGCAAGCTATCCCCTTGCCGGAAATGGGCTCGCCTGAAATAGCACATTTGAAGCGGCCACCGTCTCTTAAACGCCCATAAACGCAAACGCCCATAGACGCTCATCACTCGTCAGCGCTCTATCTCGGCCCATTTCTGCTCGCCGCAGGATCGGTGCAAATACGGTCATCCAATTTCAATAACGGAACCCTGTAATGCTGCCGTCACATACGGTGGCTAGGCGGATGCAGGGCGCCCTGCCCGTCCAACCTTTGGAGACAACCATGCGCGCGTTGCCGACTGTCATGGCGCTTGCGGCCCTGCTGGGCACGCAGCCCGCTTTCGCCGAATTCGTCACAGCTTTCGATTTTCCGCAGCCGAAAGACACCAGCGAATTTTACACGGTTATCGAGATTCCGGCGGGAAGCTTCACCAAATATGAGATCGATGCCGAGACAGGCCATGTCGTCGTCGATCGATATCAGTCCATGCCGGTCGTCTATCCGGCCAACTATGGTTCCGTTACCAGTTCGTTGGGCGGCGACGGCGACCCGTTGGATGCGCTTGTCTTCACCCGGGAACCCGTTGTGCCCGGTGCTCTGATCAAAGTCCGCGCCATCGGCGTGCTCAACATGGTCGACGGCGGCGAAGCGGATGACAAGATCATCGCTGTGCCGGCTACGGATATCGATCCGCAATATGACGGGGTCAAGACCATCGATGATCTTCCGGCCATCGAACGACAGCGCATCGAGGCATTCTTTCGAGTTTACAAGCAGCTACCTGAAGGCCGCAAGGCCGTTGAGCTGAACGGCTTTGGTGGCGCCAACGTCGCCATCGACATGGTTGGCAAAGCCATTGAAAGCTACCGGAACAAGAAGGACTGACAGGAAAGCAGAATCTCAACAGGAAGCTCATCCATAGGGCTGGTTCCTAGCGGTGTTGGAACACCGCTAGGGTATGCGTTGGGCTTGCGTCGCACTGTTGGATGCGCGCAAACTGCGCTTCGCTTTAGCTCCGGGCGTTTGCTGTTGATAAAGCCAAATCGTTGGCTTTATCTCCGCCTTCGCCTGGTTTCTGCTCGTCCCCTTTGACAGGCAAGCCAAACGGCGCCGTCGCCTCGGGGCATCCATCCTGAATTTTTTTCCATGACGAAATATTGAGAACCATGTCGCACTGCGCGAGTTCAGGACCTGACGGCAATTGCAGACAAGCGATTTCGCCGTGATGGAAAATGTGGCCGTTGGCGAGGCACTGGCATTCGGCCCGCGCGGGCGTTGCAGCGAGCGCCGCGAAAACCAGAATGTAAGAGGCCGTGATCGTCCTCATGCGCAAGATCATAGCACGATCCGGAACTGTCGCTAGTGTGAACGCTTCACAAGTAACTCGGCGGAGAACTCGTACCGCGGGCGCTCACGATCCTCAATCGTCGTTCGCGTCGGTTTTTGCCCTGTTGTCCCTATTTTGTGGCCCGAATCAAAGGCACGGCCAAGCGACCAAAATGACCAGCAAATCCATCGGCATGCCGCGCCCAACGACACCTGCCAAACTGCCGGCATACATGACGAGCAGCGTTGTTCGAACCAACGGCCGCGATGATGCGCGACACGTTCATGTTGAGGGAATGCGCGGGTCCTGAACGAGATAGAGCCGCGCAGTCGGCGTGAAATCAGTCACCAGGAATGAGAACGAAACCGTGCTCAGCGGATCGACCTCGCCTTTCCGGAACAGAAGATGGTCATAAGGTTCGAATTCACGACTGAATTCGGCGAAACTATCGGACCGAATTGCATCCGTTTCGCGGCGCGCCTGGTCGAACGAAAGCCCGTCGCTGGAATCGCTTGGCTGGTTGAGAATCTCCTGCAACTCGAACTCGAATTCGACCCAGGCGTGACCGCTGTTGTTGAGGGCAACGATCCTTAGGGAAATGAACCCGGTGGCATAGTTGCCGGAGGCACCGAATGGCTGAACCGGCCGGATGGCGCGTATGGTGAGGGTTACCGGGCTTGCCGACTCGAGTTCCTCGGTGATCACGACGGGATCGGCCCTTGTTCCGGCTCCCGAAGCGGCAATGATCCGGAATCCGCCGAGTTCGTCGGAAAAGGAGTAGGCGCCTGCTTCAAATATTCTGGGCCCTGTGCCATCGGCCCCAGCGAGGAGTCCGCTTGCTGCGAGCACGGTTGCGAATATCCCTACCAGACGTGCGCCTGATATTCGGGTTGACGAGTGGTGCCACATGGCTCGTAGTATGAACGACATTCCCGCGGCCGCATACTGGAATGGCTCAGGCGAGAGGCTATGATGGTTGGATTTGGCGCCGTAGGTCGAGGCATTCAACCGGATCGGTCGCCGCAAACCGCGGAGAGGTTGTCGCTGCCGGCGATATGCGCGAGAGGACGTACCGATGTTCGGACTTGGCATGACCCACCTGTTGGTTATCTTCGTGGTGGCGCTGGTTGTTTTCGGCCCGGAGGAGCTTCCAAAAGTCATGCGATCGGCGGGGGCAATGATGAAGACATTCAATCGGATTGCGGGCGATTTTCGAAAGCAGTTTGACGACGCCGTACGTCAAGCCGAGAAGGAACTCGACCTGCAGGAAACCCGCTCGATGCTTCAGAATGCGATGGAGGACGTGCCGCGAAGCGCTGACAAGGCCATAGTAGGGAAGGACAGCAATCTCGATCCGGCCGCTGAGCGGGGCGCAGAATCTGAACTGACGTCGGTCACGGCCAAGGATGCGAGGTTTAATGCCGAAACGTCATCAAACCAGTGATCGGGCAGAAGAGCAGTCGCCCATCGGAACCATCGCGAGGCTCCCAGCCGCTCCACCTTCACCGTTTCGGTTTCGCCGACTGCGCGCCGGGACTCAAAACCTCATCTCGGGCATTCCCCTCGCTGTAAAATCCCTTCACAGGTTACCATTGTTCCACCACTGCCGTGCTGCAGCCGTGCTCTGTTTGACAATCGCGTTGCTGACTGCGGCGGTCACCGACGTCGGCTCCGCTTCAGCGCATCGCAACGCGCTCTGGCAGGTTGTGCAGACCTGCGCTCTTGCCGCAGCGCATCTTGGCAGCGCTTTCCCCTGCGAGGAAGTGATCCTGCCCAGGCAGGGCGTGCCTGGATCAGCTCTCATTAAATCACCCCGATACCGGACCGAGTTTCTGTTGACGCCACTTACGGCTGTTGCCGGCCTTGAAAGCCCGTCTGTCCGTTGGCAGGGCAGTTCCCAACTCTGGAATCGGGCGTGGAAAGCACGAAGCAAGGTCTCGGCGAGCCTCGGACGTCACCTTCCACGAACGGCCATCGCCATGGCTGTGAATTCCAGGACTGAGCGATCCCAGGATCAGTTCCACATCCATATCGATTGCGTTGCGGTGTCGGTGGAAAAGAAACTTGTCCTGAAGGGGCCGAAGGTGGAAGGTCCGTGGCAGCTTCTCCCTTTGGCTCTGATGGGGAAACGCTATTGGATCAAGGCAGTCGACAAGCCGGATTTGGAAACGACCAACGTAGTCGGCATCATCGCTTCCGGCCTGCCGCAGGCCCGGCGCGCCATGCATCACGTAAATGTCGTCGTCGTTGGCGCCGAACTCGCCGGCGCAAGACCGGGATTTTACATCCTGACCAATTGGGAAAGCTCAGCGGCCGAGCGCCTTTTGGATCACGACTGCACCTCGCGTTGAGCGCCCACGAGGCAACGGGCGAAGCAATGGCCGCACCCGGACACTCGACGGAAGTCTCAAAGCAGTCTTCGCGGAATGGTATCCGGGCATGGCAAACGACAATCCAAGACCCGATCAGCGCAGCAAAGCTGCGTGACCGCCCCACAGTTCCTCATGCTCTCCTATCTGCAGGCCCGCACCGGCTAACGTCGGCTCTTCGACGATCCGATGAACAGACAGCCCGAGACGAGCTGCGCACCATGCGCCTCGAAACGCGCGAGATGGGTCGCGATTGTCACCGCTCGGACGCAATAATGACCGCTTGTTCGTGGTCTGTGACGTCGACACGTGGCAAATTCGTCGTTTTTGGTCGGCGCGCGTTTCCTGCCATGTCACATCCCTGACACGGACATCGCCGAACATTGTCCGTGAACCCACCGGGAGCCTGCCATGCACCGTCTTATCGCTGCACTCGCAATAACAACAAGCTTGAACACCGTTGCGGGGGCAGCGACGGTCTACCCGCTTGATCGGGCCACGATCCTGGCGCAGTCGCCTTTCGACGTGAAGGTCGAGTTCGACAAGGTCGTTAGCGCCGACCAAGTCACGGTTACGATCAACGGCCAGCCGGCGGAAACCGTGTTGGGCAAGAAATTCGAATTCATCGAGAAGGAAGAAGGTTTCGACGCTTCGGCGCTGTTGATCCGCGCAGCCAGCATTTCGCAGCCTGGTACCTACAAGCTGGAGGCGAAGGCCGGCGACGAAATGAAGTCGGTGAGCTGGCAGGTTTTCGGCACCCCGGCAACGCCCAAGGCCAAGAACGTCATCTTCTTCCTCGGCGACGGGCTTTCGGTCGCGCATCGCACCGGCGCCCGCATCATGTCGAAGGGCATGACGGAAGGCAAAGCCAACGGGCGCCTCAACATGGACGACCTCGATCACATGGCCTTCATAGGCACGTCCGCGACCAATGCGATCTCAACCGATAGCGCCAACACGATGTCGGCTTACATGACGGGCCACAAGACGGCTGTCAACGCGCTCGGCGTCTATGCGGATCGCACCAAGGCCAGCCTTGACGACCCCAGGGTCGAGACGATCGCAGAGGCGCTGCGGCGCACCGGCAACAAGTCGATCGGCGTTGTCTCAACCGCCGAGGTGGAAGACGCCACCCCTGCGGCGGTCGTCGCCCATACCCGCCTGCGCGCCGACAAGGCTGACATTGTCGGCATGTTCTTCGTCGTCAAGCCCGAAATCGTCCTTGGCGGCGGCTCCGCCTACTTCCTGCCGCAGAGCACGCCGGGCTCGAAGCGCAAGGACGACAAGGACTACATCGCAATGTTCAGGGATGCCGGTTACACATTGGCGACCGACAAGACCGAACTCGTGGCCGCCAAGGGAACCAACACCGGCAAGATCCTCGGCCTTTTCCACACCGGCAACATGGACACGACACTCGACCGTGAATTCCTCAAGAAGGGCAGCGTCGAGAAGTTCCCGAACCAGCCCGGCCTTGTCGAGATGACGCAGACCGCACTCGATCAGCTTTCCAAGGACGAGGACGGCTTCTTCCTCATGGTCGAAGCGGCGTCCGTCGACAAGATGTCGCATCCGATGGACTGGGAGCGGTCGCTGTTCGAGACCATCGAGTTCGACAAAGCCGTCGGCATCGGGATGGAGTTCGCCAAGACGCATCCGGACACGCTGATCGTCGCCACGGGCGATCACACGCACGGCGTGTCGATCATCGGTACCATCGACGACCAGAAACCGGGCGAGGAGATGCGCGACAAGGTCGGCGTCTATGCCGATGCGGGCTTCCCGAACTACACCGACGAGAACGGCGACGGTTATCCCGACAAGGTGGACGTCACGCGGCGACTGGCTATATTCGCCAGCAACTTTCCCGACTACTACGAAACCTTCCGTCCGAAGCTGGATGGTCCGTTCGAGCCGGCCGTGCAGAACGGGGCGAAGCAGTACATCGCCAACGAGAAGTACAAGGACGTTCCGGGTGCGGTCCTGCGCGTCGGCAATCTGCCGAAGACGGCCGACACGGCCGTCCACGCCGTTGACGATGTCGTGCTCCAGGCGACCGGCCCTGGCGCCGAGGAATTCAAGGGCTATATGGAAGGGAGCGACGTCTATCGCGTGCTTGCCGATGCCCTGGGTCTTGCGCCGGCAACGAACTGATGCACTTTAGCCGATCTGGCTTGATGAACCAAGTCGCGACATGGCTCCTGACGCTACGGCGCCTGGAGCAGAACGCCGGAAGCAAGTTTCGCTCATGAAACAGCGCCCGATCACCCGCCGCAAATTGGTGCTGCTTGGCTCGGCCGTCGCACTGGTCAAGATGACTGGCGCGAGTTCCGCTTCCACGGCAACGGCAACCCTTGGCTTCGATGAGCTCTATGGAAAGATCAGCGTTCTCGGGCTCAGCTTTTCGGACAAGGTGAAAGGGCTCGCGGAAGCGGAAGTCTCCATGCAAGGCTTCATGGCGCCGCCGCTCAAGGCCGAGGCGAATTTCTTCGTGCTCACGGAAATCCCGATGGCGCTTTGCCCGTTCTGTTCCTCCGACGCCGACTGGCCGGACAACATCGTGGTCATCTACCTCGACGAGGCGCAGACCTTCGAGCAGGCCAATGCCCCGATCGAGGTGAGCGGGCGGCTGGAGGTCGGTTCATGGACCGACCCGGAAACCGGCTTCGTCAGCCTGCTTCGCATCGTCGATGCGCATTTCCGCACGGCCTGACCGCAAATGCTCCGTTTGACGATCCGTGACCTTGAGATGTCGTTTCAGGGTCTTGGCAGGCCTGCGCTGGCTCTGTCCGCGCTGGAAATCGCGCCAACCGAAAAGGTTGCCGTTACCGGTCCGTCCGGGTGCGGGAAGACGACCTTCCTGAACGTCGTCACCGGGCTCGATCGCGTTCGGAAGGGTCGGTTCGATGGGGCGAGACCGATCTTTCCGGTCTTTCGGAAGCTGGTCGCGACCGTTGGCGCGCTATGCATGTCGGCCTTGTCATGCAGGAGATCCACCTGTTCCCCGGCCTCTCGGCGCTCGATAACGTGCTGTTGCCGAGCCGACTGTCGCGGCTCCGTTCGAATACCGACTTCAGAGCGGACGGCATGCAGTTGCTCGAGCTGGTCGATATAGATCGTCCCGATCAGCCGGTCGAAACCATGTCTCGTGGACAGATGCAGCGGGTCGCGGTGGCTCGGGCATTGGTCGGGCGGCCGGCAATCATCGTGGCCGACGAACCGACAGCCAGTCTCGATGCCGATTCTGGGGCCTCTGTCGCGGACCTGTTGCTGCGACTCTCCAACCAGGCGGGTGCGACGCTGATCGTGGCGAGCCACCAAAAACGCCTCATCGAAGGCCTCGATCGCGTGATCCATCTGGAGTCTGGCGCCGTCGTCAGCGACACCGGCAAGCCCGCGGCCACGCATGATGAGGCGTTTCTTTGACGTCCGCGCACGATCGGTCGCGAATCCGATCAGCCGAGGTAACCATACTGCCGGTTCTGCGGCCGCCCTCACGCGAAGGAAATGACCCTTGTTGCGGTTTATCGCTGCGGACTTGAAGCGACACTGGATCGGCGTGGCTGCGGTGGCGCTGCTCATCGCGCTCGCGACCGCGCTCGGCGTCGCTGTCACGCTCGGCGAGCGGGCGCTTCGGTTGGGTAGCGCACGTGCGGCGGGCGCCTTCGATCTGGTAGTCGGCGCGCCCGGCAGCGAGACCCAATTGCTGCTGTCCGCCGTGTTCCTGCAGGCAGCGCCCTTGACGCTCATGCCGGGCAATGTACTGGCGGGGCTGATCAGGGACGAACGTGTGGCCTGGGCGGCCCCCGTCGGGTTCGGTGATTTCGTCGAGGATTTCCCGATCGTCGGCACGACGCAAGCGCTGGTCGACGGACTGGGCGGCGTCTCCGAAGGACGCACGTTCGAGAAGCTCGGCGAAGCGCTTGTCGGAGCGTCCGTGGCGAAGAACATGGGAAGCCGCTTTCACCCGGCGCACGGCCAGGTCCGTCAGGCGACCGCAATGCACAATGATGTCACCTACGCGGTCGTGGGACGGCTGAGGCCGACCGGTACCGCCTGGGACCGAGCCGTCATCGTTCCGATCGAAGCGGTCTGGCACATTCATGAACGCGATCGGGCGGGAACAGGATCGCCGCTCCTGCAGGCTGCCGCCCAAGGGGCCGCAGAGACAAGCGAGTTCGACCAGCCGATCCATCCGGAGGCCGTCCTCGATCCATCCACACCCGGCCTGCCAGCCATCGTGGTGAAACCGCGTACGGTCACTGACGCCTATAAGCTGCGACAGGCGCACCGCAACGATCGGACCGTCGCGATCTTCCCGGGCGAGGTGCTGACGAGGCTGTACGGGACGCTCGGCGATGCGCGACGCGTGCTTTCCTTGGTGGCCGGCGGAGCGCAGGCGCTTGTCGCCGCCGCGATCCTGCTTGTCGTGGTCCTTCACGTCATGCAGCGGCGCCGGCAGATTGGTGCCTTGCGCGCGTTCGGGGCGCCGCGCGCGGTGGTGTTTGAAATCGTCTGGCTGGAGACGTTCGCAATCATCGCAGCAGGGGTGCTTCTCGGCTTCGGGCTGGGCTACACGGCCGCCAGGACGGGTGCGCACCTCTTGAGCGGAGCCAGCGGCTTTACATTGCCGGTCGAGTTCCGCAGCGAGGACTGGCAGTCCGCCCTTGTGTTATTGGCTGTCACGGGTCTGATCGCTCTGGTGCCGGCGATGCTTGCATACCGGCAATCGCCGGCGCAGGCATTCAGAAACTGAACCGATTTGTGCTCATCAAAAATTCTCACCGCAGCCCGAATTAGGAAACTGCTCGTCCTTGCAAACGGTTTCGTCAAAGCCAACAAAACTATGCCCAATGCTCTATCGCGATTGACACCCAAGACAGTCGTCGGTTCAGGTTGCCGGAAGATCGTGACGGACGCAAAGGAAAGTGCAATTGGCTGAAATCGGGTGGAGCGAGGCGGCGATCCTAGGAGTGGTTCAAGGACTGACGGAATTTCTTCCGATCTCCTCAAGCGCGCATTTGCGGATCGTTGGTGAATTCCTGCCACCGGCCGGCGATCCCGGCGCCGCATTTACCGCCATTACGCAGATCGGGACCGAGATCGCGGCCCTGATCTATTTCCGCCATGACATTATCTGCATCATCGCCACATGGCTGCGTTCCCTGGCCGGCCGCCGTGAACGGCTGGACCCGGATGCCCGCATGGGATGGCTGGTGATCATAGGGACCCTGCCGATCGGCATCCTAGGACTATTGCTGAAGAACCTGATCGAAGGTCCGGCCCGCAACCTCTATCTCACGGCAACCATGTTGATCGTCTTCGCTGGTTCTCGCGGCCGCCGACCGGCTGGGCGCCAAGCGCAAGGCTTTGCGCGATCTGGGCTGGCGGGACGGCTTTCTGTTCGGCGCCGCCCAGGCGATGGCCCTCATCCCGGGCGTTTCGCGATCGGGAGGCACTATAAGCGCCGGACTGCTGATGGCTTACACGCGAGAGGCCGCCGCCAGGTATTCGTTCCTGCTGGCGATACCTGCCGTGCTCGCCTCAGGCTTCTTCCAGCTCTATGCGAGTTGGGGGGCAGACAGTCCGGTCGGCGCCGGTCCGACCGCGCTGGCCACCCTGCTGTCCTTCGCGGTCGGCTATGTCGCGATCGTGGGTTTTCTGAAGCTAGTCTCGACGCGCAGCTACATACCCTTCGTCTATTATCGGATCGGGCTCGGCGCCTCGATATTTCTGCTTCTTGGCGCCGGTCTCCTGTCAGCGTCCTGAGATTATTTCGTGCCGCTGACGAGAATGTTCTGTTGGGATTCGATCGCTTCCCAATGGCCGGAGTTGGATCGCGACTGGCGCTTCAGGTAGGTATATCCGGTGTCCGACCACAGCAGGACCTTCGGCTCCAGATTGTCGAGAATGAAGTCACCGGCGGTCGTGTTGACGCTCAGCATCGCGTGCCCCTCGCCGCTCGACTGCCTGACCACCGTTATCCAAAAGGTTTTGCGGGGGCACGCCCTGTCTCATCAGTTCGCGACGTTTTTCCAGCACGATGTCGTCGCAGTCGCCAAATCCCTTATAGGGATACTCCCATTTCTCCTCGACACCGGGTATCTATGTCCGTCATGGCCATGATCGTCGTGTTGGCCCTGTTGTTGATTTCGATCAGCGTCTCACACAAGGAGCGGGTCAGTTCGACGGGCTTCGGGTCGCGCGTGACGATCGAGCAATCATCGCGATAGTTCCGACAGTATTCGTAATGACCGATCGCTGCGTTGTCCGTCCGTTTGTTCGCATGAATGTGAGCTGCCCTGCATTCGCCGACCATGACCGATGACTTTTGCGATCGCTCGTAGGCGTCAACGTATCCGTAAACCACCGCGTCAAGCCGGTGAGCGACATGGAACACAATGGAGTTCCAGAATATTGGTCCTATCCTGACGATAATCTGGGTGATTGCGAGGATTATGCACTGGAAAATCGGCGAACGCTGATGCGAAAGGCCTTCGCGTCTCCAGTCTGCTCTTGACGGCAGTGCGCAAGTCCGATGGCGAAGGGCACGCTGTATTGGCGGTTCGAACCGACAAGGGCGATTTCATTCTCGATAATCTGACCAATAGGGTTCGTCCCTGGTACGAGACGAACCATCACTACCTGAAGCGCCAAGCGGAATACAACACGAGACGGTGGGTTTCCATCTTAAGCGAAGACAATCTTCTCGTCGGCGCGCTTAGGTAACGCGATGCCGAACATTTTTTCCAGCGTCCTTGCATCCGAACACCTTGCCGGCTCGCAAAACCTCCGCCTCTCTGTTATAGGCTCGAAAGCACACTGCCATGACCATATGACGGCACACTCTGCATCCCTTCACGGAGCCGGAGGCTGCCAACGGAGCCTCATGCCAACAGCCAAGCTGCAGCCCTTTTTCATGACGGTGACGATCGTTGCAACTTGTGTCGGAACGGCCCCAGCCGTGGCGCAGACTGTCACAGTCGTCCCGACGGGCAATCGTCTTGCCGAGCAACCGGTGATCCCAAGAGCGTCCGCGCTTCGTTCCAAGGCATTCAACACGACGTACGAGGAGAAGTATCGGGCCATAACCGCCTTGATACGGGACGACCGCAAACTCGTCGGCAAGATCAGGAAGGCGTCGCTCGCCTATGGCATCGATCCGATCCACATCGTCGCGGCTCTCGTCGGAGAGCACACCTACAATATCAGCGTGGTCGACTCGGTTCAGACCTATTACGTCAAGGCGCTCGCCTATGCCGATCTGAAGTTCTCCTTCAGCTACAGGGGCACTCCGGTCCAGTCATTCGTCCAGCGGCCCGAATTCGCATCCTGCTCTTCTCTCGAAAGCAGCGCGCTGATTTGGAGCTGCCGTGACCAGGTCTGGGAAGAGACATTCCGGGGTCGCAAGGTCGATGGCGTCGACTACGAACCCATCACGTTCCAGCGGGCCTTCTTCCAACCCTTCTATGCGGGGCAGACCTTCGGCCTGGGACAGATAAGCCCGCTTGCAGCCCTGCAGGTCACAGACATGGTCAGCCGGGTCAGCAAGCTTCCCCGATTGTCGCCCGATCGCCCGCAGGCGATCTATCGCGACGTCATGGATCCTGATCGCAGTCTTGTTTACATCGCCGCGATCATCCGGGATTCGATCGATGCCTATCGGGAACAGGGGTTCGATATATCCGGTAATCCCGGAATCACCGCCACGCTCTACAATGTTGGCCAGCCGCGCAGACGTGCACGTGAGTTGAGGCAAGCCGTGACCGACAAGACCGGCCGCACCCTGCCCGTCGAGAACTATTACGGCTGGCTCACCAACGACAGGCTCGAAGAACTCAAGGCGCTTCTCACCGATGGCACGAAATGATCGTGGTTGGTGGCCGGACACTCGCGAACCTGCGTCGGATGGCAGGACAGATTTATGCCGGAAAAGCTGGCTGTCATGAGACCAATTCCGCTTGCATTTGGCGAACATCTATCGACTTCAGATGGAAGCAAACAGTGCAC
This sequence comes from Mesorhizobium sp. M0184, assembly GCF_040322215.1. NCBI lineage: Bacteria > Pseudomonadati > Pseudomonadota > Alphaproteobacteria > Hyphomicrobiales > Phyllobacteriaceae > Mesorhizobium > Mesorhizobium sp. M0184. The sequence goes on from NZ_JAMYSZ010000015.1 coordinate 62,666, forward strand.
TCAAGCGAACTCATAAAGCGCGCCGGAATTGCCGGTCGCGTGCAAGATGGCCAAGCGAGGTATCGTGTGTCGATAACCATGCGGCTCCAAACTGAGAATGGCTTACCCAGCGCGACGCTCTGAAAACCACATATTTGAAAGACAAGGTGGCGTTTGGCATGCGCCTCTACGGCTTGACTGACTGAGGGGGTGACATCGCCATGCTTGATCCGATCGTGAATTTCTTCACCCGGATTTTCCAGTGGATCGGCCGCGGCATCGGCTTAGCCATCGGCGTCATCCTGTGGCCGTTCGTGTGGGCCGGGCGTTGGTATACGCAGCGCGGCTGGATCCTGAAGGCAGTGGTCGGTCTGGCGCTGCTGATGCTGATCGGCCTCTACGCCAATTTCTTCTACGCCACCCAGTGGTGGAACAATTTCAACCCGAACTATCCCGACACCTATATATTCGAGAAGCGCAACCTGTCGGCCGGCGAGCAGGTCGCCGCCGGTGCCGGCACCGACGCCGCCAGGACCTGTGGCAATTCGGCGATCGCCCAGTTGGCGGCCGACCTGACCGACTTCAACGTCAACCAGAATGCCTGGGTGTCGTCGATGATCCTCTACAAGCTCGGCCTGTTCGGCATCGACTGGGACCACACGCCTTGGATGGACAACAAGGCGTCGTTCCAGCGCGGCATCAACCAGGCGGTGCGGCGCACGGCGACCGAGCTTGCCGACAATCTCGGCCGCGTGCGCACCACTTCGCAGATCGACGCCGATCTTCAGGACGCGCGCGGCAATCTGCAGTTCGATGAAGAGACCTGGTATTTCGGCCTGAACCCGTTCGGCCCGAAGACGCCGACGCCGAGCTACTATCGCGATGCGGTGCGCAAGCTGCGCGCCTTCAACGCCCGGCTGGAAACCTGCCAGACGGTGTTCGATGCCCGCGCTGACAATCTCAAGCAGTATATCGACCGCATCTCGTCCGACATCGGTTCGACCTCGGCGATCCTCAAGGAGCGCGCTGAGCACTACAACAATGGCTGGTTCGATTTCCGCGCCGACGATCGCTTCTGGTTCGCCTATGGCCAGCTCTATGCCTATTACGGGCTGATGAAAGGCGCCGAGGCCGATTTCGAGGACGTGATCAACGAAAAGCACCTGCAGAGCCTGTGGGACACGATGGACTCGCAGTTCGTCTCGGCGCTGCGCATCCAGCCCTTCATCATCGCCAATGGCCGCGAGGATGGCTGGCTGTTGCCGAATCACCTAACGACAATTGGCTTCTACATGTTGCGCGTGCGCTCGAACCTGGTCGAGATCAGCAACGTTCTTGCGCAGTAACTCGGTGGATGAAGCGCTCGAGGGCATCGAGGCATTGGGACCGGTAACTTCTCTGGGGTGAGCGCGGCCACGATTTGTTAGCGCCGACTGGGCCATCACCGTTACTTTGTTTAAGGCGGCGGCGATGGCGGTGGAATGGACGATCACGATCGAGAGCAGGAACGAATTCGGCGATGTCGAAACGAGGTCCGGATCGACAAAAGCGATGAGCGTCCGCGTGGCGGAGACCTTGACCTGTCGATCGAGGATGGCAAGAAGATCATGGCCGCCCTGCAAACAGTGGTCGCGACCTAGTCTAGGAGGCGAAAACCTACACCCTGTTTCGACGGGTCTGTCCGGATTGCCACAATTTTCGGCCAGTCAAGGACTATACGACGCGTCGAATTCAAACGGTGTTCGGCACAGTGGAGGTTCGCAATCCCCGCTGGGTGTTGTGCCGGGATTGCCATCCAGGGATGGACGCCGCATCCAATGGTCGAGGTTCCCGACCTGTGGAGGGAAGTGCATGAATGGACCGGCTTTGCGGATAGCTTCACGCATGTTCGCACCGGCGACGTCCCAAGAAATGTCTCGGCCATGCTGGCCGGCGTACTGGCGGATGCGACCAACCTTGGTCCGAAACGGATGGCCAGCGCGTCCAAAGGCATCAGCGCTCACCAGATCAGTTGGATGAGAACCTTCCATGCACGGTCGGAGACCTACCGCGCGGCGCAGGCCTGCGTGACGGACGCACACACCCGCCATCCGCATTCTCGCCTTTGGGGCAATGGCACGACGTCATCATCTGACGGCCAATTCTTCCGCGCGAGCGACCGAGCCGCAAAGCGCGGCGACATCAATCTGCATTACGGCAGCGAATCCGGCTCAAAGTTCTACAGCCACCTTCCGATCAGTACGGCTACTTCAGCATTCTGCCCATCAGTCCGACCGAAAGTGAGGCTGCTTATGTGCTCGATGGGCTATTCGATCAGGACACGGTCCTCGACATCCAGGAACACTTTACCGATAGGGGCGGCGCGAGTGATCACATCTTCGGTCTGTTCGCCCTCATAGGCAAACGCTTCGCGCCGCGACTGTGCAACCTCAAGGACCGGAAATTCCACACGTTCGAGAAAGGCGATGCATACCCGGCGCTGTCGAACCACATCGGGGCGCCGATCAACACCACCCTGATCCTCGAGCACTGGGATGATCTCCTCCATCTGGCGGCGTCGATCACCACGCGATCCTTAGTGCCGTCCACGATCCTGAAGAAACTATCCGCATCTCCGAAGGAAAGCCAACTCGCACGAGCGCTACGGGACTCGGCCGGGTCGAGCGATCGCTGTTCATGATCGAATGGTACTCAAGTTCGGCGCTACGCCGGCGTTGCCAGGCCGGCCTCAACAAGGGTGAGGCTGCGCATAAGCTGAAGCGCGCCGTTTTCTTCCACGAGCGTGGTGAAATCCGTGACCGGTCGTTCGAAAGCCAGGCGTTCCGCGCCTCCGGCCTCAACCTCGTCGTCAGTGCGATCGTAGGAATACGGTCTATATCGAACGGGCCGTTACCTACTTACGCAAAACGCATCGCGAGATTCCGGATCATCTGCTCAAGCACGTATCGCGGCTGAGTTGGGAGCACATCAACCTGACCGGCATCTACACCTGGGATGCAGAACATCAGATGCCTGAAGGATTCCGGTTCGCTCAGACTTCCGGCTCGGTTACGCCACGCCGCATGACGTTCATGCTCCGTTCGACGTTAGCGTGTCGCTGGGAACGGTTCTTGTTCCGACCCCCTACTCGCTGGGTTACACAAGCAGCCAACTGTTCCGACGGGTCCTATTTCCCCAGGTGGCCCTCACGGCAATTCCCGAGCTGACCACCTCGATGATGGTCATCATGAAGGCGCTTTCACTCGGATTCGCCATCGAGGTCGTCGATATCTTCGCGCAGTCCCAACTGACCGCCGCGCTGAACTTCTACTACCTCGAAGCCTTTGTGATTGCCGTCGTGATCTACATGGTGATCGCCTATGTCGTCATACAGATCGCCGACAGGCTGGAGCAATCCCTCCGGGTGTGGACGTGAGGCATGCATGTGGGACAGGATCGCCAAGCTTCGGGATTACTCTCGTCACGGTAGGGGCCGCCGACCGTCGCGCGCGCTGGGCGCGCTATTTCTCATCGCCGTTGGCCTCTATGTCGGATACCATGGCTGGACAGGACTATCCGCCGCGGGGGCCTGATGCGCTCATGCTTCAACCCAAGACCGCAATCCGAGATAGCGAGCCAATCATGAAATCCGAGACAGCAGCCACGGAAAGCGTTGAGCCGGCGCCTAAGACGGTTCCATCGGGTTGGCGAGTGTTGATGACGCGCGAACGCTGGACCGAAGTCGCGCGCATCCTTTTTACCGGCTTGATGGCGTTGCTGTATTGGCAGCAGCTCATTCCAATACAAGCCTTGTGGGTGGCGGTTGCCATCGGCTTGTATCCGCTCGTCAAGACCGGCGTCGTTGATCTCGTAAAAGAGCGCAAGATCGGTACCGAAATATTCGTCACCATTGCCACGGTGGTGGCGCTGATCGGAGGCGAGACCGTCGCCGGCGCGGTCCTCATGGTGATCATTTTGATCGCGGAGTTCATCGCCGATGTGAATATGGAACGAGCGCGAGCCTCGATCAAAGACCTGATCGGCTCAGTGCCGCAGGTGGCGCTTGTGCGGGACGCAGGTGGCGAACGCATGGTCCCGATCGAGAATTTGCGCGCGGGCGACGTTGTCTTGGTGCGGGCCGGCGAGAAGATCCCGGTCGATGGCACCGTCGTCGGTGGAGCGGCTTCGGTCAACGAAGCATCGATCACAGGAGAGAGCATTCCGAAGGACAAGAGCGATGGCGCCGATGTCTTTGCCGGAACCATCGTCGAATCCGGCGCCCTCGACATCGAGACCGAGAAGGTTGGTGCCGACACCACCTTTGCCCGCATCATCAGTCTGGTCGAGAATGCCGAAGCGGAACAGGCACCCGTCCAGAAACTGGCGGATAAGGTCGCGTCATGGCTGATCCCGGTCGTGCTGATCTTCCTCGTTGCGGTTTATCTTTATACCCGCGACGTTCGGATGATCGTCACTCTGCTGATTTTCACATCACCTGCCGAACTCGGATTGGCGACTCCTCTGGTGATTATCGCAGCCATTGCGCGAGCCGCACGCAGTGGAATTCTGGTCAAGGGGGGCGTCTATCTGGAGTCTTTGGCCAAGGTCGACGTCCTGGTGTTCGACAAGACAGGCACCCTGACGGCGAACAAGCCCGAGGTTGTCGGCGTGGAGATGCAGGACGGCACGCTTTCGGAAGCTGATCTGATCAGCCTTGCCGCCGCCGCCGATCGGCGCTCCGCTCACCCCTTGGCGAAAGCGGTCGTCAACTATGCCGCCCGGATGAAAATCGATGTCCCGGAACCGGAGCAGTACGAGCAGTTGCAGGCGCGCGGTGTGAAGGCGACGGTCTCCGGACGCACCGTGCTGGTCGGGAATGCATTGTTGTTGCGCGAGGCCGGCGTGCCGCTTTCCGATGCGATCGAAAAGGGCGGACAGACGCCGGTTCACGTCGCGGTCGATGGGAAATTCGCTGGCGTGATTTTTATTGCCGACACATTGCGACCAGGTGCGCGCGAAGCGCTGGCAAAGCTCCGTGCAACCGGGGTCAAGCGCATGGTGATGGTGACGGGTGACAATGAGGCCACAGCGCGGACCATCGCCAACGAGCTCGGCGTGGATGAAGTGCGTGCCAATCTGATGCCGCAGGACAAGGTCGCCGCCATCGCCGAATTGCAAAAGCAGGGCCATCGCGTGGCGATGGTCGGCGACGGGATCAACGACGCGCCGGCGCTGGCACGCGCCGATGTCGGCATTGCGATGGGGGGCGGCGGCACGCAGGCAGCGCTGGAAGCCGCCGACATCGCATTGATGAAGGATGACCTGGCAAGAATTGTCAGCGCCCGCGCGATTGCGCGACGCGCTTACCGGACAATTCAGGAGAATATCTTCGTCGGCGTTGGTGTTGTGCATGTTTTGGGCATTACCGCAGCGCTGATGGGCTGGATCGGTCCTATCCAGGCAGCGATTTTGCACTTGGGGCCAGATGTCCTGGTGTTCCTGAATTCGGCAAAACTGCTGCGCGTTCGAATCCAAGATGTTTAAGCGCATCTCTTTGAAGCCTAAGGCTTCGAACCGAACTAGCCAAAGCGGTCATTCGATTCGTCCGATCGGATGACTGCTACTGGCGCATGTGGTCGGTTGGCGCGTTCATAGATCAGATTGCCTGATGAGCCTCGGGAAGGTCCGGCCGGGGTGGAAAACCGCCGTTCAGCGCCCTATGCGGGCACGAAATTCGGCAGTCGAATTGGTGCGTGGAAACGGTTCGGAAGGCAACTGTACATCGAGAAAGGCACAAAGCGGCTCCCATCCTTCGGAGACTTGATACGTGAGAAGGCGTTCAGGCGGCAGCGTTGATTTCACGGAAGCGTTATGTGCTTCATAGACAGCGATTGCGTGATCACGGTTATCAAATCGACCGCCAAAGACAGCGTTTCCAACCACCGCCACACCAAAGGACTGTGGATCATTGGTAGCAGCATCCATTGTGAGCCCTATTGTTTGCGCCATGCTGTCATACCAGGCTTCCGGGTCACGAACTGTCAGGATAACCTTTGCATGAGGGTAGTGGTCACTCACTTGGCGCCAAAAATGCGCCGTTGGCCAATCGACCGCGGAAAGATAGCCGGCATATGCCGCATCCCAGGTCGGGAGTTGTCCCTGGCCGGCGGCGCGCCACAGCGCCTTCTGCTCGGGATTGGCGTGGACATCTGCCATGTGATGACACGGCCCGAACCCAAGATGCTCCAACGCGAGCTTCAGCGAATATGTGCCAGTGCGACCCATGCCTGCACCAATGACATCTAGAGCCATGAGCACCCCAAGGAGATTTCAATCGGTCAAAATACCGCTGTTTTCTTTAATTCGTTATATCTTTGAAGGTCAGCTCCGAATCGCGTCAAGCCGTAGCGCGCGAAGGTCAGTATTGGAGAAGCGCCGGGAATGGTGGCTCCTGGCGCCGCTGTGGCGAAGACGCGTGGATCGACACCACTATCCGCTGACGCAGCGCTTGCTCCGGTCGATGACGTGGATGCCCATCAAAGGATGGGAGACAACCGACAACGAGTTTCCGCCGGGAACGTGATCGCGGTCCACCAAAGCCATCTTGAACGGCAAGGCCGTGCAGACCTGCTCCATCAGGCTGCTCGACGTATACCGCGCGACATTCGAGCAGCGTGGACACAAGCTGGCAAGGCAAGGGGTTAGGCGCCGCGCTGTTGCAAGACACCGTTCTGCGCACGCGTTACGCCGCGACGATCCTCGGGATTCGCGGCCTTCTTGTTCATGCCATATCGGACGAAGCGAAAGCCTTCTACGAGCACTACGGCTTTGCGGCTTCCCCGAAAAATCCGATGACCCTTGCGCTCTCGCTAAGGCGCGTTGAAAGAGCGGGCCGAAACGTCTTGTTGTGCACAAGTTGGTAATCGCCTCGTAATCAACCAGCCGGAAAAAGCTTCCAGCGCCGCGGCCTAAAAGCCACGCGACTTTTCTGCGCCGCCGGATGGTCGACGGGCAATTCGATCTCGACCCGCCGACGTTCGCCGCCGATTTCGAGTTCCACGCGCCTGGTGCCGGCAACGCGGCGGCTGGCGGCGACCGTGCCGGCGATGCAGCCGTTGCATTCGTCCACCAGTTCGACATCGTGCGGGCGAAAGAACAATGTCGCTTCGCCTTGCGGTGCGTGCGGCGCGGAGAGCCCGATCGGGCGGTCGGCGATCCAGACCTGGCCGTCCTCGACCTTGACCGGGATCGAGCTCGATTCGCCGATAAAGCCATAAACGAAGGGCGAGTTCGGGGTATCGTAGATCTCGTCGGCGGTGCCGACCTGCTCGATGCGGCCCTGGCTCATCACCACGACGCGATCGGCAAGCTCCAGCGCCTCTTCCTGGTCATGGGTGACAAAGACCGTGGTATGGCCGGTGGCGTCGTGGATGTCGCGCAGCCAGCGGCGCAGTTCGCGGCGCACCTGGGCATCGAGCGCGCCGAACGGCTCGTCGAGCAAAAGCACGGCCGGTTCGATCGCCATGGCGCGGGCCAGCGCCACGCGCTGGCGCTGGCCGCCCGAAAGCTGCGCCGGATAGCGTTTTTCCAGACCGGAAAGCTGGACGAGGTTGAGAAGTTCCAAGGCGCGGCGGCGGATTTCCTTCGCCGACGGGCGTGACGGCCCGTGCCTGACCTTGAGGCCGAAGCCGATGTTGTCGGCGACCGTCATGTGGCGAAACAGCGCGTAATGCTGAAAGACGAAGCCGACATTGCGCTCCTGGATCGACTTTTGGGAGGCATCCTCTTCGCCGAAGAAGATTTTTCCGCGGGTCGGCCGCTCCAACCCAGCGATCAGCCTGAGCAGCGTCGTCTTGCCGGAGCCGGATGGCCCCAGCAACGCGATCAGTTCTCCCGACCTGATGTCGAGAGAAACGTCGTGGAGGGCCGGAAACCGGTCAAACTCCATGCGCACGTTGGCAACGCGAACTTCCATGCAAATCCCTTTGTCGTTGATGCACGTCGTTGTCCCAAAACGCTACACTTTTGGGCGACATCAAATCTTTGTTTCATGCATGTCGTTGTCCAAAAACCGCTACACACTTTTGGGCGACATGCATTTGTCAGTGTCCGCGCGTCGGCGATCTCGGCGCCGTAGCGCATCTCGAGAAGTGTTTTCAAGACCAGCGTGACGAGCGCCAGGCCGGCAAGCAGCGAAGCGACGGCAAAGGCGGCGGCGGCATTGTACTCGTTATAAAGGATTTCAACATGCAGCGGCATGGTGTTGGTTAGCCCGCGTATGTGGCCCGACACGACCGAGATGGCGCGATGACGATCAGAAGCGGCGCGATCTCGGATTTGTAGGGCAGGTTGCCGGCGATGAAGATAACGGAACCGTACTCGCCGACGCCGCGCGCGAAAGCCAGCGCGAAACCGGTGACGATGGCCGGCGCCAGTCCGGGAAGCAGAACGCGGCTGATGATCTGGAAGCGATTGGCGCCGAGCGTTGCGGCCACTTCCTCCACCTCCTTGTCGATCTCCTCCATGATCGGCTGCACGGTACGAACGACGAAAGGCAGGCCGATAAAGATCAACGCGATGACGATGCCAAGCGGCGTGTAGGCGACCTTGATGCCGAGCGGCATCAGCAGGCTTCCGATCCAGCCGTTCGGTACGTAAAGCGTGGTCAGCGCGATGCCGGCCACCGCTGTCGGCAGCGCGAAGGGCAGGTCGACCATGGCATCGGCGATGCGGCGGCCGGGAAAGTTGTAGCGCACCAGCACCCAGGCGACGATCGTGCCGAAGACGACGTTGACAGCGGCGGCAATGAAGGCGGTGCCGAAGCTGATTTCAAGCGCGTTGATGGTGCGGCGATCGGTGACGATCGCCCAGAAGTCGGTCCAGCCGAGCGCCGCCGAGCGCCAGATCAGCCCGGACAGCGGAATGAGGAGGGTGAGGAAGGCAAGCGAGAAGCCGAGCGTCAATCCGAAACCCGGAATGACGCTCGGCTGTCTGAACCGCCACCCCGCCTTGGCGGGCGTGCTGTGGTCATGTCGTCCTGATCTAAATGCTATTGGGCCGGCTTATAGATCTGGTCAAATATACCACCGTCGCCGAAATGGTAAGGCTGCGCCTTCATCCATCCGCCGAAAATTGGATCGTCGATGCTGATCCGCTTGATTTCCGGCAGTTTGGCGAGATCCTCCGCAGGCACCAGGTCGGGCTTCGCCGGACGGTAGTGGTTCTTGGCGATGATCGTCTGGCCTTCCTTGGAATAGAGATAGCCCAGATAGGCTTCGGCAACTTTCCGTGTGCCCTTGGCATCGACATTGGCGTCGACAACGGCGACCGGCGGCTCGGCCAGGATCGAGGTCGGCGGGATGACGATTTCGAACTGATCGGCGCCGAACTCGTCCAGCGCCAGATAGGCCTCGTTTTCCCAGGCGATCAGCACGTCGCCCAGGCCCTTTTGCGCGAAGGTCACGGTCGAGCCACGCGCGCGGTGTCAAGCACCGGAACATGGGAATAGAGGTTGCCGACGAATTCCTTGGTCTTGGCTTCATCGCCGCCATCATTGGTGTTGGCCCAGGCCCAGGCCGCGAGGTAGGCCCACCGGCCACCACCGGAGGTCTTGGGATTGGACGTGATCACCTGGACGCTGTCCTTTGTGAGATCGCCAAAATCGTGAATGCCCTTGGGGTTGCCCTTGCGGACGAGGAGGACAATGGTCGAGGTATAAGGCGCCGAATTGTTCTCGAACTTCGTCCGCCAGTCGGGATTGATCTTCTTCGTTTTCGAGACGATCGCGTCGATGTCGCCTTGCAGCCCCAGCGTCACCACGTCGGCGTCGAGGCCGTCGATTACCGCGCGAGCCTGAGCGCCCGATCAGCCATGCGACTGCTGGACGGTGACGGTCTCGCCGGTCTCGGACTTCCAGTGGGCGGTGAAAGCCTCGTCGAATTGCTTGTAGAGCTCACGCGTCGGGTCATAGGACACGTTGAGAATGGTGGTATCGGCAAACGCGAAACCGAGCGTGCCGAACTGGACAGATGTGGCGACCAGTGCGCCGAGCAGTTTCATGAAATGAGGTTTGGTCATTTCCGCCTCCGTTGAACTCGCGTCAAATCTACCGAATTGAATTTAGATGCATTCAATGTTGCCTTTTTTGGCCTAGTGAAGCAATTTTTCGCCTATTTCACCCTAAAAGAGGAATGTTTTTCCTCACATAGCGTGACTCGGGATCCTGGGCTCCCGGACGCGATAACTAGAAACCGCCAGCCCTTCGGCAATACGCAAGTGGCGATCAGGCGCGTGTAGGGCGTCAGGAACAGCAGGAGCGACGCCGCAAGCGCAAGCGGAATTGCCAGAAAGGCGATTGCTGGGACCATGCCGATCTGGCCGCTTGCCAGAGGGCGAAAGCGGGTCCGCTCAACGTGGCCGTCGAACCTGCGATCGGCAATGTCATTGATCGTGGACCCGGCGCTTCTCATCAGAAACGCGCCAAGGGTGAATAGCGCCAATTGCTGAACGGCGGGGATACCATGTGCCGCTTGGATCAATGCGGCCCAACAGGGAACAACGTCAGCCATATGCCCACTGGCCGATCCAGCCGCGCGAGCCGCGTGTAGGGCCGCCATGCACGCGGCAGCCGGCGATCCACCCAGTCACCTCTATGAATATCACTCAGGTCCGGTCGGCTCAAAGTCGCCATTAAGTAATCTTAATCCCGCGCAGAGAAAGGCATTTTCCTGTTCGGTTGAAGTGCCAAATTCGCAGCGTTGCGTATGCGCGCAATGGCAGCCTCGGGGTGGCAAGCGGAAGTCCAGCGTGAACGCGCGGAACAGTTGCTTTGCGGACCTGAGCCGGCATTAGGTTGCGCAAGCTGTAGCGGCTGATCTTGGCACGACCGAGACCAACGGCGGCGCTCACGCGCAGGACCGGCTCTTGAAGCCAGTGCCCAGCGGGCTCTACGCCAATAATGGGCGCTTTCCAGAATGACCGGAACCGCACGGCAATCGCTGAGCAAACCCTTCTAACCTTGGCCAGCGGAGCAATCACCTTTACGATTCGACCAGGATCACCAAGGACTCTGGCACCACTCCATCGAAGGCCATCGCATCCGCGGCTTCCTTGCTCTGCATAGCTTTCATCATGGCGTCCATGTCCGGAACGTCCATAAGAACGGCCACCCGGGTCGGATTTTGTGGATCTACAAATGTTCGTATGTTGGTCACGCCGAGCGGACCAAAAAGCTCTTTGCGCTTCGGCGAGTCGAGCCAGTGCTTCGCTCCTTTTGTGATGTTATGGTGGCCAATGACTGTCGGCATTGCATCCTCCCTATCGTGACGGCGAAGGCCAGCATCAACCAAGAGTGCCAAGATCCATCCCCGTCGAACCACGGAGCGCCGTTTTGGTTGGACTGTCAATTATTTCGTTAAGGACGCGGAAGAACGATTCGGAGAGGGCGTTTCTTCCGGACGGTTCGACCTCAATGAACCAGGATCGCGGTCACGCGGCTGTGGCTATTGACATGTGACATGCGCAAACAGCCGGACAACAACTGCAAGGGCCCGCGTGGCAGATATCGGGATCCAGCGCGGGGGTCGGAAAGGGCAGTTGCGGGAGTAGGGCTGCCATTCATGACCCGGCGGGCCAAGGTCGTCTTCGGGTCGACTCCGGCCGTAGAGCGAAGGTCCGCTGTTGAGAGCGGCGGTGAGGGTCCGGTAATGGCGCTACTTACTCGTTCAGGTGGCCGCTACAGTTGATTGCTAGAGTTAGTCTAGCGTGTCCAAGCGCCATGAAGCGAGCTTACAGCCAAAAGGAAAGTCGGCGGCCCATTTTTCAATGAGCGTTGCCCGAACCCGCCGACCTGCGGATTGCCATTGGCCCCGCGATTCGCAGCTTTGCCGGAACGGAGGCGTGCCGTCTAGCAATGTAAGCGTGTACCATTTCAGCTGCGGAAGTTTTCAAGATCTCTGCCTTAAATCTTTCGGCCATGGCTCGCGCAATCTGTGCTGCCTATAAAGTCGCGCAGCACGAGGTGATCTAGGTTGCAGGGTTGGCGCGGCAAGCGTTCCTCGGCCAGGAATCAGGCGCCAGCGCTGAACAACGCAGCCGGGACGAGTTTCCGGATTCGTTACCGCCATCGGCGATTTGCTCACGGGCTTCGCAAGTCCACGGTGCACTCGCGAGACTCCTAATTGCGCTCCGCCGCGCCGAATGATTACGGAGTACTAGCCTGCCCAATCCCAGCGCGCCCAGAGTTCTGGCTCGCGTGTGAACCATTAGGCCGGCGGGACGTTGCTCTGCGGATCCAACACCTGACGGCACGACCGTGGAGGAATCCAAGCATCATTCTACGCCTCAGAAACAAGACACGCCCGGTGCCTTGGCGAACTTTCCTTATGACCGAATGACCGTCGAGCGATTTCGGGGGCGTTTCCGCGAGCGAGGTGGAACGACGAGCGCAGGAGCTGGTTTGTGCCGGGAAAGACGGCGCCGCTACCTCTTTGGCGACCTCTATTCGACCCGCGGGAGCATCATCAACCCCAAGAGGTGATGTCACATAAACGGAGATGGGCTGTCGTTGTGACTTTTGGGAATGATTTCAGGCGATCACGCCGGCAGCAGCTTTCCATTGCGCCATGGCATTCAAGCGGTGAAGATGGATCTGAAAGGCGGAGCGTTTTGAACGGGGCGGGACGAAGAGATTGCGGACTGCAGAGAACGTCGAGACGAAACGCTGGAGGCTCCCCGGTGATCGAAAAGCTTGCATCATCCGCTCTCGTTTTCGCAGTGGCACGTGCGAATTCTCCGCTCTGTTGTTCAAGCCCTTGTGCGACCGGTGCTCGATGTCCGTCATGACTAGACGCCGCGCTGCTCCATAGGAGCCGAGCTTGTCGGTGATCATGCGCTTCGGCACCTGGCCCTGCTTCTTCAACAGCCGTGTCAGCACGCGCTTGGCGGCCTTAGTGTTGCGCCGGGTCTAGCCGATCTCGTCGAGCACATAGCCGTCCTGGTTGACGGCCCGCCATAACCAATGCTTCTTGCCGGCGATCATGATGGCGACTTCGTCGAGGTGCCAGATATCATTTCGACTGGGCTGCTTGCGGCGCAGGCGCCGGGCGTGGTCCAGCCCGAACTTCTTTCCCCACCGACGGATCGTCTCGTAGGAAACGACAATGCCGCGCTCCAGCAGCATTTCTTCGACACGACGCAGGCTCAGCGGAAATCGATAATACAGCCACACCGCGTGGGCGATGATCTCGGGTGGGAACCGATGCCGTTTATAGCTGATCTGCGAAGTGTTCGTCCCCAGCATCTATCGCAGCGATCCCTGACACGCGGTTACCGTGACAACGCCCCTGGGAGCGCCTGGACCAAATCGAGTCCCCAGTTCTAATATGTGGCGGGTGGTACGACGGGATCGCTCTACCGTCATCTCAGGAATGCATGTTGGGAAGACTCCCGAGGGCGACCTTGCGCATGTTCGAAGGTGGCCATCTATTTCTCTGGCAGGATAGCTCCGCGTTCGCCGAGATCGTCCGGTTTCTTGCAAACGAGGAAGCCGGCTAAAGGGCGAATACGAATTTGCGCCGTGCGAGGCTGCGTGAGGCCATGGACGTCCGCGCCTTACTGAGGCAAGACCGGTCGCGTCTATGTTTAGGCGGCGAGCCACATTGCCTATGCCTCGCTCGATAGCATATTGCGGGCGGCATAGAGTTCGGCAATGAAGTCGGTGATCAAGGTCGAATTGATGCCGTCCGGCGGGCGCAGGAGTAGCGCGCGGAAATTGACGGCCGGCTCGAATGGCCTGGCCAAAATGCCGCCGATCATGCGGTCCGCAATGACGGAGGGATTGACCAAGCCAATCCCCATGCCCTTCGCTGCAAGGATAGCGATGGTCAGGCCGTAGGGCGTTTCGATCAGGATGCGCGGCCGTACCCCATGCGCGGCCAGGATCTTGTCCATCGCGAGCCGAGCCGTATCTTCCGGCGACAATGCCAGGAAAGCCTCGTCGGCGAGATCGGCCGGCGTGATCATCTGCTTCCGCGCCAACCGGTGGTTCTTCGGCATGACGCAAACGGCGCGCGGCGTGGTGAAGATGCTGTGCAGCACGCCGCTGGTGTCGACCTCGTCGGCCGCGAGCCCGATATCGAAACTGCCAGACGCCACCAGGTCGCGCACGATGTTGGAGGTGCGGACCTGATAGCTGATGCGCACCTGCGGATGCCGGCGCGAGAACGCTACTATGGCGCGCGGCACCAGCCCATGCCGAGCGCCGACAGGCTAGCGACACGGATGGTACCGGTGCCGACCTCCTTGATCTGTGCCGCGCGCAGCTTGAGCCGGTCGAGCCCGACCAGGTTGGCTTTCACCTCGGCATGAAACAACTCCCCTTCGCGTGTCGGCACCAGCCTGCCACGAATGCGGTCGAAAAGCCTGAAGCCGAGTTCGGCTTCTAGCTTGGCTAGCGAACGGCTGATGGCCGGCTGCGAGGTATCCAGCAGCGCGGCCGCCGCGCCGGCGCCGCGTGTGATCATGATCGCGTTGAAGACATCGATGTCGCGCAGGTTCATAGTCCATCCATATCAAAAGCAAATTAACTTTATCGCTGCGGTCATGGATGGCAATGGGTGAGCCGGCTAAGCTGCCCCCATGAACCGACGCGACGACACTTCACATGTCCACCCTCCCAAGCGCTCCGAGGAACCGTTCCAGGCGGTGGCGATGCCGGTCGAGCGAGCCTCGACCGTTGTCTTTGACGATCTGGAGTCGTTCGAGCGTCGCGTCGAGCGTCTGTACGACGGGTTCAGCTACGGACTTTACGGCACACCGACCAGCCGGCAGCTCGAGGATCATATCGCCGTGCTGGAAAGCGGATTGCGGGCCCTCGTCGTCCCGTCGGGCATGGCGGCCATGACGCTGGCGACCATGGCTGTCTGCCGTGGCGGCGAAAGGGTTCTGATCCCGGAGACGCTCTATGGCCCGGCGCGCGACATGGCCGAGCGTTTTCTCGGCCCCCTCGGGATCGAGGCGGTTTCCTACGATCCACGGCTGGACGCGAGCATCGCGGCCGTGATCGACGGCAGAACGCGGCTGGTCTGGGTAGAATCGCCTGGCTCGGCCACCTTCGAAGTCCAGGATGTGCCCGCCATCACGGCCGCGGCCCACAAGGCCGGCGCGCTCGTCGCGGCCGACAACACCTGGGCCTCTCATCTGCTGTTTAAGCCGCTCGCTCATGGCGTCGACATCTCGATGCAGGCGCTTTCCAAACACGCCGGCGGCCATGGCGACCTCCTGATGGGCTCGGTCGCAGTGCATGACCACGCCCTGTTCCGGCGCCTGAAGGATACAGCGCGCTTTCTGGGCTATGGCGTCTCGCCGGAAGATTGCGCGCTGTGCGAGCGTGGCCTGATGACCATGCCGGTGCGCATGGGTCATGCCGACGCCACCGCGCGGAAGATCATTGCCTGGCTATCGGAACGCCCGGAAGTCGCACAGATCTTGCATCCCGCGGAGCCTGGTCATCCTGGCCACGCGGTCTGGAAGCGTGACTTTGCCGGATCGGCGGGCGTGTTCTCCTTCGTGCTGCGGCCGGAACTGGCGCCACTGCAATCCGATGTCCTGCGCAGCCTGCGGCTGTTCAGGCTCGGCGCAAGCTGGGGCGGCGTGCATTCGCTGATTGCCGTCAGCGATCCGCGCAAAGGGCGCGCCAGCCTCGATTGGCTGAAGCCCGGCCCGGTCTGGCGCCTGTCGATCGGCCTTGAGGCGCTCGAAGATCTTCTGGCCGACCTTTCCCAGGCCTTCGAACTCTTTGCTAAAGCCCGGCGCAACGGAACCGCAGCAGCCGACGCCAAGGCCGCCGAATGATTAGAACCTCAACGAGAAGGGGAATGACTATGAAACATCAAGTTCTGAAATGGCTCACGGGTCTGGCGATAGGATTGGCCAGCCTGACTTCGGGCGCCGTGGACGCCAGCGCGCAGGCGGTTATCAACAAGATCAAGGAACGCGGCTATGTCAGCTGCGGCGCCAGCCAGGGCGTGCCCGGTCTCTCCCGGCCCGACGAGAAGGGGTATTATCGCGGCTTCGATTCCGATATTTGCCGCACTTTCGCGGTCGCCATCCTCGGCGACAAGGAGAAGATCCGTTACGTGCCGCTTAACGCAGGCCAGCGTTTTCCTGCGCTGCAGACCGGAGAGATCGACGTTCTGTCGCGCACATCCACCATCACCTACAGTCGCGATACGGTTGTCCGCTTCGTCTGGATCAATCTCTACGACACGGACGGCATGCTCGTGCGCAAGGCCGACAATATTACCGAGCCCAAACTGCTCGATGGAAAGACCGTTTGCCTGCAAGGCGGTGGCAGCCTGACCGAGAAAGCGATCGAGGAAACCGAGGAAGAGTTCGGGATCGCGATGGAGAAAGTCTATTACGACTCGACCATTCAGGCGCGCGACGCCTTCTTCGGCGGCCGCTGCGATTCATACGTCACCGACGGCACTGCGGCAGCCGGACAGCGTGCTTCGGTGGCCAAGAACCCCGACGACTACGACATCATCAAGGTCGGCAAAGCCGCCGAACCCAATGGCGTCGCGGTCGCCCGCGGCGACGATCAACTCTTCGACGTCGTGCGCTGGACATTGAATGCCCTGTTCTGGGCCGAGGCCAACGGCATCACCTCGCAGAACATCGATGAAAAGCTTGTGTCGGGCAGTCCGGAAGTCAAACGGGTGCTCGGTGAGGAACCCGGCTTCGGCAAGCCGCTCGGATTGGACGACAAGTGGGCCTACAACGTCATCAAGCAAATGGGCAACTACGCCGAGATCTGGGACCGCAATCTCGGCAAGGACAGCCCGCTAAAGGTCGAACGCGGTCTGAACGCGTTGTGGAAGGACGGGGGCCTCAACTATCCTTTCCCCTGGGATTGAGCCGCATGATGGAGGGGAACGGGCCCGGCGCTCCCCTTCCCTGCCAACGCCGCGAACCCTCGAGGTCAACATGCTGAGCGATGCCAAGACCAGATCGATCATCATCCAGTGTGCCCTGGCCGCCGCGGTTGCCGCTTTCGCTGCCCTGCTCGTCAGCACGACTTTCGCCAATCTCAGGGCACGCGGCATCCCGATCGGCTTCGATTTCCTGACGATGCCGTCAAGGATCGTCATCTCGGAAGCAATCCTCACTTACAAGTCGCGGGACCCCTATTACTGGGCGATCGCGACCGGGCTCGCCAATACGGTCTTCATCTCCGCGGTCGTCATCGTCTTTTCATCCGCGCTCGGCCTCGTCGTCGGCATCACCCGGCTGAGCAGCAATCCCCTGGCGGCGGGCACCTGCCGCGTATGGGTGGAGGTTGCACGCAACTCACCGCCGATCGTGCTTCTGATCTTTCTCTATTCGCTGTGGTGGAAGGTGCTGCCGCCGGTCGGCGAAGCGCTCAATCCGCTGCCAGGCGTTTACGCCTCAATGCGCGGCTTTGTGGTGCCGGCCGTCAGCATGGACGTGGCCACCGCGGGATTGCTCGTCATTGCTCTCGCCCTGGCACTGGCGGCCGCTGGCTGGGCGGCGGCGAGAAGAGGATGGCTCTCACCGCTGACCGCGCCGGCGATCCTTACGGTTGGCATTGCCGGGCTCTGGCTTGCCGATGCGAAGTTCTCCGTCGACTGGCCGACCTTCACTGGGTCGAACTTCAAAGGCGGCAAGGACCTGACGCCCGAACTCAGCACCATCCTCATCGGGCTGACCATCTACACCACCGGCTTCGTCGCCGAGATCGTGCGTGGCGGCGTGCTTTCGGTCGGCCGCGGTCAGTGGGATGCAGGTCATTCGCTCGGCCTGCCACGCGGCAAAATATTGCGTCTGATCATCATCCCGCAGATGCTGCGGGTGATCGTCCCGCCGCTCAACAGCCAATACATCAACGTCGTCAAGAATTCGACGCTGGCGATCGCGGTCGGCTATCCGGACTTCCTTGCGGTGATGAACACCATCATCAGCAAGTCCAGCCATTCGATCGAGGGCGTCTTCATCATCCTCGGCGTCTATCTCGCCCTCAACCTGAGCCTGTCGAGCGCGGCCAATTGGTACAACCGTCGCATCGCCATCGTGGAGCGCTGAACCATGAAGGCCGTGTCTCTTTCCCTTCCGGCCGAGCCAATGCCAGGACAGATCCGCTTCGGCGCCTTGCGGCGGTCCGCCAAGCTCCTGTTCGGCACGCCGCTCAATGCCGCCCTGACGCTGTTGTTCGGCGTTCTGCTCGTCGCCACGGTACCGCCTATGCTGCGCTGGCTGGTAATCGACGCCGTGCTGTTCGATCCCAATCCAAGCGCCTGCCGGGTGGCCACCGGAGCCTGCTGGAGCTTCATCTACGCCAAGTCCGGGCAGTTGCTGTTCGGCATATATCCGCTCGACGAACGCTGGCGCCCCGCCATCGTCTGCCTGCTCATCCTGGCGCTGCTTGCCTGGTCGGTGCGGCCCGCCAGCTGGGCGCCGCGGCTGGCAGCGCTCTGGATGGCGGCGCTCGTGTTGATCTTCTGGCTGATGGCCGGCGGTTTCGGCCTAGCCGAGGTTCCGACCTCGTCCTGGGGCGGCCTGCCGGTGACGCTCATCCTCACCGTCGTCGCCATCGGCGTCGCCTTCCCTGTCGGCATCCTCCTGGCGCTGGCCAGGCGCTCGACCATGCCCGCGATACGCATCGGCGCCGTGGTCCTGATAGAATCGGTGCGCGGACTGCCGCTCTTGTCCATCCTGTTCGTGGCATCGATCATGATGCCGCTGTTCCTGCCGAAGCCTTGTTGCCCGACAAGTTCGTGCGTGCGCTGGTCGCCCTCACCATCTTCGCCGCGGCCTATCTCGCCGAGGTGATCCGCGGCGGCCTGCAGGCCATCCCGAATGGCCAATACGAGGCCGCGGCGGCGCTCGGCCTGCCCTTCTGGCGCACGCAATATCTCGTCATCCTGCCGCAGGCGATCCAGGTGGCGATCCCGGCGCTGGCCAACACCATCATCGTCATGATCAAGAACACCAGCCTGGTCCTGGTGGTCGGCCTGTTCGACCTGATCAGCTCCGGTAAGGCGACGCTGGCAGACCCGGACTGGCCGTCGCCGGCGGCCGAGACCTTCCTGTTCATCGGCGCGATCTTCTTCGCGCTCTCCTTCTCATTCGCCCGCTTCGCCGACTTCCTGGAGCGGCGCGGCCCGACCGCTCACTAGGAAATGCCATGATG
This sequence comes from Mesorhizobium sp. M0184, assembly GCF_040322215.1. Classification (NCBI taxonomy): domain Bacteria; kingdom Pseudomonadati; phylum Pseudomonadota; class Alphaproteobacteria; order Hyphomicrobiales; family Phyllobacteriaceae; genus Mesorhizobium; species Mesorhizobium sp. M0184. The sequence goes on from NZ_JAMYSZ010000015.1 coordinate 81,834, forward strand.
TTATCGTCCGCCCCAACGCGCGTTCCGTCCATGCCCGATCCCAGCGCTCCGCCCGCTATCCAAATGACCGGCATGAATAAGTGGTACGGAAACTTCCATGTGCTGAAGAATATCAACCTGACCGTCCATCGCGGCGAGAAGCTGGTGATCTGCGGTCCGTCCGGCTCGGGCAAGTCGACGATGATCCGCTGCATCAACCGGCTGGAGGAGCATCAGCAGGGGCAGATCGTCGTCGAAGGCGTCGAACTCAGCAACGATTTGAAGCAGATCGACGTAATCCGCAGTGACATCGGCATGGTGTTCCAGCACTTCAACCTGTTCCCGCATTTGACCATTCTGGAAAACCTGACACTGGCGCCGATCTGGGTGCGCAGGATGCGGCGCGGGCAAGCCGAGCAGACCGCCATGCACTATCTGGAGCGGGTGAAGATCCCGGACCAGGCGCATAAATATCCCGGCCAGTTGTCCGGCGGCCAGCAGCAGCGCGTCGCCATCGCCCGTGCGCTCTGTATGAGCCCGAAGATCATGCTCTTTGACGAACCGACCTCCGCCCTCGATCCTGAAATGGTCAAGGAAGTGCTCGACACCATGGTCGCGCTGGCCGACGATGGCATGACGATGCTGTGCGTCACGCACGAGATGGGATTTGCCCGCCAGGTCGCCGACCGCGTCGTCTTCATGGACCAGGGCGAGATCGTCGAGATGAACACGCCCTCCAAATTCTTCTCGCATCCGCGTCACCAGCGCAGCAAACTGTTTCTGGCCCAGATCCTGAACTAGCGAACCTCTCCCGCCAGCCCATGCGCCGGCCGGATGGGCAGACGCAAATCAGAAATCCATCCGGGGCCTGGTCAGCGCGCAGCGACCTGCCAGACCGCGACGCCGGCCCAGGATCAGGCCGGCGACGCCTTCGATGCTGCGCGAGATAATGTCGAACAAGCGCGGCCGACTCTCGAAGGAATACACCAGGCGTTCGCGAAACAGGATCGACAGCGCCGCGGGTTCCGGCCATTGGTAGATGTTCGGCCCACAACTTCTGCACGTCGACGATCCTGGCGGTGGGCGCTCCGGTCCTGTTTCGACGATAATGCGCCGCCGGCCGGCGCAGGCACAGCTGCCACGTATTGCAGCAGACGGCAGAGGACGAGAACGTCGTCCACAACGCAACTCTCGACTCGAAGTCGTAGCTGCATCATATGGCCTGTTCACCAAGCGGGCTTTGGGGGCTAGCACCAGTCGGGCACCCACTTTGGCACCTCCACTTGCGCGAGCGGTAGTCCGCTTTCCTTCGCAAATGCCATGTGGCAAGACGGATGGATGGCGGCGGACAGCGAACATAAAAGCATCTCTACGAGAGCGTTGGGCATCGCATTATCAGCTGCTGCCCTCGTGCCGCATTTCACAACCCCAGCCTTTGCCCATGCTTCCGAGCGCGGCTATGTCATGCTCCTGCCGACCGGATATTATGTCGTGGGCGGGGCGGTGGCCGTAGCCGCGAGTTTTCTGGTTCTGGCTGTCCTGCCGCCCAGGCTGCTCGAACGCATTTCGGCATCCCGCCTGCCAATTGGTCAATTCGGCGACGCCGCGCGCATTTGGATCAGCACGCTCGCCTTCGCGGTTCTCGCCATACTCGTGGCGGCGGGAATTCTCGGCAGCCGAGATCCGCTGTCGAATCCACTTCCGCTAACGGTGTGGACGCTGGTCTGGGTCGGACTGACATTGCTTCAGGGCGTATTCGGCAATGTTTGGTCGTGGACAAACCCGTGGTACGGGCCGTGGCGCATTTTCTCCAGCGTCTTCCCGGCATTCCGCGATCGCACAATGCCACAAGGACTGGCTTACTGGCCGGCGTTGATTTTGTTTGCAAGCTTCGCCTGGTTCGAGCTGATCTATCGGGCGCCCGAAGATCCGGCGCGGCTTGCGTTCGCTCTCATGGCCTACTGGCTCTCGACCTTCGTCTGCATGATCATCTTCGGCTACGAAGGCTGGAGCCGGCGCGGCGAGTTTCTGTCCGCGTTCTTCCGCATGGTGTCACGCTTCGCCATCGTCGAAACGACGCCGGACCACCCAAGCGGGGGGCGCGCCCTCTCACTCTGCTGGCCTGGAGCGAAATTGTGGAGCGCGCAAGCCTTACCGGCGAGCGGTATGCTCTTTCTGTTGCTGACGTTGAGCTCGGTGTCCTTCGACGGTCTGTCGAAGACCTTCTCTTGGCTGGGCGCGAATGGGGTCAATCCGCTCGAATTTCCGGGGCGCTCGGCATTAGTCGGAATCAACAGCGCCGGTCTTGTGCTGATGTTTATCGCACTTGTCGCCGTGTTCTTCGCCGCAGTGTTTGTCGGTGAGCGGTTGGCCGGGAGCATCTCTTTCGGAAAAGCGGTCGGGCTCCTTGTCTGGTCGATCGTCCCGATCGCGCTCGCCTATCATTTTTCCCACTATCTGACGGCCCTCCTGGTGAACGGCCAGAATGCGCTCGTCGCTATTTCGGATCCGTTTGATCGGGGATGGAACCTATTCGGCACGGCGCACATGAATGTCGGGGCGGGAGTGATCATGGGCTCCGATGCAGCGTGGATCATCTGGAACTTTCAGGCGGCGGCGATCATCGGCGGCCATATACTTGCCGTTCTGGTCGCGCATGGGCTGGCGTTCCGTTTGCATCCGGCGCGCAGCCGCGCGGCGCTCAGCCAATTTCCGCTGACCGTTTTTATGGTCGGATATACGGTTTTCGGGCTGTGGCTGCTGTCCACGCCGACGGCCGTCTGACGGCCGCAAGCCACGTATCGGAGGCGTTGGTCGACAGACCTCACGGCGGTGTATCGCGACCTCAAGGACATGCGTCGAACAAAGCCGGTGGTTGGTGAATTGGCAACGCCGGCAAGTGCAACTGACTGCTACACAGTTCGTCGGCCTGATATCTAAGCCGACGGGACGCCCTCGGTGGCCAGACGCCGGAAGATCTGGTCGACTTGTTGCGGCGGCAATTTGGCGCCGCCGTCGAGCCACCAGATCAGCACCGACAGAAAGGCACCCACGACGAACTGGACGATCAGTTCGTTCGGCACGACATCGGGGAGCTTCCTGTCCTTGTTTGCGGCAAGCTCCGCGCGCACGAGATCGCATAGAATCTCGCGGATGCTGCCGAGCACAATAGTCCCACCGCGGCCCCCGGCCAGAGCTCGGTAGAGATCTATATGTTCACGCGCGTGCTCGAACATACCGAGCACGAACCCCAAGCTGCGATCTTTCAGCTCGCCTGGCGCTGCAAGCGCATGCCGCTGGCGTTCGACCAGCATGGCGCGCAGATGATCGTCCAGGCCGCTGCGCTTGAGGTCGTCCTTGCTGGTGAAGTGCGCGTAAAAGGTCGATCGGCCGATGTTCGCCTCATTGCAGATGTCCTCGACGGTAATTGCTTCATATCCCTTTCTCAGGATCAAAGTGATCAGCGCATGGTGAAGAGTCGACCGGGTCCGGGCGACACGGCGGTCTATCGTCTTTTCCGTTCCCATGAGCTTTTTCCGTTCAGATGGCAGAGGACCGTGCGGTACCGGACATTCTGCCGCGAATGGTCGTTGACGCGTTCCCGGATACCATGTCAGTTTCCGAACATGATGTCCATAAACCGGCGAGAGTGGCCAAGGAGTCTCTGATGAGAAAACATGGGCATAACAACAGCGGAGCCGGCGCGCCCGGCCGCGTCATACATTGGGCAGCACGCTACGATCTGATGACTTGGCTGTTCACCTTAGGCCGCGAACGCGCCTTTCGCGAAAAGATCCTCCGGTTGACGCAGCTCGAACCTGGAGAGTCCGTCCTCGATATAGGGTGCGGGACGGGAACGCTCGCTATACTTGCCAAGCAGCAGGTCGGGCCGACGGGCACCGTGCACGGGATCGATGCGTCACCGGAAATGATCACCAGGGCGGGTGCGAAGGCTCGAAGAGTCGGTCTGAAGGTCACCTTTGAAAAGGCCGCCGCCCAGGCATTGCCGTTCCGGGATGCCGAATTCGATGTCGTAACGACGACGCTGATGCTCCATCATCTTTCTGCCGATGGACGTAATCAGATGGCTCATGAGATACACAGAGTCCTGAAGCCATCCGGTCGCGTACTCGCCGTCGACTTCGTGCAAGCGCCACAGGATGGAGGCTTCATCGATCGCTTCCGCCATCACGGCGTCAGCACAGTCGACGACATCATAACGGAATTCCGGGACTCGGGTCTCAACATCGTCGCTAGCGGCGCGGTTGGCACGAAGAACCTGCAGTTCGTGCTAGCCACGGCGGCCGCCGACGTCGCCCGTATTCGCGATAGGTTTGTCGCTCTCGGCACGGAAGAACCCTCAGGCCCGGCACGGCCTGCAGCCATGAGCCACCTGCACACCATAGGCCTAGTGCTAGGCATCGTCGCGCTGATCGCCATGCACGCAGGCGCGCCCTGGTGGCTATCGTGGCGCGGTCTAAGCGACGCCTCAAATCCGATCTCTTACACAGTGATTGCACTCGTGGCCCTTTTCGTAATCTTCAAGATCGGATTGCTCGGTGGCCTGCATCGGTGGAGCAGAGGCCGCCGCCAGCGTTGAGGCCGCTTGCTATTACGACATCGCGTCTCGCTACGGCTTGTTGGACACGCAGGAGTTCACCTTTTTCACACCCGGACGCGAATCGCGCGTCCGCTCCGGCCTCCCCGCCGTGCGAGGGTGGTGGTAGGCCAATCTAATCCCGTCGCAGCGAGATCAGACGCCCGCAGACGGCGCTTAACGTTATTCTCGGAAGACCAACTGCCATTCGTTGTCCAGATCACCGGGCGGTGATCACTCTCAGCCAGATGGCAGGCGGCGACGCCGCCATGAGGAACGGGACGCAGTTGGGGCTCGTCCAACCGGCAGATATCCATCGCCACCGGACAGCGCGTGTTGAACCGGCAGCCCGGCGGTGGATTGCTCGGGCTCGGCGGGTCGCCTGCGAGGATGATGCGGCGGCGGTCGGCCTCAATGCGCGGGTCAGGCGAAGGAACTGCGGACAGCAGCGCCTGGCTGTACGGATGGGCGGGTTCGCGAAACAGCGGCCGTGCCACGCCAGCTTCGGCGATGCGGCCGAGATACATCACAGTCACGTCCGAACAGACTTCGCGCACGATTGCGAGGTCATGCGCGACAATCACGATGGTAAGGCCGAGCTGTCTTTGGCGATGTGAACAGATTGACGATCTGCGCCCGGATCGAGACATCGAGCGCGCTCAGCGGCTCGTCGCAAACCAGGATCGATGGTTTCAAGGCAAGCGCACGGGCGATAGAAACGCGCTGGCGCTGGCGGCCGGAAAGCGAGCGCGGCAGGCGGTCGAGCACGGTTTGTGGCAGCGCGACCAGGTCCAGAAGCTCGGCGATGCGCCGGGGTCGCTCGGCGGAGGAACCGAGGCGATGGATTTGCAGTGGTTCCTCAAGCGCCTGGTAGACAGTCTGCCGCCGGCTCATCGAACCCAGCGGATCCTGGAAGACGAACTGGACCTCCCGGCTGAACGACTTCCTGTCTGATTTCAACCATTCGGCGCGGTTTCTGCCGGCGATCAGGACCGTGCCTTCGCTCTCCTTCTGCAGGCCGACGACGGTGCGGGCGAGCGTCGTCTTTCCGCAGCCTGACTCGCCGACGATGCCGTGGAAGGCTCCGCGCGGAATGCTCAGATCGATGCCGTCGACCGCCCGGACCGCGCCCGTTCCGTCGCGGTTCTGGAAATGAACCTTCAGCCCCCTGCTCGATTGCGGCGGCATCAGACATGAACGGCAATCCCCTCTCGCCTGATCACGACCGGGCAGGCCACGCGATGCGGATTTGCCGAGACCGATATCGACTGCAGCGGCGGACGGTGTTTTCGGCAACCTGGTTCGACCAGTTCGCAGCGGTCGGCGAAACGGCAACCCGGTTCCAGCCTGATCTGGCTTGGCGGCAGGCCCGGTATCTCGCGGGTCGTCGCCCTTTCGTCGGACCGAAAGTCCGGCACCGATGCAAGCAGCCCGCGCGTATAGGGGTGAACGGGCCGCGTCAGGACGTCCATGGCGATTCCCTCTTCCGCTACCTGCCCGGCATAGAGCACGATGACCCGGTCGGCGACGGAGGCGACCACGGCGATGTCGTGCGTGACCAGCACCACAGCAATGCCTTCCTCGCGCTGGATCTGGCGGATGAGCTCCAAGATCTGTGCCTGGACGGTGGCGTCCAGGGCTGTGGTGGGCTCGTCGCGATCAGCACGTGCGGTCGGGCCGCGAGCGCCAGCGCGATCATCGCGCGCTGCAGCATGCCACCCGACATTTCGTGGATAGCGATGGCAGCGGTCCTCGAGGTCGGGAATGCCTAAGCGCGCCAACAGCGACACCGCTTGCCTGCGGGCAGCCTCGTGCTAGGCCGGCGAAGCGGCGCGCCTGGCGTGCCAGTTGCGGGCCGATCTTCAGCGTCGGATTGAGCGCGCTCATCGGATCCTGAAAGATCACCCCAAAGTAGCGGCCGCGAAGCTCGGACAGTTGCCTGGGCCCCAGCCGATCAGGTCGCTCCCGTCGGCCTGAGCCGTCCCGCGCATCGCTACAGTCACGCCTTCGGGCAGCAGGCCGAGAGGGCCGAGCGTCATGCCCGTTTTTCCAGAGCCGCTTCCCCGACGACCGCCACCGTTTCGCCGGGCCGAACGCTGAATGAGACGCCATCGACCGCCCGGACGGATACGGAAGTTGCATAGAGATCGATGATCAAATTCTCGATCGCGTAAATTGGCTTGTCGTCGTTCATGTCGAACCCGTTCCCGTTTCGACGGCATCGCGCTCGGCCTCTTCGCGAGCCCTTGCGCAGCATTCCCCGCGAACCGGCCGCGGCACCTTTTGCAGCGCAAATGTTTCACCCAAGAGGTTGAAGCTGACTACAACCAGCGTCAGGGCTAGACCAGGGGGGACAACGAGGCGCGGAAACTCCTCGATGTAACTCATGCCGTCGACAAGCATCTGGCCCCATTCCGGCGTCGGCGGTGCAACGCCCAGGCCCAGAAAGCTGAGCGTCCCGATGGCCAGCACGAGGGCGCCGGCATCGGCGCTGGCGGGTCCTCACCCCGAAACGCGAAGATGAGGATCGTCAAAAGGTGCCGATCAGCCCCAGCCCGGCCATCCACCAGATGTGCCAGATCAGGGCGAAACCAATGACGACGGCAAAGAAGGCGTTGACGACCCCGACTGGACTGTTCTTCGGTACTTCGATCGGCTCGTACGGGCGCGGTGGCACCGGTTGAGCTTGCTGTGCGTTGGCGCGTTGCTTCGCGACCCAGTAGCTGTCGCGCTCGGCCACATGCGGCAAGACGGCAAAGTTCCAGGCCGGCGGCGGCGACGCCGTGGACCATTCCAGTGTGCGACCGTCCCAGGGATCGCCGGTGACACGAAGCATCTCGCGGTCGCGGATCGAGACAACCAGCTGCACGATCTGGCAGACGATGCCGCCTAGAATGATAACGGCTTATTCGACCACTCGCAACCAGTTTGACCTGCCAACCATGTCTCACGAGCAATGGCAGGCACTTAAGCCAACGCTACAAGAAGCGGAATAATAACCGGCAAGAGGATCCTCCCGGCCCGCCTGAGTAACCAGGGCTGCCGACAGAGCGCTTTCCCACTCACTGCCGGCCCGGTACCGGAAGGAGGGAGCGCAAATCTCTGCTTCGCCACCAGAATGCGCAACGCATCAGGTCCCGCACGCTCAGCTAGATCTGACGTTTAATCATGCGGCCGAGACCCGTTTCGCGAATAGGCCGCCGGCGAACCTGCACGCCGCCTTGTGCATTGAGCTTACTTCTTGCGACACAGGCTCAGCCTCCGCACAAGCTTCCACTGAAAGGGGACACCGCGTCCTGAAGAAACAGCCGGAGGGCGGATTCGTCGGACTTGGGATTTCGCCCGTGATCAACGGAGGGTTGCGCCGACGTTCGGTGGCAGGATCAGCCTCGGGGACAGACGCGAGAAGGAGTTGGGTGTAGGGATGGCTCGGATTCCGGTAGACCTCTTCCGAGCTACCGCTTTCCACCACCTTGCCGAGATACATCACGTAGACCCGGCTCGCCGCCTGCCGGACAAGCGCGAGGTCATGCGCGATGAAGAGGCAGGACACGCCGAGCTTCTCTCTGAGATCGAGGAATAGGTTCATGACCTGCGCCCGTATAGACAAGTCTAGCGCGCTGACCGGTTCGTCGCAGATTAAAACCCGCGGCTCTACGGCCAGCGAGCGCGCGATCGCGATGCGTTGCCTCTGGCCGCCTGAGAGTTCACGGGTGAATCTGTCCCGGACCGTCGTCGCCAGACCGACTTGGTTGAGGAGCTCAGCGATCCTCCCCTCGCGTTCCGTTTGCGAACGCAAACCTGCAATGATGAGGGCTTCGTTTATGGCTTCGCCCACAGTTTGGCGATCATTCAGCGATGCATAGGGGTCCTGGAATACGTACTGAACTGCCCGACGCGCTTCCCGCAGACGGCGTCCACTCAAGGAGCCGAGGTCGACGCCATCAAAAACGACACGTCCGGATTGGGGTTTTTCCAAGCCGACGATCGAACGGCCGAGCGTGGACTTGCCGCAGCCAGACTCCCCCACCAAGCCGACGATCTCGCCTTGATTGAGGTGGATTGAGACGTCGTTTACCGCTTTGATCGTTTGGCCACGTTTGGCACTTGGAAAGCTGGTGACCAGATGCTCGACTTCGAGTATCGCGCTCATTATGCGCACTCCTTCGCCCGAATATTCAGAACGGGACAGGCGGCTGACACACCCGGAACTGCCGTCGGCAAGAACGGCGGTCGCCGCTCGCCGCAGGCATCCACAGCGTATCCGCAGCGGGCCATGAAAGCGCACCCTGTGATCGGCGCGCCGAGGATGGGCGGAACGCCCGGCAATCCACGGAAACGCGATCCGATTGCGTCCTGTTTCCTCGGAATTGCGTCGATGAGGCCCATCGTATAGGGATGCTGCGGCTGGGAGAGTACACGCTCGGTCGGTCCGGTTTCGACGTGGCGCCCCGCGTACATCACCATTACGCGGTCGGCCGCGCCCGCCACGACACCCATGTCATGCGTGATCAAGATCATGGCCATGTCCATTCTGGACTGGATTTCCTTCAGCAGTCGGAGGATTTGCGCCTGGACCGTCACGTCGAGCGCGGTGGTCGGCTCGTCGGCTACGAGAAGTGTCGGCTCGGCGGCAATGGCGATTGCGATCATGACACGCTGTCGGAGACCGCCCGAAAGCTCATGGGGATACTGCTTGAGGCGTATTTCGGGGTCGGACATCCCGACCATCTTGATAAGTTCAAGCGCCCGGGTTTCCGCAGCTCTTGCGGTCATGCCGAGGTGAAGCTCGGCTACTTCGGCTATCTGCCGTCCGACCCGGCGGGCGGGATTGAGCGCGCTCATCGGGTCCTGGAAAATGAAGCCAATGGATTTTCCGCGCAGGCTGCGAAGCGTTTCATTGTCCGATCCGACGAGCTGGCGGCTGTCGAACAAAATGGAGCCCGATATATCCGCCTGGACGCCCACGGGCATCAGGCCGAGAGGCGCAAAGCAGGTGACCGTTTTGCCGCTACCGCTTTCTCCCACAATCGCGAGGGTCTCTCGACGGCTCAGTTCATAGGCTACTCCGTCGACTGGGCGGACCACGGTATGCGCCGTCAGCAGGTCTATGGTCAGATCTTTGACGCGGAGTATCGGTTCAGAACTCATGGCCGTGCCTCCTTGGCCCAGAATGCGGTTACCCGGCGACGGGCCGCGAGCATCCGGGAGGTCAGCGGCTTCGGAACTCTGTTGAGGGCGACCGCTTCACCGAGGATGTTGAATCCGATGACAGCTAAAGTCAGGGTCAGCCCCGGCAGGATGACCTGGCGCGGATCGGACTCGAGATATGGAAGCGCGTCGACCAACATCTGTCCCCATTCAGGCGTCGGCGGCTGGATGCCCAGCCCGAGGAAGCTCAACGTTGCGATTGCGAGCGCGACTGCTCCGGCGTCGGCCGTGGCATATACGAGCACCGCCCCGATCGTCGTGGGAAGAAGATGGACAAAGTAAATGCGAACGGGACTTGCGCCCAATACTCTTAGGGCCTCCATGTGGGGCTTGTTCATGGTGTTGACAGCCACGGCCCGGCTAATGCGGGCGCTACCCGGCCACCAGGCGAGCGCGAGCGCGAGGATCATGTTCCAGTAGCTGACTCCGGCAATGCCGATCACCGCAAGTGAGACGATGAGGCTGGGGATTGCCTGGCCGACGTCAACGATGCGCATCAGCAGTTCGTCCGTCCAGCCCCGCCGGTATCCGGCAATCGTGCCGATGGCGATGCCGATGGCGTGCGCGCACACAAGGACGAGACAGACTCCGACCAGCGACGTCCGAGCCGCCACAATCAACCTGCTCAATGTATCGCGCCCGAGATGGTCGACTCCGAACGGATGGGCGAGCGTCGGGCCCTGGCCAGCGATCAGCAGGTCTTGCGCATTGGGATCATGTGGCGCGATGTAGGGTGCGAGCAGTCCCAACAGAACGAACGCGCCAATAGTAAATACCGCCGAGCGCGGGAAGGCGCCAATGGCCTTCAGGAGTGGTCTGACTGGCTGCATGTTCAGCTCCTTTGAAGTCTAAGGCGCGGATCGGTCAGCGTAATGCAGATGTCGACCACGACGTTCAGGATGATGAAGAACGTGATGAAGACCAGAAGGCAGGCCTGCACGACCATGAAGTCGCGGAATCTCACCCCGGTCAGGAAGAGGTCGCCGATGCCCTGCCAAGCGAACAGAGGTTCGACAACGACCGCGCCCACGACCATCGTCCCGATCTGCGTTCCCAAGGCGTTCAAGTACGTCGGCGCGATGTTCGGGATCGCGTCGCGAACCAGAATACTCGTCCTTGACAGTGCTTTGCTCATGGCCGTTAGGACATAAGGTTTGGCCATCGCCTCCTCGAAGCCAACTCGGACGACGCGGCTCAAAACTGCTGCGGGAAGAAATCCCAGAGTGAGCCATGGAAGCACCCAACTGACGGGTCCGGCAAACCCGAAGGTCGGAAAGACGTGCCACGTGACCGAAAAGGCGTAGACCAGCAGTGCTCCGACGAAGAAGGACGGAGTCGAAGCGCCCAGAAGAGCGCTCCCTCGGGTGACCACGTCTGGCGCCCTATGTGCCCAGAGCGCGCCTACGAAGCCGACGAACAGGCTCAGCAAGAAAGCCACGACCGCTCCGCCCGCAACGAGGGTGGCGGTCACAGCAAGGCGGCTCTTGAGGGACGCGCCGACCGCCTCGCCCGTCTTGTAGGAAATGCCGAAGTCGCCGTGGATCGCTCCGTTCAGCCAGAAGCCGTAGCGTTCGAGAAGCGGCTTGTTGAGCCCCAATTCCTCCTCGACCTTGGCGATATCGGCTTTGGTGGCCGTCGGCGTCCGCAACTCGGCGATGAGTATCGCCACGTTGCCCGGAGCGGATACCACGAGCGCGAAGCATAGAACGGACGCCAGAAACAGCAACAAGACTGCGTTGCGGGCCCTTTTAGCGATGAAGGCGAACACGGCCGTATCCTACTCCGCCAGTGTGATATTCTCGTAGGGCATGTCGTACTCGGTCGCGGGGCTCTGGAAGCCCTTCACCCGAGCGGCATGCGCCCATATGCCCGGAACGAAGAGCAGCGGCGCGATGGCGTCGTTGTCGTGCAGCCAGTCATAGACCTTCTGTAGAGCTGCTTCCATCTCGCCTTCGGGCGCGGACATCGCGGCGAGCACCAACGGATCGAGGTGCTCGGGGTCGATGAAGAGCTTGCCGTCCACGCCGTTGTCATAGGTGGATAGGAACAGGCCCACCACAGTCCCGAAAGGTTCGTATGGCGCGCCGAACGTCTGGAAGAAAGCGAGATCGAACTTGCGCTCCGGAATGTCGCTGTGCCGCGAGGCATGATCCACCGAGCGGATCGTGAGCGTGACGCCAATCTCCTGGAGCTCGGACTGGATCACTTCCGCGACGGATCGGGACCCCGGTACTTGCTCCTCGCTAACGACCAGTTCAATGGCAAGGTCCTTGCCGTCCTTCTGCCTGACAGGCCCCCGGACCCAGCCTGCCTCCTCGAGCAGCGACTTTGCGGTCTCGGTATCCCGCCTAGGCACATCGAAGCGCTTCCCCGAATACGGAACGGTTTCGGAGAACAGGTTGCCAGTGGAGGTCGCCAGACCGCGGTAAAGCACTTGCGAGATCGCAGCCCGGTCGATGCCGAGGTTGATCGCCTTGCGGACTTTCGGGTCCCTCAGCGCTTCGACGCGGGAAGTGTTGAAGGCCATAATCATTGTGGTGGTGCCGGGATCGATGACGACATCGATGCCCGCTCCCTTCAGCGTCTCTGCTTCCGTTGCGGTCAAAGGCGACACAAACGCTCCGCCGATCAGATCCACGTCGCCCGCGCGCAACGCTGCCATGCGGCCGCGCGAGTCCGGAAGGACTTTTACCTCAAGATATTTGAAAGAGGGCTTGTCACCCCAGTAGGCGTCGAAGCGCTCGAAGGCACTGCCCTCATTCCCGGCAGTCGCTTGATGCCACGGTCCCGTGCCGACGGGTGCCTTATAGCTACCGTCCCCAGAGACCGACTTGGGGCTGAGGAGCCTGACTGGCCGGACGTAAGCGAACTCCTGGAGCAGGCCGAGGACCGGTTCCTTGAACCGGACGTTGACGTGATCATCGTCGACGATGTCCGTTCCGGCGTAAAGCCGGGACGAATTCATCCAGTTGTTCGCTTCGAGTCCGATCCACCTCTTCAGGTTCCATTCCACCGCCGCGGCGTCGAACGGAGTGCCGTCGTGGAAAGTCACGCCCTTGCGCAAGGTGAGCTTAAGCAGCCTGCCCCCGTCTTCGACCGACCATTCGGTCGCCAGCCCTGGCTCGATCTTACCGTCATGGCCGTATTTAACCAGCGGCTCGAAAACGAGGTCCTGAACGCCCCACAGGCCGGTGTATTTGTGAGGATTGATATCCCCGGCGGGCTTGGCGATCGCGATGCGAAGCGTGTCCTTAACCTCTGATGCCGCAACGATTGACGGCAGGATGGAGGATAGCGCCGAAACTCCCAGCAGTTTTGAGACGCCCGCCAGGAAGGAGCGCCTGTCTATTCGCATGAATTCGTTGTTGTTGTTCATTGTCATTCCCCTTTTTGTGTTCACTCACAGCATTGATTGCCGGATGTTTTCTTTGCCGAACCGCTCGTCGTCGATCCGTGCTTGGATTTGGGCCAACATTTTCTCGAGATCGGCCATGAGATCGTCGTGCGATTCCAACCCCACGCTGAACCGCAGAAGGAGGTCCTGCCCACTCCAAGTCGTCGCGGAGCGGTTGCTCTTCACGGGCATGGGGGCAACGAGGCTGCGTGTCCCACCCCACGAGGCGCCGATGGCGAACGTCTCTAGCGTATTGAGCGCCTCCGGCACGTGCGGCAGTGCTTCGGGAACCAATTCCACGCTGAACACTCCGCTCGCGCCGAGGAAGTCGCGCTTCCAGAATTCGTGCCCGGGAGAAGACGGCAGGGCGGGGTAGAGCACACGCTCGACGGCTGGGTGGCCGCGGAACCAGTTGATCATCGCCGTCGCGCCGTCGTGCGCGTGTTTCATTCGCACGCCAAGAGTCTCCATGCCCCGCAACACCAAAGAGGCGTCGTCGGGGGAAACACCGATCCCGGCGCGCCCCATAGTCGCCTTGAGCGCGTTGAAAAGCTGCTCGGAAGCCACCGTGATCGATCCCATCAGCACGTCGGAATGGCCCGAGATATATTTGGTGAGCGCTTCGGTCACGATGTCGGCCCCATGTACGAGGGGCTTGAAGTTAAGAGGGGTCGCCCAGGTGTTGTCGAATCCGACGAGCGCGCCGTGCCGATGCGCGATCTCGGCAATCCGCGGCAGATCCTGGACTTCCATGGTCGTCGAACCGGGGGACTCGCACCACACCAGTTTCGTGTTCCCGTCGATCCGACGTTCGAGCCCCTCGGGCGAAGTGGGATCGTAGTACTCCGCTCGGACGCCAAACTTTGCCAGATCGGTGTTCACAAAATCACGGACCGGGGGATAGGCCGTGTCCGCCACCAGTACCTTGTCTCCGGCATTGAGGACGGCGAGCATTGCGATTGCGTTTGCGGCCTGGCCCGATGGCGCGAGAAGCGTCCGGTGACCCTGCTCGAGCTGAGTGATCTTTTGCTCCAGTGTACGCGTCGTCGGGGTGCCGTAGAGGCCGTAGGAATAGCCGTCAGGCCCTCGCTGGCCGCGAGTGGCGTAGGCTGCGGCATCCGCGAATACGATCGTCGAAGCCCGATGGACGGCTGCACCCAGAGCCTCGAAGCCGTCTGTTTTGACTTTGGGGGTCACAACGCATTGGGTGAGATCGTTCATGCTTGCTCCTCATGTGTTGGAGACAGTTACAGCATGACAAAACCTATTCCGTCCAATATCAAGATCGGGATGTGCTATTCTCTCAGGTTATAGGTGCGCCATGAATCTTCGCCAGATCGAGGTCTTCCACGCCGTGATGACGATTGGAACCGCCTCACGCGCCGCGGAGATACTACGCATCTCACAACCTGCGGTGAGCAAGGCCGTCCAAGAACTGGAGCGCGACATCGGTTTCGCGCTCTTCCACCGCATCAAAGGACGGATGTCGCCGACGGCAGAAGGCAACCTGTTTTTCAGGGAAGTGGAGACCTCATTCTCCGGCCTCATCCATTTGAAAGGGGCCGCGGCGCGGATTCGCGACTTCGGTTCGGGGGAAATCCGGATCGCAAGTCTCTCCGCATTAAGTACGAATGTAATGCCAAAGGCATTAAAGGCATTTCAACACCGTCACCCTGACGTTGCGATCACCTTTCAGGCAAGGCTATCCTCGGAAGTCAAAGAACTCGTCGCCTCCGGCCAGTTCGACGTCGGCCTGGCGGCGGACGAGATCGATCTTGCGGGCGTCGAAGCCCACCCATTCCGGAACTACCGGGTCGCGATCGCCATGCCCAAGGGCCATCCGCTAGAGGGGAGGGAAGTGATCCGTCCCGCCGATCTCCATGGGCAGGCCTTCATCGCGTTGGCTCCGGAGGACACTACGAGACGGGAAGCAGAGGCCATCTTCGCTGATCACGGCATCAAGCCCAAAGTGGTTCTAGAAACCCCCTATTCCACCACCATCTGCTCGATGGTCAATGCGGGGCTTGGATGCGGAATGGTCAATCCTTTAACTGCCCTTCCCTATCTCAACGGAAACCTCAGCCTCCGTCCATTTCTCCCGGGAATCTCCTTCCGAACTCTTCTGTTGTTGCCACCCAACCGACGTCCATCGAGAGTAGTTAGCGACTTTATCGAGCAGCTGATGCGTATCGCATTGGAAATTGATGGGGCTGTCCAAACTTGACTTCACTTTCGTGAACGTCGGCTTCTGGGCCCCATGCCGTCACCCGCCAGGCCGCAATTAGGATAGCGCGCCTCGCTCAGCCGCAGCAGCGAAATTGTAACTGGGAGTTCGATGAGTGTGGGGAAGGCGGTAGCGCTCTCCCGCTACCATCACTGCAGCGCTAGGCGCTGTTCCTGGTTTACGATTTGGCAGGTTGAGAAGCTCCGCCAGCGCACCGCGAACTTTCAGCTCAACCTGTCCCCTACCCTCCGTCGGAATGATCTCGATCCCCGTGACCAGTGAGCGGATGATCCTCGCCGCCTGGTGCCGCTCACACTCGTCGGATTGCAACGCGTCCTGGAGCTCGGATACTTGCCGACGGTAAATCGTTACCGCAGCCGGATGAAACTCCGCAATGCTTTCCGCGGCCGCCATCGCCTGTAGCTCTCGGGCTAGATTCTCCTTTTCGCGCTCGAGGTCCAGTAGCTTCGATTTCATGCTGGTCGTCGCGACACCGTCAGCGATGGCATCGACGACGTTAGCGATCTGCCTGTCGATGCCGGCATGCCGCCTTTCGACTTCCCTTTGCCGCTCGCGGTTCATGGCGTTCAGTCGCTTATGCTCAGCATGATATTCAGCAAGGAAGCCCGCAATGGCATCTGGCGCCAGCAAGCGCCGCTGGATGCCTTCCAGCACACGCTTCTCAAGCTCGCCAACACGGATCGTTCTGTTATTGGTACAAGTGCCTTTCTCACGGTGCGCGGCACAAGCAAGCTGGTTCCTGTTCTTCACCGTATAGGAAGCGCCACAGCAGCCGCACCGCACGAGCCCCGGGAACATGTGCTTCGGCCGTCGGCGGTGATGGAGTTTCATGCCTCCATAAAGCTTCTTGCGGGCTTGCACTGCATCCCATAGCTCATCGTCGATGATACGCAGATGCGGCACTTCAATGACCTGCCAGGTTTCCGGCAGATTCGGCCGCGAGATGCGCTTCCCAGTCTCGGGATCCTTGCGCATTTGAAGACGATTGAAGACGAGCAGCCCGATTTAGGCTTCGTTGTAGAGAAAGCCGCTTCTCCGCTTGAGATTGCCATTGATGGTCGAGGCGCCCCACGCACCCCCAAAGGGTGATGGGATACCTTCCCTGTTGAGGCCTGCAGCTATCGTACGCGCCGATTGACCAGCCGCGAATTCCCGAAAAATCCGACGCACGACCTCGGCTTGATCCTCATCGATCTCGCGCAGACGGCGGATCGGTTCGCCGCGTTCATCGAGTTTTTTGACCACGCGATAGCCGTAGGAGAGGCCGCCGGCGTTGTAGCCGTTCAATATGCGGCCGCTTTGGCCCCGCCTGATCTTGGCGGCTAGGTCGCGCAGGAACAACGCGTTCATCGTTCCTTTCAGGCCCACGTGCAGTTCGTCCACGGCGCCCTCAGAGAGAGTGACGATCCTGACACCGGCAAAGCGCAGTCGCTTAAAGAGGCCGGCTACGTCCTCCTGGTCGCGTGACAAGCGATCGAGTGCCTCGGCTAGAACGATCTCAAATTGCCCGCTTTGAGCATCGGCGAGAAGCCGCTGGATGTCTGGTCGACGGATGACGCTTGAGCCGGATATCGCGGCATCGACATAGGTTTCAACGACAGTCCACCTCTCCCTGGCCGCGAGCTCTCGGCAAAGCCGCAGCTGATCCTCGATAGAGGCTTCGCGCTGGTTGTCGGATGAGTAACGAGCATACAGCGCGACACGGGTCATGAACCGCTCCTCTTCCTCTCTTTGTTAATGGCCGCCGCCGTCCCCACCCTCCCCTTCTGACGGTGTTTTTTCAAGAGGATGAACTTTGTTGTCGTTGGCCCCCTGCAATTCCTCGAAATGCTCCCGAGCAACCCGCCGACCCAACAAACGGGCGATCGACAGGACGGCTCGTTCAGCCATGTCTCGTGCCGACATCTCAGCCCTGTAGTCATGGCTTGCGCTGTCGCTCCCAGGTTTGGCCTCGTCCACCATGGCATGCCCGCTCTTCTGTGTAGATCAAGGGCATTGAGCGGCGTGATGATCAGCAAGACAAGTTCAGTTGCCGCGCGGTCGTACGGTGGCGTGCAAATACTTGCGCGCTGCGATTTGGGAATTCCGAAACCAAGCCAAACTGCCAAAGCTCGAGCCTCTTGCAATATCGCACGCAATATCCAATATGCTTGCGTGAGACTGCTTCTCGATACGGCGACCATGGTGGCGGCGATCCGAAGCGATGCCGGCGCTTCGCGCCAACTGTTGGTGGCAGCTTTGGAGCGCCGGCTGACGCTGATCGCTTCGGTGCCGTTGATGATCGAGTACCAGGCGGTCATGACAAGGCCTGAGCACCTTGAGGCTTCCTGCCTGTCGGCTGGGGATGTGAACGCGTTGCTCGATGCGGTGGCGGCCGTCGCCGAGCCGGTTCGCCTTGTCTTCCTTTGGCGACCCGCCGTTCGCGACCCGGACGACGACATGGTGCTGGAAGCTGCGGTAAACGGACTGGCGGATGCTATAGTGACGTTCAACCTGCGCGACTTCGGCAAGGTGGCCGAGCGCTTCGGTATCATGGTCCTGTCGCCGGGTGAGGCGCTGAGACGATTGGAGAGAAAGACATGAGGAGAAGCAATTTCGCACTGCGGCTTCAGCTCTCGCTTCTCGATGAGGCGCGCAAGGTGGCGGAGAGCGAGGGCGTGCCGCTCAACCAGTTCATCAATGTGGCAGTCGCTGAGAAGCTTTCGGCGCTGCGCACGGAAAGCTACTTTCAGGAACGCGCTGCCCGTGCCGACATCCCCAAGGCGCTGCACATCCTGAAACGGGCCGGCAAAGGGAAGGCGCCGATCAAGGGCGACGAACTGCCGGAGTAACCCAGCCTGAGGGGTGGAGCGGTATCGCTCGTACCGTAGCCTTGCCTGCGTCCAAAGCGGCCGCCGGGCCGAAAACTGCCGGTCCAGGCTGGCGCGGCACGCGCCACCGCGAAGCGGCTCTGGCCTTGACGGGCTGGCTTCGGTCCGGCTTTCTCTCGACAAGCGGGCAGTTCTCTTGCCGGACATAATCTCCCCATCTATCGGGAAGAGTCTGGACGAGCCTTGCCGGACGCTGCTTCCGCCACGGCATTGGGCGAACCCGCTTGAAGAGGGCGAATACCCGAAACCAGAATCGATACTCCTGTGTCCGCCCGTCGCAATACGCCGACACGGCGCACCAGGCGATTGCGGTTGCGGCTGGCTTTCCCCACAGGGCTGTCGCTGCCTCTGCAGCTTCAGGCACGGTCCATTTCTGCACGGCGGCATCGCGGTTGAAGGCATCCAGCAGATCGGGATCGCTCACCGCCGGATGGTGAGATGCCGCAAGAGTGCTCTGCGCTGGCAATTCCATGGCGGTTGAAGGGTGACGTGAGGCAGACGCTTCGCCGCAAGTTGAGGGGTTCTCGGCTGACGCCGGAAGTTGGGTTGGATGGGCTTCACAGCTCGCCTCCTTCTTCGTCTTTCAGGCGCGGAAACAGCAGCCAGCCCGCCGCTTGCCGAGCTTGCGACGCTGCTCGCCGCGAATGAACTGTTCCGGCATCGTCTGCTCGGCGATGAGCACCAGATCGCTGAGCGCCGAGCGGATTTGCGGCCAGGGGAACACGGAGCATTCCTCCCAGGCTTCGCCCTCGCGCAACACGGCATCGAGCTTGCCCGCCACACCGGCGAGAGTCGTAGCGGGGGTCGTTGAGAACGCTTCCAGCAGATCCTGTGCCCGGTCGCCAGCCTCGCACTCGGCCTTGAGCGCGGCGGTGTAACCAGCCTCCTCGGCAGCTGCATCCCAGCGAGCCTGATGTGCCGCAAAATCAGCTTCGGCCTTCTCGCGGAGAGCTGCCATATCCGGCCCCTCGCCGAGCACTTCATTGAGCGCCTCGATCGAGTGGACCGCCACGTCCTCACCCTCGGGCACGCAGACGGTCGCACAAGGAAAGCCGACGCCGATATTGAAAAAGCGGCTATGGATCAACAAGAATCGTATCACGGTTACGAAATGAATGCAGTTCAGTGCAAAATGGCACGTGTCGCGTTGGGCTGGGGAACTCGAGAGTTAGCCCTAAACGCAAACGTATCTCCCGATACCATCGCGCGGTTGGAAAGAGGCGAACAGCTAAAGAATTCAACCCTCGCCGAAATTCGTGCAGTCTTCGAAGCGTCCGGGATCGAATTCATTCCAGAGAACGGTGGCGGCGCTGGTGTTCGCTTGTCACAGCGTTCCGCTGGCGCATGACAATCGGCTTTTTTGAGCCGCCGCACATGTGCGGCTAGCGGCCCAAATGGGCGCTTCAGCGCCAACAGGCGAACCAACACGTACGTCCGCAATGGGCCTGATCCCGGACCTTCGCACCGAGCTCTCATATGTCCGCTCGCGTGCTGGGTACCCTAGCAGCGGACGGTCTGCTCGGCCCCATTTCTGCCGCCTCGGACCGCGTGGGTAGTGGGAGAAATACGGCCCGATTCCATTCATCCGCTCCCGGCTGTCGCAAAAGTTATATAGCGCAAACGATGACATAGGGGTTCTCAGTTTCATCCTGTCGGGCGCAGCATTGCCGCAGTTCGCTTGCCGACAACTATTCCTGCTGGAATTGACAGGGCCAATCTTCAGGCCTCGTCAAGCCAGAAGGCAACTCGGTCCGGGCGTCTCCGCAAGCCATGTTGAGCTGCCACTGGGACAGACCCACCGAATTGGAAAGGTCGACGCCCTCGATACGGGTCAGAAAGAAAAAGGCGCGGTCAAAGTCTATCGGCGCGGTGAACGTCGCTCCCCGGAAGTCCGCCCGTGCGAGATTGGCAAACGAGAAGCGGCTGCCGCTGATATCGGCGTCATGGAACTGGGCACGCCCCAATTCTGCCTTTGTGAAATCAACATTGGTCAGATTGGCGCCCTGGAAATTCGAGCGCTGTATTTCTGCGCTCGCAAACACAGCGCCCTGCGCGTCCATACGGCTGAAGTCGGTCCTGTAGGCCTCGATTCTGTCGAGCCGGGCGCCTTTGGCGGTCGAGTCGGCCAGGGAAGCACGCACAAGCGTTGCCTTCTCAAGATTTGCGGCAACGAGATTGCTGTTCCTGAGGTCGGTCGAAGTGAAATCAACACCGAACAGGTTCGCCCCGCTCAGGTCCTGTCCTTCTAGGATGAGAAGCTTCTTGTCACACTCGTGCCAATTGACGCCAGGCGTCGCGGCTGCGTCGCAATTTTGAGCGGCAGTGGCGTTCTGCCAAGCAAACACAGTGCAAACCGCTAGAACCAAGCCGGATGCGCCGTAAGCTCTGGTTCGCCTCAAAGTCATTGTTGCTGGACCTCTGCTACTCGCCGACACTCAACCTTACCACATCTGCTGACACTCGAGCCACGGTGACCACCGCCGTCACAGTTGGCGCATTTCTCATATTCAAGCTTTGATGTTAATCAACCGATCAACCCGCGCGTAGGGCGCGATTTGCGAGCGCCTCCCCATATCATCGGCGGTCCAGCAGAGATTCATTTGTCACAGGCCAGGCGCTTCATTCCGCAGGTATGCTTGACTAAGCCGAGGAGAGCGGTCGTTCAGGATGGCGCGGTCGCGTGCCAAGATTGGCCTCCGCTCTGGACGTTTGTCTCGCTAATGAGGAGCCTGCTCGGGTGCTGATCGCCACCGCCGGCGTCCGCTGCCGACAAGCGTGAATCCGCTTGGTTCCGCACCGATCGGTACTTCCCGACGGCGAGGTTGACCCGGCACGGGGTGCTCGTCGCGTATCCTGATTCCGCTGTCGCATGAACCCCACGACTTCGCTTAGCGAGGCCGAAGTTGATCTCTGCCATCTACCAGGTCCAACCATCAACCCCGCATATTTGTGTCGTAAGCTGACGTGCCGCGAATACCCGTTTTCGGTAGGCGGGCTTTATGGCGGGCGCCCAACCTATTCTTGTATTTTTATTGATCTAAACAATGACTTATGGCGGTGAGGGAGGATTCGAACTCCGCGCTTGGAAGAGCGTCCTTCTCGTCCTCACCGTGCAGGCCGGTTACTCTGGGCGGCAGAGTGCCCTTCCGCGCTTCGTTTCCGATATCAGCGCCGGCAACTGACCAAGGCATAGCGGGCTCGTAACGATAAGGACGGTTCTCGCCATTTGAGGACCGCAACGGGTTGGCGAGTCTAGTCTGAGCGATCAAGCCCGCGCTCTGGACGAGGTCCCATCCTCACAGAATGTTCGCCCACCGGGCCAAACGTGACGCAACGGAACGGATGGTTCACCCGTAAGGTCTTGGGGAGATTGCGAAAGGAGACCAGCATATGACCTGCGAACGAGACGTCGGCACGTTCGAAGAGCCCGTGACCGTTTTGCTGTCCTCGGGCAAAGTCAGTGTTTCGAGCACCCGCGAAGCCGCCGAAATGCTGCTTTACCGCTGGCCCATTGGAGAAACCGGGCGCCGCATCCAGGCTCGCATGGCGTGCATGAAGGTGCTCGGCGGCGGCAGCGCACCGGAGGTAGCGCGCGTGGCATTTCTCAACGCCGCCAAGGAAGCGAAAATCCTGACTGCTTGACATCTCGTCAACGCGTGCCCCACCACTGTCCATCGTGCATCACTCTTGCAGCGGCCATTACATTTGTGCAAACATCGTGCGTCGATCTCGCAAGGCATGATCGCTTCCGGTGTGGTGGTTTACGTGTCGTGCCAGCCGGTCGACTTCCGCAAGGGCGCGGCAGCTTTGATGGCGCTGGTCAGGGATGGTGGCCTGGACCCGTTCTCGGGGGCGCTTCACGTATTCCGTTCGAAGCGTGCGGACCGGGTTCGCATCGTGTGGTGGGACGGCAGCGGGGTTTGTCTTTATTCGAAGACTCTGGAAGATCACAGCTTCTGCTGGTCTGCGATATCGGCCGCGCGCATGCGTCTCGACCACGCCCAGCTGATGGCGCTTCTGGCCGGGTTAGACTGGAAAAAGATCCGTCCGGCCAGGATCAGGCGGCCGTTATCGACGGGCTGAAACCGGCCTGCGGCAAGATGAATCATGCGGCTGGAACGGTTGGGAAAGCGGCTGTTTTTGTGCTTTGCTGCCTGCCATGGTTCTACCGGGTCTTGCCCTTCCCGACGACGTTGATGCGCTGAAGGCGATGATCCTTTCCATGGCTCGCGAGCAGGCTGCGAGCGAGGCCCGGATCGTAGTCGCCGAAGCTCGGATCGCAGCCTCCGAGGCGGAGGTCGCCCGGCTGAAGGCCGTCGAGAAGAGCGCCAACGAGCGGATTGCCAATCTCACGTCGATCCTGAAGGTTTTGCAGCGCACGCAACATGGCACGCGTTCCGAGCGGCTACGCCTGGCCATCGACGACGAGCAGGCCTCCTTTGCCTTCGAAGAGGTCGAGACCGGCCTTTCTGCGATCCGCAGCGAACTCGATCACGCAGTCAAGGGCAAGCCAAAGCGCGCAGCGCGTCCACGCAAGGGTTTTGCAGCTCATCTCGAACGCATCGAGGAAGTTATCGAGCCGGAAATCCCGGGCGACTGCGAGGGGCTGGAAAAGGTTCTGATCGGCGAGGATCGATCCGAGCGGTTGGACGTCGTGCCGCCGAAGTTCCGGGTCATCGTCACGCGCCGTCCCAAATACGCTTTCCGGGGCCGTGACGGCGTGGTCCAGGCTCTGGCGTCGGCGCACATCGTTGAAAGCGGCCTGCCGACGGAGCGGCTGCTCGCCTATATCGCCGTGTCGAAATACGCCGACGGCCTTCCGCTTTACCGGCAGGAGACGATCTATCTGCGCGATGGCGTTGAACTCAGCCGGTCGTTGATGGCGCAGTGGATGGGGCACCTGGGCTTCGAGTTGCAGATGCTCGCCGATTACATCCTTGAGCGCGTCAAGGAGGGCGAAAGGGTCTTCGCCGACGAGACGACCTTGCCCACCCTTGCCCCCGGAGCGGGGAAAACCACGAAAGCTTGGCTATGGGCCTACGCACGGGATGATCGACCCTATGGCGGAACCAGTCCGCCAATGGTTGCCTATCGTTTTGAAGACAGCAGAGGCGCGGATTGCGTGGCGCGCCACCTCGCCGGATTCAGCGGCATCCTGCAAGTGGATGGCTACTCGGCCTATACCAACCTGGTCAAGGCACGGGCCAAAGCCGGCAGCAATGAAACAATCCGGCTCGCCGGCTGCTGGGCTCACCTGCGGCGCAAATTCTACGACCTGCACATCAGCGGGATCTCGCAGGCCGCGACGGATTCGATCATCGCCATGACCGAATTGTGGAAGGTCGAGGACGAGGTTCGCGGCAAGGATGCCGGAAGCCGCGCCGCGCTCCGTCAGGAAAAGTCCGTGGCCATTGTCGCGAGCCTCTTCGATCTATGGGAAGCGGAACTGGGCAAGGTCTCCGGAAAATCCAAGACCGCCGAGGCGATCCGCTACGCGCTCACCCGGCGGGAGGCGCTGGAACGCTTTCTGATGGACGGTCGCATCGAAATCGACTCCAATATCGTCGAGCGTGCAATCAGGCCCCAGACGATCACGCGAAAGAATAGTCTATTCGCCGGCGGCCAAGGCGGTGGACGAACCTGGGCTACGGTAGCCACCTTGCTGCAATCCTGCAAAATGAACAGCGTCGATCCGCTCGACTGGCTCTCCCAGACCTTGACCCGCATCGCTCAAGGCTGGCCGGCATCCGAGATCGAAATGCTCATGCCTTGGAACTTTAGGCCTGACGTTATCGGCTGACCGCTTACGCGCGATCAGCCTATCACGTACGATTTGGCTTTGCAGGCGATGCGGCTGGCCCGCGGCTGCTGACTAGAAGCGATCGGCCGAACCAAAGAAGAGGCGCTCCCTTGTTTCGCGCCGTATCCCCATCTAGCCTGCACTATTGTCAGTTGAGGTGACGGGTATGAAACAGAATCAGGTTGGCATTCAGCGATCATTCGCAAGCAACGCATTGGCCATCGGGCTTTTGATATCGAGCATATCTCTGGCAGGGTGCACTACAGTCTCAAATAGCGGTGCGGATGGTCGACGCCGCCGTCCGGCACCTATACGGATATTGTCGTTGTGACGGTCACCTTTTGAGATAGGCGCATGGAGCCGGCGCTTGCTGGGGATTGCCCAGGCCCGGCACGATGCTCCGCCCGACCCCCTACTCGTGCCGGGCACACTCCTCCGGCTCGTTAGTCACTGCTCTCAAGCGGCTCCCCTATCTCGAAGACGCTCCCGCGTGCTGAGCAGGCGGTTGATCAATTGACAAGCAGCGTGTGATCGTAAGGTTTCGCCAGCAGTGGTCCTCCATCGCACCAGCCTCCCGCATCGGCTGCGGCGTCCGATACCCTGACGTGAGGATCACCTTCACGCAAGGAGATCGGTGGGCGTATCCGGGCGGGCGCGTTGCGCAAGTCTATTTCGCGCCAAAAGGGGCGAGGGATGTCCTAGATTAGACTGGACCAGCCGCATAAGCGTCGGAGGCGTACCCGTCGAAAACGAACTCGTGTTTGAGGTTCCGGTCCGCGGAACAGCAGTTATCCAGAAATGGAACTGACTTTGAACTGTTTCGCTTGCCCGGTTGACAATCGAGGGGTCCCGTTCGGCGATCACCAAGCCTTTAAACTGCACGAGCTGTAAGCCCGTCCGTAAAGCACCCTTACCTTTAGTCGTAATACACGACACGGTCCCGTCCTTCCGACTTGGCGCGGAAGAGCGCCAGATCGGCCGCCTTGATGAGGTCATTTGGCGTGTGGTTCTCATCAGGCACCATGGTTGCAACACCGACGCTGATTGTCACCCGCTCAGAACCGTGTGGAATGCTCAAGGCTCGCACGCTCTGCACGAGCCGCTCGGCCATAGCGCCCGACTGCGCCTGCAAAATATCGACCACCACCACGACGAACTCTTCGCCGCCGTAGCGCGCCGCGAGATCGGTCGAGCGGTTGCAACTGCTTTGGATTACACTGGCGACCTGCTTCAGCACCTCGTCGCCTGCCATGTGGCCATAGGTGTCGTTGTAGCGCTTGAAGTGATCGGCATCGATCATAAACAACGACAGCGGGCTCTTCGTGCGGACCGCGCGCTTCCATTCCGCCGCGAGATATTCATCGAAGTAGCGCCGGTTTCCCAGACCTGTGAGACCGTCAATCCGTGTGAGACGTTCCAGCTCGAGATTCGCGCGCATTAATTGCCGCTGGCTTTCTCGCAGGGCCCTGTATGCCTCCTCTCGCTGAACGTGGTCAAGATAGGCCCGGGAGTGATAACGGACACGAGCGACCAACTCGATACGGTCCGGCAGTTTGACCAAATAGTCGTTCGCTCCGGCCTCGAATGCCTCGCCCTTGATGGCCGGATCTTCTTTACTTGACAGCACGATGACGGGGACAGAATGCGTCGAGGAATTCTTTCGGTATTGCCGTACCAAGTCCAGCCCATCAACGCCCGGCATGACAAGATCCTGCAGGATGACCGTTGGCTTCACTTCGTCGGCAACTGTAGTCGCTTTGAGCGGATCGGTGCAGAAGTGGAAATCTATGTCCGGCTGGTTTGCGAGCGCGCGCCGGACCGCTTCACAGATCATTATCTGGTCGTCCACCAGCAGAACCATTGACGAGTAATTGTCTGCCAGGGGTGAGACGAGATTGGATTTGCCCGTCATAGAATAACCTTTCAGCAAGATGGGCCGCACGCCTCGATTAGGCGCGGGGCGATTGAGTCAAGCGGTAGGATCTCGACAGCGGCACCGATGGCAGCGGCGGCTTTGGGCATCCCATAGACCGCACTCGACGCGCTGTCTTGAGCGATTGTCAAATGCCCTTTGTCGCGTAGCAGCTTGAGCCCTTGGGCACCATCTCTACCCATGCCCGTGAGCAAGACACCGATCACGACACCCGGCCACCACTGCGCGGCGCTCTCAAGGAATACATCTACGGAGGGACGGTAGACGTTGTCGTGCGGCTTCGGGGTATAGCCGAGCTTGTGGGCTGACTTGAAGACGAGATGATCAGCCGTGGCCGCAATTAGAACGGTGCCGGCCTCGGGCTCATCTCCTTCGCGTGCCGGACGGATTGGAAGTGCCGCATGCTGGCCGAGCCAGTTTGCAAAACCGGGTACGAACTGCGCATCGAGATGCTGTACGAGAACTATTGCGGCCGTGAAATTGCTCGGAAATGCGCCGAGGATCGCGGCAACAGCTGCGGGCCCGCCCGCAGACGCGCCGATGGCAATAAGGTGCTGTGCCGATGACACAGACGGGGGCAATGTCCGTGTGCCCCAATTTGAAGACGGCGCGTCACGTACGAGTTTGCTGATCGTCGTTATCTTCTTGATGAGAAGCTGTGCGGACCGTCCGGACCCCGGGCCGTCAGAGCCGATCGAGGGGATGTCGACCGCGTCAAGCGCGCCATACCCCATTGCTTCATAGACACCAGGAATGTTGGCCTCAATGCTCGCCGTGACCAGCAGAATCAGGCATGGCGTCTTCGCCATGATCCTGCGCGTAGCCTCGACGCCATCCATTTCCGGCATCACCAGGTCCATGAGGATCAGGTCCGGGAGGTCTCGTTGGCAGGCCTCTACTGCCTCACGCCCGTTAACGGCGATCCAGGCCACCTGATGTTCCGGGGTTGATACAACCAATCGCCGCAGAAGCTCGACCGCAAGAGGCATATCGTTGACGATAGCGATCCTCATTGATGGATACACACGCTGCGCCTCATTCTGTCGCCTGGCCGATCAGGTCGACGACTGCATGGAGCAGTGTCTCGTCGTGGAAACTCCCTTTAGTCAGGTAGTAGTCCGCGCCGGCGTCCAGACCTCGCCTGCGATCGTCTTCGCGATCTTTGTACGACACGATCATGATCGGGGTGTTCCCGAGCCGGCTGTCCTTCTTCATCAAGGTCACCAGTTCGATGCCGTCCATGCGCGGCATATCAACATCGGTGATAACAAGATCGAATGGTTCAGACCGTATGGCGTTCCATCCATCCATACCATCAATCGCCACCTCGACCTCATAGCCGTTATTGTCCAGCAGCTTGCGTTCGAGCTCACGTACCGTCAAAGAATCGTCGACCACCAGAACGCGCTTGCGCCGCCTAAGATCGGGGCTGGTAGTAACACGCCGCAAGGTGCGTAGGCCGCCGGATGACGCGAGCTTGTCTACTGATCGGATCAGATCGTCGACATTAACGATAAGCACGGGCGAACCATCTTCCATCAACGCCGCCGCGCTGATGTCCTTGACCTTGGCAAAGCGAGGATCTAGCGGCCGGACCACCAACTCGCGCTCGCCCAGGAAGCGGTCGACAATCAACCCGTGGGTTTCACCGTGATCACCATTAATCAGAACGACTGAAAGTTCATCGGCGTCTGCTTGCGGCTCAGCGCGGTCAAGAACCTCGTGCGCGGTGACTAGTCCGATCTGTCGATCCTCGAAGCGGAAATGCGGCCGGCCTTCGAGCAGTTCGATGCGCGTGCGCGGCAACTTTATCGTGCTGGCGATGCCTGCGAGCGGGAAGGCGTATGGCTCTCCGTCAATGTCGACGAGCAGCGTGCGGAGCACCGACAAGGTCAACGGCAGCTGTAGTTGAAATCGGGTTCCGAAGCCGAACTCTGAGGAGACGGTTGCGAGGCCTCGGACCTGCTTGGTCATCGCCTGTACGGCATCGAGCCCCACGCCGCGTCCGGAGATGTTGCTAACCGTCGCTTTCATCGAAAAGCCTGGCAGAAACAGAAATTCGAGCAATTCCGCTTCGGCAAGTCTGCCGACGGTCTCCTCTGTCGTCAGGCCGCGCGCCACGACCGTCTCGCGCAGCTTGTTCAGATCGATTCCCCTTCCGTCGTCCGCGACGATTATCTGCAGCAGGCCCGCATTGTGCCGTGCTTCGAGCCTGATGACACCTTCTTCAGATTTGCCGGCTGCTATACGTTCGTCGGTCGTTTCGAGCCCATGGTCGACAGCATTGCGGAGGAGATGGCCGAGTGGTGCCTCGAGTTGGTCCAGGATGTCGCGATCGATGCCAGTTGAGCCCCCGACGATGTCTAACCGCACGTTCTTCCCCAAGGTTCGGCCAAGGTCGCGCACCGTCCTTGAGTAGTGCCGGACGCCATCCTCGAAGGGGCGCATGCGACTCGCCAGCGTTTCGTCATAGAGTCGGTTCGCAAGGTCAGTGGCTCTGCGGTCAATCGAGTCCAATTCGTCAAGGCGCTCTGCGAGGAACGTCTGGCTCAGCCGAAGTTTTTGCAGCGCCTCTGCCAGTGCTTGCACCGCCCGATCGTCCTTAGGAATCTCGGCCAGTGCGTCGCCTAGCACGTCGAAGGCAATGGCCAGATCCGACTGAATCCGTTTCAGTCGAAGTAGGCCGCCCGTAAACGGCCTGAGGCGACGAGCCTCCATCAGGGACTCACCGGCAAGCCCTAGTAAGCGGTTTAGACTATCGGCCGTTACCCGCACCATACGGTCGGAACCGACGCCGCCATAAGGTTGAAGAAGTGGTTCCGATCGAGCGAGGACGCTCGTCTCCTTCGCCGAAGAGGCCCACGGCGCCTCCTGCGGGGCAGCATTTGAGCCGGCGAGCTCCGTCTCTGATGCTGTCGATGGGGAGGATGCCTGCTCAAGCGCCAGCAGAAAACCGGCTATTTCCAGTTTGGCGCTCTCATCGGCCGAGGCAGGCTCACTCGCTATGGATCCGAGGAGATCGACGCCTTTCAAAAGTGTATCGATGTGCTCGCGACTCAGGCTGAGACGCCCCCGCTGTGCGGCGACCAGGCACTCTTCCATCGCGTGCGCAACTTCCACCGCCGGCGTCAGATCGACGATCCGGGCCGCCCCCTTCAGCGAATGGGCAGCCCGCATGCAAGCGTCGAGACTCTGGGCGGACACGGGATCGCGTTCGAGCGCTAGCAGACCGGACGTCAGGGCCTGCGACTGCGTCTCCAATTCGGCCCGAAAGAGGTCGAGCATCGAAAATTGGCTGTAGTCCGCGCCGCTCATGCGATAGCTCGATCGAGCATGGCCAGCAGCAGCGCCTCGTCCAGACAACCGACCGCGCCCCTTCGCCACGAGACCATGGCTGCCGTCATGGTCGAGGACGCCTTGCCAACGGTAGCAGGCACGGCAAGCTTGTCGCTCTGTTTGAATCGATAAATGCCGTGCATTTCGTCCACAGCAAAAGCAACGCGCTTGTCGCTGTTGCCGACGACGATAAGACGCGGAAATGCCTTGGTCCGCGTGTCCTGTACCCGCGTTTTGCGGTCGTCTACTCCGAGCAGTTTGGCCAACGAAATGCAAACCAGCAATTCGCCTCGAACATTGACAATGCCGAGAACCGCACTGTTCCTGCGGTGTGGCAGCGAATGAATGCTACGCAGCTCGGCCACTTCTTGGAAGCAGCCAACCGGAAGCGCCAGCCATTCCTCGCCGAGACGAAAGACAACGACCGTCTGAAATGCACTGCTCTCGGCATTCCCGACTGCTTCATCGGTCCTTGCCTGGGCAAAATGTCGGGCCCACTCGTCCCGATAGCCGGGCGGCAGCGGACGGTTCAGGAGGTTCCGTGCGATTTCCTTATAGGTCGGGCAGTTCCGGCAGTGGAGATGTTGCTCCAGTTCAGGGCACGATCTGTCACCACGAACGCCTATTTGCCGCCAGCAGTCGCCGATGGCGATGTCCGGCACCGATGATGCGCTACCGGGCTCAGCTGACGTCAAGTGCCGCTCCTTTTCCCAATCCGACCGAGCCGCCCGGTGAGTGCCTCGGCACCGGCGATGTCACCCTGCTTGCGAAGCAGCAGCGCAAGATGCGCGAGGGCTTCTTGATGGCGGGGTTCGAGATAGAGGGCCTTGCGATAGTTCTGGATCGCCTCGGAACGCGCATCTTCTGCATCCTGAGCTAGCCCGAGCAGATAGAAGATTTCCGGCGAAGGACCGTATTCCCCGAGATGCGTCAGCGCGAGTTCCTTTGCTTCCGCAACTCGTCCGGCATTGGCGGTGCGTTCTACAGAAGCGAGGCTTTGGGCCGCCCGCTCGGAAGGGTGGAAGGAGCGCTCCACTTTCGCTGCATTACTGGAGGCCGGCCGGATCGGGCTCAGCACTTTGCTGACGTCAGAGATAGGAGCAGGGGTGGCCGGACCGAAGCGCGACTTGGAGGGGGCAACCGTCCGGGGCGCCTTAGCCGGCTCCACGTTCGTGAACGCAAATGCCATCGGTAATCGCGCTGAAGCAAAGCCGTGCAGAATCGGAAGGCCTGATTCCGCTGGACCGACGAGCAGCAGGCCATCTGGCGCGAGGAGGGTCTTCAGACAAACCAGCGCGCGGTCTTGCAGGTTTCGGTTGAAATAGATCAGCAGGTTGCGGCAAAAAATAATGTCGTACGGTGCCGGCCCATACGAGGCCGCAGGATCAAACAGGTTGCCAAGCCTGAACCGGACTTGCTTCAGGACCCGCACCTCAGGCCGTAGTCCGCCTTCGGCCGCTTCGAGATAGCGCCCTCTGAATTCGAGAAAATCGCCGCGAAATGAGTTGCGCCCGTAGACCGCGCGCTCCGCGGCCGCGAGATTGCCCGTGCTCACGTCGACTGCGTCAATCTTGAAATCCTGTGCTCCGAAACCAGCATCGAACATGGCCATCGCCATCGAATAGGGCTCTTCGCCTGTCGAACATGGTAGGCTCAAGAGCATTATGGGTTGACCCGGCCGCATGCGCGCCCGTGCATGACGCGTCATTGCAGTGAAAGCTTCACGATCTCGGAAGAACCATGTCTCCGGTACGACAACCGCGTTGATCAGTTCCTGGAGCTCGGATGGGGAGCCAGCCAGCAACTGCCAATAATCTTGAAGCCCGCTGATCCGGCAGGCTGACATCCGCTCCCGGAGCGCGTGACGGATCACCGACAGACCGACAGTGCCGCTGTCCAGTCCAATCTTTTCCCTCAATAGCTGTTCGACCGCACCAAACATCATGAACTCATCGCGACCTGACGGAACAACGTTTTGCGAATGTCGTCCGATAGCAGCGCTTCGGCCCTGACCCACTGGACAAGTCCTCTATCGTCGGACGCCACGGGGCCCAAGTAGGGCGGAGTTCCCGCCTCCATCCCGGACGGCGCGAAGTCAGAAGGATCCCGCTCGAGCATATCGGTCGCTCGTTCAGCAACAAGCGCAAGCAGGTGGTTCTCACCATCCTTGGTTGGATAGCGTATCAGAACGATTCGTGTGCTCAGCACCAGCGCCGAGGGGCGGCCAAGCGCAAGCAGGCTGAGATCGATCATGGGAACGGGTAAGCCCCGGCAGTTGATTAGGCCTACTACGCCGTTCGGCGCGCCCGGCAGCGTTCTCACGCCAATGTAAGGCAGGACCTCTTCAACCTGCTCCATGTCCAGCACATACCGGTCGCCACCTATACAGAACCCGAGGAATAGCATAGTCGTCCTAGCTCGCAGGCACCTCTCGTAGCGCCCGCAGTTTGAAACGGGAAATGCTGCTGCGTAACCCGCCCGAAACCTGATTGAGTTCGTCGATCGCGAGCGTGGATTGCTGGAGGGATTCAACCGTTTGCTGAGCGGCTTCGCTCAATTGTATCAGCGTCTCACTGATCTGCGCTGCGCCCGTTGCCTGGGCCTGCATTCCTTCATTGGCGACTTCGAAGCGTGGCACCAAGCCCTGGACCTGCTGAATAATCTCGTAGAGTTGGCCGCCGACCTGCTGCACATCTTGCATGCCACGTCGGACCTCCTCGGAGAATTTGTCCATGCCCATGACGCCGGCTGCGACGGCGGATTGAATTTCCTTGACCATCTGCTCGATGTCGTATGTCGAGACGGCGGTTTGGTCGGCAAGCCGCCGGATCTCCGTTGCCACGACCGCAAAGCCTCGCCCATATTGGCCCGCCTTTTCAGCCTCGATTGCGGCGTTTAGCGAAAGAAGGTTGGTCTGGTCGGCAACCTTGGTGATCGTGGTCACCACCTGATTGATATTGCCGGCCTTCTCGCTCAGGATCGCAAGTTTGGAATTAATCGCGGTGGCGGCTTCCATGACGTGCTGCATGGTTGCCTCCATGCGTGCCAGCCCTGCTTGTCCGCCGGTGGCGAGCGTGGCGGTTTGCTCGGCGACCGCAGAAACTTCGCTCATCGTTCGTACGAGCTCATTGGAGGTTGCCGAGATTTCCTTCGCGGTCGCTCGGATTTCGGTCGTAGTGGCCGCGATCTCATTTGCGGTTGCCTGCTGTTCCTTTGAGGTGGCGGCCACCTCGGTTATCGATGTGTTGACTTGAATGCTGGATTTCTGAACCTGGCCTATCAGCGTGGTGAGATCATCGGCCATGGTGTTGAAGCCCTCAGCCAGCGTGTCAAACTCGTCCTTGCGCTTCAAATCGAGGCGCCCGCTGAAGTCGCCCAGGCGCATTACACGGACGAGATCGACCAATCGGCCAAGCGGGACACTAACGGCACGGAATAGAAGATAGCCGCACAAAAGGGCCAAACCGAGTGCTACGAGGAACCCGGCAATCAGGCCCAACTTCGCTGTGCGGACGATCGAACCTATCTTTTGGGTCGAGCTGTTTGCCTCTCCTCTATGGTCCTCGACCATGGCTTGCAGAGCCGATTGCAATTTCCGAAAGATCGGCTCCACATTGTTCTTGATGGCCGGGCGCTCGTTGGGGATCTCTCCCTTCGCCAACGCGGCACGACTGGCATCCAGTACGGCGGCTTCGGCTTGGCGGAATTGATCGGCGAGGTCCTTGACGACAGCGTAGTTCTGCTTGTCCAAATCGGACTCAATGGTCTCTTCATACTCGTCCATCGACCGTTGCAGGGCGTCGCGGTTCGCCTTGATGGTAGTCTCGAAAGCCCGCTTGTCGGCAGGATTGTCCTGAAGAGCATATTCCTGGAGAAGACTATGGGCATCCATCTGTCCCATCATGATCTGGGTGCTGTGATAGAGGTCCGGAAGAGTTTCCTTTTCCACGCTGGTCGCTTCTTGCTCCGTCTGGAGAAACCAAACGTATGTAATGATGGCCATAACCGACATGACAACCAGAACGGCCGCGAAACTGGCGAGTATGCGGCGGCGTATCGTCAAGCTGTTCATCGGGCTCAGTTCCGCCAGGGCGCTAATTGATTTGTTGGCACGACTAGCCCAGCACCGCGTTGCGACTATGCCGAACAGGCGAGATTCATTCGAATCGCGGAATCTAATATTGGAAACGTTTCTTTTCCGTTCACGTCGCGCCCACAAGCCGCCTGCGAACGGCATGTACGCGTCCAAACCAATGGTCGATCGCATCGGCCGCAACTGGAAAGTATCTCCCACATCGAGCGTGGCAACCAACTCCCCTCCATTGAAACGCTCGTGAGTCGCGCGTGTTCTCAGCGACGGATTGCTTCGAAGGCCTGGCAAGGGGGCGCGCTGTTTCGCGCGAGAGCGCACATAGCTCGAGGTGGAACTCCTGGAAGCGCCGTGCAATTGGCGCCTAGGGTTGTCAAAGTGGAGCGCGTGCAGGTGAGGCCTGCTTGCCGTGCACGCTTTGCGCTGGCGCAAATCTGATTTCATTTGTCGCGGCTATGGCCGTTAGCCTACCCACGAGGGCGAAACACTCGCAAAGTCAATCATCGAGACTGGAAACGCTAACCCGATACGCGACTGGCGCCGCCGGTTGAAGAGAGGGCCAGCGACCAGCAGCGTGCTCGCCGAGTGCGGCCGCGGGAACTTGTGCCGGCCGCGCCAAGGAGCGGATATATCAAATGGAGCGCAATTCTTAGCCATTCCTTCATCCATCTTTCGTTAAATACCCCATGGAAATGGGGCGCCCCATATCGAGGCGGTTGGTTCGGTGTTTGCGACGAGGCGTCGGGACGAGCGGCAACGTTGCTACTATTTTTGCCCTATCTTTGCCGATTGTCGTCGGCGCAGCGGGTCTCGGTATCGAGACCTCCTACTGGTACTTTAGCAGCCTGAAATTACAGGCGGTGGCGGATGCGGCAGCCTATGCTGGCGCTTTGGAAAAGGTTTCGGGATCTGACAAGCCAACGATAGTCGCCGCCGCGACACTGTCAGCGACGACGAACGGCTGGGACCCGTCAACAGGCACAATCGAAATCTTCACTCCCCCGTCCTCTGGCCCGAATGTCGCCCAAAAGGCCGTCGAGGTCATCGTTCATCAGACCCTCGATCGGTTTTTCACATCGATATTCACGCAAAACGCGATCGGCGCACGGGCAAGAGCGGTGGCTTTTATCACTGACGCCTCAAAGGCCTGCGCTTTGTCGCTCAATCGTTCCGCCCCGAGAGCGGCGCTGTTTTCCGGCAGTTCGACCATAAAAATGACGGGCTGCTCCGTCATGTCCAATTCCATTGCCGCCGATGCGATCAAGCTTCAGGGATCGGCAAACCTTCAGGCCGACTGCCTGATATCGGCCGGCGGTGTTT
Organism: Mesorhizobium sp. M0184; assembly: GCF_040322215.1. Classification (NCBI taxonomy): domain Bacteria; kingdom Pseudomonadati; phylum Pseudomonadota; class Alphaproteobacteria; order Hyphomicrobiales; family Phyllobacteriaceae; genus Mesorhizobium; species Mesorhizobium sp. M0184. The sequence continues at coordinate 116,609 of NZ_JAMYSZ010000015.1, forward strand.
CGTTGAACAACCCCGTGACGACTGTTTGCGCCAGCCCGATAACCCAGGCCTTACCCGCTGGTGATCCCTTTGCCGACCTGCTGGCGCCACCAGCCACAACCCCCTGTCAAAACTCGAAATTGTCGACCCTGAACCCCGGGACATACTGCAGCGGGCTGAGCTTGAGCGGCAATGTTGCGCTCGCGCCCGGCGTGTACGTCATTCAAGGCGGTGATTTCAAGGCGAACGCGAACGCCAATATTTCCGGCGACGGAGTCATCATTTATCTGGCCGGCAGCTCGGGCGTCAGCATGAACGGCAACGCCACCGTCAAGCTTAGCGCACCGACGTCGGGCACGTATTCCGGTGTGCTGTTTTACGGCAACAGGGCTAACCTGGCGGGATCGAACACGTTCAATGGCACGGCGGACTCGCTTTTGACCGGCGCTTTGTATTTTCCAACCCAGGATGTCAATTTTCTGGGCAATTTCTCTGGCAAAGGTGGTTGCACGCAGGTCGTCGCCAGTACCTTGCAGTGGTCCGGCAACACGAGCATCAGCCAGGATTGCACGAGCCTCGGAATGCGCGACATTCCGGCGACGCAATCCGTTCGGCTTGTGGAGTAATCTTCGTGGAACGGCGATCCGTCCGGATGTTCCGGAGCGATTCGGGTGTTGCTGCGGTAGAGTTTGCGCTGATTGTGCCGATCCTTTGCCTGGTACTTCTTGGCGTTATTAACGGCTGGTCTTTCGTATCAAGCGCGTTGTCGATGCGTGCAGGCGTCAAAACGGCGGCGAACCTCGTGATGCAAGGCGCGGCCGACGACGCGGCTACCCAAGCCGTCGCCCTTTCGAGCTGGGAAAATCATCCCGATGACGCGCAGGTGACGCTGAGCCGGAAATATATGTGCGGGATCACCGTGGTCGATCCATCTGTCCTGTGCGACAGTTTGAAAGCTCCCGCGGTTTTCGTCGAAATCCAGGCGACAGCCACCTGGTTCCCGCCCTTCAGTTTTGGCGATTTTTCCCTCTCGCGCGGGATCAGCCACAAACAGGTGATTCGTGTCCGCTAAAGCGGGAGCCTTCATACGTGGGGTATCAGGCGGAGCCGCATTGGAGTTCGCGCTGATCGCGCCTATTCTGATAATGCTTTTGATCGGCATCTTCGCATTCGGCTGGGCTCTGAATGCCATGTCGAGTGTTCGCTATACTCTGGAAACGTCCTCACGAGCGCTGCAAATGAAGAACTCGCTGACCGAAGCCGAGATAAAAGCGATAGCCACGGCAAAATTGCTGAGTTTGGGATTAAGCGATGTCAACATAACAATAGCAATCGACGCCCCCAGCGGCGGCTTTCGAATGGCCCATCTGACCGCCAAATATGCGTTCGTGATTGAATTCCCGTATTTCGACCGGTATCCGATTAATTATGCGACAACCGTCACGGTTCCGTTGATTGGAACATAAGGCTCATTCTAGTCGGACGCCGCAGCTAGTTCTCCATCAAAAAACCTGCAGCGAAGCTCTTCCTTGCCGCAAGGTGCTTCACGCGGGCTTTGATCCCCGGCTTGACCCATTGTGGGGTCGCCGGCGGCCTTGGCAAGCCCTTTGGTAGGAGGCCGGCATGCTCCTGAAACGTACTTCCACAACCGATCCCGCATGTCACGCCGCCTCTGACGATAACGCTATGTTCATCAGCCAAGCTCAATTATCTGGCAGACCAAAAACTACACGAAGCGACAGACGCCGGGAATTAGGCGAAATGGCTGAAGACGAACAGAGGCGCCAACGCAGGCAGCGCGTCTTCAAGGGCGCAACAATCCTGACCGGCATGACCCATTCCGAGGTCACGTGCACGGTGCGCAACATGCATGCCGGCGGCGCCGAACTGAAGGCCTCGATCGACGCTCGCGTCCCCGACGAATTCCTGCTCTATGTGCCGACCGACGGCATCGCCTACAAGGCGGTGGTTCGTTGGCGTCGCGAAGACCGCATCGGCGTCATGTTCACCGGCACCGAGCCAAAGCCGCACTGGCACTACGGCTAAATCCCCTGAACCACACCTCGTAGCCGTATGCTGGGCGGTGATTGACCCCGTCCTTTGGACGCCTTGTTCCTCCTCCAGAATTTCTTCGACTTAGGTGGCCGACAACCATTCTGGCGCCGACTGACTGCTCGCTTCCATTATCGGTTTGCCGACCATCGTTGGAGATTTCAGAATAGCTACTGCTCTCGCCCTCTCCACCGTCCTGATGGTTTAAACAGTGCCCGTGCATTTCGAGACGGTCCGAGTCGTCGCGAGGATGCGGCGCTGGTGGGGTCGGTCTGCTCGTGTGGAACTGCTCGCATTCATCACGCCTGCGTTGGTCGCGCACCTGCTCGGTATTGGGCAGGGGTAATAAAAGGCGCTGTTCCCCCACAAGCAGAAAACCGGCCTCCCCCTTGCTTCGGCCTGCGGCCTGCAGCACCGACAAGGCACCCGCTAGCGGGTGCCGCCGTCCATCTTTTCATGCCGTCGCGAATCGTCACGTGATCGGTCCGAAAGGTGATGGTTTTGGTCCGTCGAGACGACAGCGACATTCGCCTGACTGGGAACGACAGGGTCAGAGTGCCTGTCATATCAGGGAACGTCGTGCAATTTGTCGACCAGCCCACAAAGTTCCAAAAAAACGGACCGTTCGCTTTGAGGTTGAGTTGCGCCTTAGTGCTTCCCTTGTGATCTTCCTCAGCGTCCGCTGTTTTGACAGGGAGCGCATTGGTCATTCGGCCCATCGCGCTTTTCTGCGGCCCGCCGTTTCGCCCGACATCATGGAACGATATCGCCCCCCATGTATTAGAAACCCATGGACACTATGGAACCCCACGGCCACGGGATGGCGGCCGATCTTTTGACATCGGAAGTTGCCAATGCCAGGCAGCGCATCCACCGGACCGAGCTCGCACTTCAACGCACTGAAGAAATGCTGGCCGAAAATCTTGCGCTGTGCAGCAGGATACGAACTGCGGTCGAGGCCGCAGACCGCTTGGTGAAGATCGATCCCCCGAGCTTTGAAGGACGTCGCGCGGGTTGAACTGGGCCGGCGGTTGATTCGTCGCGACCTTCAGGCCACCGGCACCACTCGCGCTCAAGCACGGCGGCAACCAGGTCGACAGACGGCGAGCGCAGCTCATGGTGCGCGGCCTGGTGCTCGCGAGGAACCTGTCATCGGGCATGCGCTCCACTGCCTCGAAATGCCATCGCGCGCGCGGCGCCAACAGAAGGAAGACGTGGGGCCTGAGGCCACACACCCCCATTCCGTTCCGCTTCGCGGACGGACATGCTCGCTCCCTCGCTCATGCGGCACTATCCGGTGTTGAGCCATATTGCTTTTGAGAGTGAAGGATGCGGCTGATCGCCGTCGCATAGCGGCTGATCTCGGCGTCGATCTGGCTTGGGGTAAAGCCTCGGCGTTCGAGCTTCTTCCGCTCCTGTGCAACATGCGGCGAACCAGTAGCGCTGTCCGGCTTGGTAGGTGCGAGCGTTCAGCGCGGTTGGTATGCTGCGAAGACGTAACCTTGCAGCTCGACTAAGGCGATCGGTCCCTTGGGAATAGTGCCGTCGGTATGGAAGATCGCATCGGCACTGTCCTTCCAGCCCTGATTGAAGAGGCCCGTATCCGCTGCCCTGCTGTAGGTAACGAACCCCTCCCCGTTGCGGGCTCCGACCTCTTCCATCCAAGCCGTGGCAGCACCCAGTGATTCCCAAATGCGATCGACAAAGTCCTCATCTCCGGTCCTGTCGGCGTAGGACGAAGCCAGATAGATGTGCAGCGGAGTGGTGTCGACGCCATCATAGTAACGGCCGAACGGCAACTCGCGAAGCACGGCCATCTTGCCCTTGCGCATTTCGTGCATGATCTTGCCTGGCTCCGCGTCTCCGAAGACGGAAGTCTCGGTCGATTGGTAGCGGGCGAGAAACGCCAGCACGCCACGGGCAAGCTCGGGATTGAGCCAGAGCATCTGCAAGGCGGAAATGACTCCGTCGCGACCAAAGGCGGTTGAGAACCATGGAATGCCGGCATACGGGTATGGTCCCGTCTCGAGGTCGGTTGTCAGGAGCGCGATGTCGGTACGTATGCGGGCCAGCCAGTCATTGAACACGCGTCCGGAACTGAAAACGGTGGCGCCTTGCCGGCGCTTTGAGCGAATCGCACATCGCGCTCGCGCAGCGGCGGCACGAAACCGGTCACTGGACGGAATCTCTTCGCCGTGACCGACCATCCAGATGGAGGATCCTGCGGTCACGGCTCGGCACGACAATGCGGAACTCGGCGTAACTGGAATGCACCTGATCCGGCTCCGCAATGACCGACTGGCGCGCTACATTATCAAGCCCTTCGTACCGAAATGTGACGCTTGCCTCACCAATCAGCGCGTCAGGGGCACGACCGCGACGGCTACGCGTGGTGCCGCGCACCTCGAACATGTCTCGGAAATCGGCATCGAAGTCGAGACGGACCGGCAACGCAATCTCGCGCGCGAAGTAGTTGGTGAAGGTAATGCGCTCGAGCAACGGGGGGTCTTCGCGCGAGCCAGTTATCCGGTCTCCCGCTCAGAAATTTCTACCAAATATTCCGACCTCCTGATGGGACCCATTCGTTGCGGGCGAGTTGCGGCTCATTGGGACGGACTTCCCGAACATGACGACCAGCAACAAAGCAGACCATCAGTCTGTCTCCGAAGCGTTTCGGAAACTGATCCGTTCCGATGGCTATCGTCATAACGTACAAACGTTCTTAAATCTGGGGGTCGAACCAGAACTGCCGCCAACCCTACAGTCATTACTTGCGGCTATTGATCGGGCCAAACGGGCTCCGACGGAAGAAGGTCCCTAGCCGGCTGGCTGGGCGTCAAAGCGGGAAGAGTACAGAGGCTCGCTCCGTACTTTTTCTGGTTCCCACCCAGAAATTTCCACCAAACATTCTTCTTGATTTTTCCCGACAGTGGGTCATGAATGCCCCTTGGGTTCTCGCTGAGGTGGGAGGCCTTGTATGAACGTTTGGACGAACTGCCGACCCGACAAGGTGACTGCCAAACACCTTGTTCACGAGCTGATCTTACAAGCCCGTCGCGGCCAAATCATCTCCGTCAAAGAGACTATTGCAGCGGTGCGCCGAGACGGGCCACATCTGGCGGAAACTGACTGCGAGCTGGTGGAGCTTATTGTCGATCTTGCCCCAGCCTTTGGCCTGTTCGTCGGGTTCGATCTTCGCAAATAGCCTCATGGCAACCCATTGGTCCTCCCCTGCGGTGTACGTTAGGACAGACCGACCTGGGATTGTGGGAGAAAGGCGGCTCGAGGCGCGTCAATAGGATCGAGGAGGAACATGGGGGTCTTCGCGAGCCGGTGTCCGATCCCCACCACAGAAATTCTACAAACATTCCTGACTGTGGCGGCCCAGCGCCGTACCAATTTGTACAATTCGTACATGGCCTTGATGCCGCTCAGGTAGGGAGTAGAGTCACCCTTCGGCGTGTCCCTGGGGAGGGCTGGATGAGCGTCGCGCGAAGGGTCGGTCCGTTTCTAGAACAAGCAATTACTGTACTCCTCAACAGGGCGGACCGTCGCGACACGGTCTCGATCAAAGCGGCACTACGCGAAGCTCGGGAGACTGCGCCTTATTTGGTGGCCTCCGACGAAGAACTAACCGAGGCAATCGTCGAGGCAGCAACTGCCATGGGCCTCTGCGTGGCTTTCGACGCCCAGGAGTAGCTGTCAGCCAACTTCGCTTGTCGTGACCTGGCAATGGCGACCGTGTGCTGCCATTCATTCTCGACATTCCGGCCTTGGCGTGACAGCCCTCACATTAACGCTCTCGCCGAGGACGAATAAGCATCGGATGCCGCAGATTTCCGAATGGTCCTTTGAGGCGATCGCCGCAATGGCTAGACCGACTACAAGCGAAATGACTAGGGCGACACCCACCGGAAGATGATGCATACCGGCTTCGTACCGACCGCTCGGATAAACGTCGATGAACGTTTGGAAACACCCGTCACGGACTCAGACCATCCCTAACAAATGGTTAGCCGTCCTCGTCGCTGAGCCGGTTCATAGAGAGGAAACCCGCTAGCCGCCCTAAGGCCCCTTCATGGCTCGCCACTGGTTCAACCCTCCGGTCCCCGTCAAGACCGAGCGTCCCGGGATCATCCGCAACGTCAACAACGCCGAGGCAGCCGGCGAGGAGCTGATGAAGTGGACCAAGCGTGGCCCTTGGTGGGACCTCGCGGTGCGCGTTTGCATGGCCTGCATTGCCGACGAGATGGAACCTGAGGAGGCACGGAAGGCATTCCTGGCCGCTGCAAAAGAGGAGGGGACATTACTCCCCCCAATGACAACCAGCTAACTTGAACTGCGGTAAAGGTTCTCTGACCAACACCGCCTTCGCGAAAGGAGCCCGCCGCCCGTGAGAGAAAGGCGACGGACCCCCACAGCGGCTGCACATCCAAGAAGGACCGCTGCGAGTTCTAAACCCGCGAGGGCCTACATCGTTCCTTAGCTGCGGCTAAAGCGGGGTTGGTCAGCGGGCTCTTGGCGCTCTAAGTTCCCCCTTATGGGTCCCCTCTGGTTCGCTCCCCCGGTCTACGTGAAGACGAAACGTCCGGGCATTCGCAATGGGGTCAGCCACGTCGAGGGAGCCGCCGAGGAACTCATGGGGTGGGACACAAAGGGCCCGAAGTGGACCAAGGCGGTCCAATCCTGCGTCGATGCGTTCCAGGGCAGCGCCTCCCCCCAAGAGGTGCGTGAAGCCTTTGAGGCGGCTGCCAAGGAGGCCAACGTGTATCTCTCCCCTGAGTAGGAGGTATCATGGCGCCCATCTGGTTCGTCCCTCCGGTGTTCGTGAAGACTGAAACCGGTGTCAGGCATGGCTGCAACAATGCGAAGGAAGCCCTTGAGCAGCTCAAGATGTGGACCCGGCGAGGGCCTCGCTGGCATAAGGCGGTGACCCTCTGCCTCCAAGCTCGAGGCTTTTCCCTTCACCCGCTACGGACCGCGGCCGAGGCGGCGAGAAAAGAGCGGCTTCGGCAACTCAACGAGACAATGCGCTCAGACAACGGGCCGGACGGCTGGATGTCACGATGAAAGGAGAGCCCTCCACCGTGAGGCAGTGGGCGAAAACCTTGCATTTCATCACGTTTGCACCTCCCTCGACTTGAGCCATCACAAATGCTCTGATCCTCCTTCCTTGGGAGGGGGCAACCATGTTTCGACTCGTCGCCGCTGCGGCGATTGCCGGCATTCTGATGCTGACGGCGCCGATCGTCATGCGCCCGGATCCGCAATACCCTGGTCGACAATCCCGGTCGAGGGCTGCTGCAAGACGTGCTCCGCCGGCAAGGCGTGCGGCGATAGCTGCATCTCGAGGGAGAAGAACTGCCACAAGGCGCATTGGTGCGCGTGTGAAGATCACTAACAGCCCTGATACCGGCTGTGGACACGCCATTGTGCGAGCAGTGGGAGCGGACCCTATCAGCGCATGAAGGGACTAGGATACGCATGACGACGCTTCAATCCGCCATGCAAGTGCTTGTCCGCCGCCAGGGTGAACAGAATAAGGAACACCAGCGTGTTCTTGAGGAAATTGTCGTTGAAGGCGGAAAGGAACTGCGTCCAGAAGAGAGGCGCATAGCGCCGTGACGTCATCAGATGGCTAGTCGTATGGCCGTTCGTGGGGATTTCCATTGGGGCGGCTTCCATTGGGCAAGACCGTTGAAGATCGTGGCCGTATCGATCAGCGGTCTTGCGCGGTTTGAGCTTCTTGTACTGGGAACCCGGTTAGACTTCGTTACTGCGGCTCAAATCGATCAGCGGCTTTTGGGGTGGGGTCTTCTAGCCGGTTCATGAAGCGGCTTGCGCCATGAAATTGATGGCGCCGTCATTATCGAAGCGGGCGAAATTGGCATGGTGAATGTTTGCAGGCGCTTGAACCCTTGGGAGCATAGCTGTTGGAGGTCATCGATATTGTCTTTTGGTTTCAGGGTGAGATTGCGCCGGCGTTTGTCTGTCTCCAGGCCGGATACAATCAAGCGGTCTTGCGACGGTCCGGACGAACGCAGCGTCAGCGCTGCTCCGCAGCAGCGCGCTGCAGACGGCGGTCGCCAGCCAGCTTGAGGCGCAGTTGCCGCAACCACTCGCCATCCTCTCCGAGCGGATCGCAGGACAGCTACGCGATTCTGAGCACTGCCAAATCGGCCTAATTTTCCGCTGCCGAATGGACGATGAGACGCGTAAGCGAGTTTCCGGACCGGAAGCTATGCGTTGGGTTGCCCAAACGATGCAGAGGCGCTGCTGTGTTGGCGCGACACGCTCGACCGCAGGTGCGGACGGCATAAGAATTTTGGAGAGGCCCGTGGTGACTGGGGATTGCGCCGGTATTGGCGACGCGCGAAGACTGGGTCGATATCTGGGCGAAGGCAGCCCCTGCGACGCAACAACTTCATACCGGAGAATGGAGGCCGCGCTGGGAGGTTGTTGGTTAGGCTACCAACTCAAAGTGATTGTCCGGGAGAGTTCGGCGATGTCGCCATAGATCATCGAACCTGTGACGAGAAAACATTCATCACCGAGGACTTCGAAGGGTGAGCTTGACGCGGTACAAACCGGCAGGTTCTTCGAATTGGCGTACGTGCCGAGCGTCGCGGTTTCGACCTTACGGTCCTTGGCTTCGGCACAGCCGACACTGATCGCGAGGATTGCGATAGCAATGAGAGTCGTCTTGCTCATATTTTGCCCCTGGAGCCAGCTCTTGTCGGGTAAGTCGCGCGATGCATCAAAATAGCACCGGCCCACGATCGGCTTCATCCATCGATTGGAGGAAGCAGGCTCATCCATAATTAGCAATATCTTGGAAGGCACCGAGCGCACCAGACTCATGGAACGGCGCGCGGAATTTCCATTCGTGACGAGGTGGCGATCCCGGCCGCCTTCGCAAACGGGTCATTCAGCACTGCGTAAACGTCTCGATTCCGAGCTATAGCTTTCCGCATTCGATCATCGATCATACCAAGGTGAAGAAGCGGCAGCAGATCGAGCTTACCGGAGAGATCACGCGCGTAGACGAGGAAGGCGGCAGGGTGACCGTCGATCTGGGACCACTGGTGACGATCGACATCGACAAGGTCAGGCTGGTCGAGAAGTACAGGACGCCAAAGCGCAAGAAGCCGCTGCGCGACATGGTGGATTAGCTCGCGGACCGCCACTTATCCACGCGACATCGGTACCACTCAAACGAATGGCAATTTTCCGTCTGAATGCGTTTAGGGTCCATGCTCGGAGACCACGCATGGGTATCGCGCGGGAGACAGTGACTCCCCGTTTCAAGGCGTCGAGATGCTACGAGCACCGAAAAGTCAGTTCCTTAGACCTAAAGATCGGGCGATCTGCCAGCGGGTTGTCGACCAGGTAACCGCCGACGCCAAATGGTACAGCACCCCGATAGACGGTCAGATTCTGGCCTCGACCACGCTGAATCTCTTTCAATCAGGGGTCGTAAACGAAACGAATTTGCTGGCACATGTTCGCGCGCGGCGCCACGACTTCACTAAACTGACAGGCTAGTTCTTCACCCTCGCGACATAGGCGCGAAATGTGGTTCTTCGTAGTCCGCCGGCCTATTGTTAAGCAGATTGAGCGCCCGCTTTATGTCCCGATGCAGATGGTCGATCGCTTCCCAATGCTCGCCAAATGGCTTGAGCGACAACTGCGCGTCGCGGAGTTCTACCGTCAGAAGCCACGCCTATCGTTCAATTTTGGCGAGGTGATATTCGGAAACGGCTTCGTGTCGGCGAGGGTGCGGCATCCCGCAAAATAGGAATATATTCCGCATGCCGTCAAGGCAAATAGACTTCGTCCTGCCCTCAGCGCCTGCTAGCCGCGGGCATTTTGGGGGAAGCATGAATCAAGTTATGTGCGTTTGTAGCCATCAGCGTTTTGTCGGGCTGCGCTACTCGCCCAGCCGACATCAAGCCCACGCTGGTTTCGTCCGCGTATACGCGGGCAAGTCCTGCAGCCAGTTGGAAGCCGAACTTTACCGAACGAGTTCCGACCTCGCGCCGATAATGGCCATACAAGACAGAACCGCCCGCCATGATGTGGACGGCGTGTTTTGGCTTGGCTTGCCGGTTGGCAGCATGATGGACAACACAGACATCAAGGTACGTGAAGCCAAGATCGGCGAGCTGAAGGGCAACATGAACGCGATCAACGCAGCCCGACGAAAGGGCGGCTGTGTTGCAGTCTGTAAGCCGTTCCAACGTTAAAAATTGTAGGGTTGCTCCCCGCCCTCGCGACTGCGGAGTGGTCGTTTCATCGATTGACTCGCGTAATGCACCGGCAGTTAATCTCCCCGCCAGGGCAAAAAGAGGGGCTATGAAACTGGGAGAAAACGATGACTGTCCAAAAAGAAGACTATCGAACCAACAGAGCCGACTACGCCATAGCTGCGATGCATAGCCGAGCGACCGCTGAGGGCGATCGTGACGATTTGGTGGCGAGGAAAAAGTCCCTGTGGGTAACAGATCGGCGATCTGCAAAATTGGCTGCAAACCCCTCCGAAAGCTCGCCAGAACCCAAGGCAAAACCGCGCGGTAAGTGAATCGGACGCCAGCCACTTTCTTACCGCCGCGTACTTCGTTCGCATGGTTCGATTATATTAGATTTATCTAAAATACTAACCGGCCAGTCGAGCATTCCCGAACGCTCGCTGGTCAGGCCCAGCGGCCCCCCTAACCCAAGCTGCTGGGCCGCCACTCAGAGCAAAGCGCGATGTATGAGCATACCTAGCATAACGGTGATCGTCTCCACCTTGCCGGCCTTGCTTAGCACCACCTGAAAATCAGCTTCGAATCCCCGAATGTGCGGGGTCCCAGTGGCCATCACTAGACATTTCGAGATTTGCGGTTCAAGCCTCCCTTCATCGGCATGAGCGGTGACGGAGTACATCATCTTGCCAAATCAACACAGCCGACATCCTCGTCCCCTCGTTCGGTCGAAAGCTAGGTGGAACAATCAGGGTGCGCAACTTGTCATGACTGATATTGCCGCTTCACCCCAGCTTTGAGCGTGCGCCCTTCCGCCTGTGCGTGGTTCACCGTTTTTTACATTATTAGCGCACGTTTATAAACGGACATGTTGGTGTAGCTTGTACGTGCCCAAAGCCTCGGCGCAACGACCCAGCGCCGAGGCTTTTTTGCGGTATCCTTGCTCAGCATGTGCCAGATGATCATTGCAAGCTTGCGCGCAGTGGCGACGGCCGCGATGTGCTTCCCGCGGCGCGAGGCGATCCGCTTGTGGGAGGCGCGAAGAGGTCCTGGCGATCGCACAGCCGCCCATGCCGCCTCGACCAGCATCCCCCGCGCATGGCCGCGGCCCTGCTTCGTGATGCGCCCGTCATAGGCTGGCCCCTCACCGGACTGCCGCACGCTCGGATTGAGGCCAAGATAGTCAACGAGCTTCTGTGGATCGCTGAAGCGCCGTATGTCGCCGATTGCCGCGGCAACGCTCGCAGCCACGGTGACGTCGAGGCCGGGCAACGTCATCAGGCGGCGGATTGTCGGATCCTGAAGGGCATGTACGGCTATATCCGCCTCGACCACCGTCAACGCCTCGTTGATCTGGTTAATCAAGCCGAGGTGGCGCTCGATGGCGGCGCGCTCATCCGCAGGCAATATTTGCCTCGTCAGCCATTTGCGCCCGCTGATCCCGACGAGGTTCCCATGCGGACACGGCGGGATCAGGTGGGCGTGGAGGATTGACTGGATCAGGTTCTTCAGCCGCGAACGCTGGCGAACCAGCTGTGTCCGCCTGGTGACCTGTCTTCGGAGGGCAAGGGTCCCCGGATCCGGAACCCAGACCTCCGGCAGAAAGCCCGAGGCGTAGAGCTTCGCAAGGACAGTGCGTCGATCGTGTCAGTCTTCACCTTCGCGTGCGCGATCATGTGCACCTGCTTGGGATTGGCGATCACGATCCGATGGACGTAGGGCGACAGCACTTCAGCGACGGCAGCAGCATTGCCTGTCGCCTCGATCACCACATGATCATCGTGGGTGAGTTCCTTCCTGGCGAACTCCTCGAGCTTATTGCGCAGCATTTGAACGCGGCCGAGCTTGACGATCTCGCCATCAAGCAACGACACGACCTCGGCGGTTACGCGGTGTATGTCCATGCCGATAATACGCACGGTTCCCTCCATCGTTGGTCACGAACAGGGAGCGAGCGGGCAACACGACAAATACGGATCCGCACTCGCAGCGCATCCGGGCGAGTCGTAGGGGCGGCCAGATAATGTGCTCGAACTCGCAGTTCATCTGCATACGCCGGCCTGCCCGCACTTGCGTGCTCCCGGTGCCCCGTGGCCCGGATGCGCCAAGCTTAACGAACCTGACGTACCGAACAAACGATGGCACCAAGAACATCATGCCGGATACGGCTTCATCGAGAGCTTCAACGGCAAGGAAGGCGCGTCAACACTCTACGCTACGATTGCTGGCCGCCCGTCGTCACGGCGCATATGCGACGTTCCGTTAGCCGCCGATCGCGTTCCTATCCACGACAATCGCGTGGTGGTACATTCGGTTGATTTGGCGAATGTTTTTTGTCGTCAACTCACCGGGAAACCGGGAAGGTGGTCATGAGAATTATTACCGCTCTAGCATGCGTCGCCCTCCTTGCAGGTTGCACAACGGCAGGCCCCCCAAGGCCCCAAGGGCCTGTCGGTCCACAAGGTCTTCCCGGCAAGCAGGGACCTAGAGGTGCAATGGGGGCTGAGGGTCCGGCGGGGAAGGACGGCGTCGGCGGTTGGGAAATCACCCAGTATGCAAGCGCGAGTGATACAAGCCCAGACAAATCCGCACAGGCTTGGTGTCCCAAGCCAAAAGTCGTCATAGGTGGCGGTGCCAGCGCGTCAAATTCAAATGCTCTAATTTCTAGGAGCTTGCCGGTTACTTCCCCAGCTCCAGGGTGGGTAGCACAAGCGCATGTAGCCGCTACGTCCCCAACAGCTTGGACGCTGACAGCATACGCCATTTGCGCGCTTGTCAAATAGTCGGCGCTTGGCCGGGCCGGTGAACTTTGCGTTGTCGCGTCTTGGAGACACAAACGGCGTTCTAGTCTTCATCCCAAAAATCCTGCAGCGAGGCGTGCCGAAGGTCTTCCTCGCCCCGGAGGTGCTTCACGCGGACCTTGATGCCCGCTTGCGAAGGCCATAGTTGAGACGGTTGAAAGGCTGAGCCGGTGCCCCCCGCGTTGACCAGTTGCCGACCGGCTAGTGCAGCTTCTGGACTCTCGCCCGGAATGGCGGCATTCTCTCTTCCGGGAGAGCGGGCGTGGGCAAAGGCCACCGTTATCAAGGCGCCAATCAGGCTGACCGCTGGCGAAGGCGCGCCGGCAGAAGAATGCCGTCACGGCGGCTGCCGCGACCCCTCTTGGGGCTGATCTTCCTCGGCGCCGGCACGCTTGCCGCCGCAGTCACCCAATTCGCGATCCAGAGCACCGCCGGCCAACAGAGCACGATAACAAACTGGACAGAACCATTGCCTGGCCACATGGAAGGCCGCGCCTCGGTGATCGATGGCGACACAGTAGAGATTGCAGGCCAAAGGATTCGTTTCAATGGCATCGACGCGCCCGAGAGCCGTCAGCACTGCGACGACGCCAAGGGCTTTGACTACCCATGCGGGCGCCGCGCTGCCCAAGCCTTGGACAAGTTCCTGGCAGCTTCGCGACCGCTGCATTGCAGTTTTGTCGATCGTGATCGGTACGGGCGTCTTGTCGGGAACTGCGATCGGGCGGGCGGTCGTAGCGTTCAGCGCTGGCTTGTCGAGCAGGGCTTGGCACTGGACTGGCCCCTCTACAGCCACGGCGCCTATGCGGGGCAGCAGGCGAAGGCAGAGGCGGCAAAGCTCGGTCTGTGGGCCGGAACTTTTCAGGCGCCTTGGGTGTGGCGTCTAGCGCATGCCGACAACCGGCCGCTTTCTAACCAGCCGCTTGGCTTAATCAACCGCCATCAGGTCGCACAAAGCGGCTATTCATGCGAGCCGCGGCGCACCTGTTCCCAAATCAGCTCGTGCGATGAAGCAAGTTGGTACCCAGCCAACTGCTCTTGGGGCCGCAAGCTAGACCGCGACAAAGACGGCATCGCCTGCGAAAGCCAGTGTTGAACCTGCAGGTGCTGCCGCTTCACGGTCGCACGCACGTCGGTGTTGGCGCCGCGGCGCGTTGGGGTGGGTTTGGTCATGTGGAGGGGTTCCTAATGAAAGGGCCGCCTCGACGGGTGGCTTTTGAACGGTGACGGACTGCCGTTCCAAGCGGACCAGCTATTGTCGACTAAATGAAAGCGGGAAGATCCAACGATGCCTCCAAAATACGTGCAGCCCTCCGTTCATGAGACAGCTTTCAGCGGCATTCCAAATCGGCAGGGAGTTCGGCAGAGCCGAGGCCGAAGTTATGTTGCCCCGCCCATCGATTATGATCGCCACCCATCGACAACGAGCGATGCAGAACACGGCGAGCCGACCTGACGTTAACATTCGCTGGCATCAAGTCCGGCCTGATTTTCCAGAACTCGTTGCAACTGATGCGGCGAACTTTGACGCTGCCGTCTCAACAATGACCGTGCGAGATGTGGTCATATGGCGTCTTCGGGAAGGGCGCTCGCTGCGCGGTTCCGGCAAGGCCGGTCTTCATCATCGCCAACGCGGCGAAGGTCTTCTATCACGCTATATAGGAACGGAGTGCGTCAAAATTGACACGGGCTCGGCACGAGCTGCTCAAGTGCGGACGATGATGGGAGCCACGGCCGGCTGGCTGCTTTTTGCCGCGCGCGAGATGGGAGGAGGCGGCTGGAGTGATGTTTGGGCTCCGGCGACCTGATTCCGTTCTTTCGGATACGGAACGGAAACTTTGCCACATTTTTGGTTTCGACGCACGCTACGTCAGGAAGCAGCTAGGGCAATGAAGAGCGATTGTCCTTGCCTGTTTATGCGCAACAGAATGGGCTTGTGCTGCTGCCGGGATCTTGCCCACTCCTCCTGGATATCTGACGGCTGTGCCACATCCCGGTTGTTGGCCGAGACAATCACGTCGCCAGGTCGAAGGCCGTTCTCGGCGGCGGGGCTATTCGGCGCCACTTCCTGGATAAACACGCCGGTGGTACCCGGCTGCAGACCGAGTTGCTGGCGCGCTTCGTCCGGAATGGTGCTGAGCGACAGCCCGAGGCGTTGGTCCGCCGCTTCCGGACTCGGAACGGCACCGGTCTGTACCTCCTCGTCCTTGCGTTGACCGAGGGTCAGTTCCACCTCCTGCTGGGAGCCGCCGCGGTTCCTTGTCAGCGTGGCTTTCGACCCCGGCTTTTCGTTAGCTGCCGCCAACGTCAAGTCATGGACGCCCTGAATGTCCTTGCCGTTGAACCGGGTGATCACATCCCCCGATTGCAAGCCGGCCTTCTCTGCCGGACTGCCGGGCTCGACCGAGGCGACCAGCGCTCCCTTGGTGCTCGATATGTCAAGCGCCTGGGCAAGCGACGGCGTCACCTCCTGGAGACGCACTCCGATGAACCCGCGCTCGATCCGGCCGGTGCGGATCAGCTGATCGGCGACGCTCCGTGCGGTTCGGGACGGCACGGCGAAACCGATGCCTATGCTGCCGCCAAACGGAGAGACGATGGCCGTATTGACCCCGATCACTTCGCCGCGCGCGTTAAACAGGGGGCCGCCGGAATTGCCTCTATTGATCGAGGCGTCTGTCTGGAGAAAATCGTCGTAAGGGCCGGCTTGGATGTCGCGCGAGCGGGCGGAAAGAACGCCGACGGTCACGGTTCCCCCGAGCCCGAAGGGACTGCCAATCGCGATCGTCCAGGCCCCCGGCTGCATTGCGTCAGAGTCACCCCAGGCGGTGGTCGTCATGTTGGGGCGTGGATCGACCTTCAGCACCGCGATGTCGGTTGCTGGATCGCGGCCCACAAGTCGCGCGCGCGAAGTCTCCTTATCGGAGAATACGACGTGGATTTCGGTGGAGTCGGCCACGACATGATTGTTGGTGACGATGTAGCCCTCCGGACTGACCACGAAGCCGGAGCCGAGAGCTTCTCGCACCTGCGGCTGGGCAGGCCCGCGGCTGTCGAAGGGGTTGAGAAAATCGTCGAGCATCGTTTGGTCCTGGATGATCTGCCTCGTCGTGATCGCGACCACGGCCGGCAGCTTCTGACGCAGGATTGCGCTGAAGTCGTTCGGGATTTCCTGTGCTGAAACCGGAGCAAAGCCGCCAGCCGAGAGCATCAAGATTCCTGCGACGAGGCCCATGCTCAGTCGCTTCCTGGCAATGTAAGACATGATTGATTCTCCTGCCCGACCGCCCTGGCGCTGCCGCGCGACTTTTCCCAGACGCAACAACTGACATTCACGCCGATTGTTTCACCGGTTCGAAAAAATGTTGATCGTGGGCTGAACTGCGAGGATTTGGCCTTGTCGGGCCATTGAAATTTGCTCGAAACTCTCCAAAATTTCGGCTGGTGAAAATCGCGAGAGCCACCAAAGATGACATCAACAAAGGAGACTATTCAAAGCGGAGGACCATCGATGGAAGGAGCCATTTCGACGAGTTTTCCCCCAATCGGGCCCGAGGGTCCTGATGTTTTTCTTGACCGGTTGCTCCATCCAGCACGGCATTTCGAGCGACCTCAGGACGTGCTGACTGACGCGACGCTGGACGTCCAGGAGAAGCGTGCAATCCTTTCGTCCTGGGCATCGGATGCCTGTGCGGTGGAATCGGTGCCGGCGCTACGCATGCCGCCGGGAGCAACCGAACCGGTCAGCTCCATGTTGGGGACAAGACGATCCGCGCGACCGCGGGCACCTACCTGTTCATTCCACCGGGCGTTCCGCACAACATCACCAATGTCAGCGAAGAGCCGGCGCGGGTGCTGATGACCGTCTCTCCGCCTGGACACGAGCACTATTTTGAAGAGCTTGCCAGGCTCGCTGCACACGGCTCTCCGGATCCGAAAGCGCTTGCAGACTTGCGGAACCGTTACGACACTGACCAGCTCTCTACCCTGACGACAAGAGCCTAAGCTCGATTCTGCAATATCGGGTCATGGCGCAGCACCGCTCATGGCGTCGGCACCAGCGATGTCCGCTTTCAGGGGGCGTGCAGGGCCGCAATAAACGACCGAGGTTGGGCGCATTGCCGCCGCTAGCTAACAAACGCTACGGAATGAAGAAGGGCAAGTAGTCTGTGGAAGGAGTAGGGCCTCCGTCCACTTGCTATGCCTCGAAATGTGCATATATTGTGCGTATGAGAGGTCGGAGATTTGTCATGGCCCACGCACAGCTCGCACATTCCACGGTGGTTTCAGGCTTTGTCGATAGCCTTCAGGAGCCGCGCACGCCTTATATCTCGCCGAAGCGCCTGTCGCAGGCGCTTGGCGTAAAGGTGGCCAACCTCGCCCAGTTGACCGGTGTCCACCGCAACACGCTCCGTAACCCGTCATCGGAGCGCCTGCAGGGCCGGATGCGCGAGATGGTGAAGGTGATCTCGGCCGCGACGGAACTCACCGGCGATGTCGACAAGGCAATCTACTGGTATCGCAACGAGCCGATCGCCGACTATGGCCATCGCACCGCAGCCGAGCTCGTCGCCGACGGTCAGGTCGAGGCAGTTCTGGCTTTTATTCGTGATCTCGAGAACGGGGCGCGCGGGTGAAGATCGCCCACGTCGGCCCGGATGAAATCTTCCATCGTTATTTGACGCCAAAATGGGCTTTCCTGCCAACCAGCGGTGCAGGCGCTGCGATCGACGGTGGCCGTTTCAACCGGCCTGGTGTCGAAGCGCTCTATCCCTCGCAGGCCCCGCAGACGGCACTTGAGGAATACAAACAAGGCGCCAGCATCAGCCCACCGGCGACGCTTGCCGCCTATAAGATCACGCTCGCCGAGGTTGCCGACCTTTCGCGGGGATTTGATCCGGAAGGCTGGGACGGCGCCTGGAAGGAATGGGATTGTGCCTGGCGCCAGATCGCTCGCATCGACAAGAAGGTTCCGCCTTCGTGGAAGCTTGCGGACATGGTCATCACCGTCGGGCTTCGGGCCATCCTGTTCCCGTCGCTGCGTCACGCAGGCGGCACCAACCTGGTGGTCTTTTCAGCCAACCTTGTCGAAGGCGATCAGGTCGCGGTCCATGATCCCGATCAACGGCTGCCGCACGATCAATCGTCGTGGTCGTGAATGCCGCGTTCCGCTCAGGGCAGGACTCGACAACGCCCGATCAAAACACGTGGTCCTCAACACCATCGCCGTAGGCTTCTTCCTCTTCGGCGTCCCCCTCCCCAACAAGCCCCACCGGAATGTCTCCCGCCAGCAGCTTTTCCTTCGACAGCAGCCCGGCGTCCTCGAGTTCCTCGAAATCCGGCAGCTGGCGCAGCGTGTCGAGCCCGAACTGCGACAGGAAATTCTTGGTCGTCACATAGGTGTAGGGCGCGCCAGGCTGCGGCGAACGCGGCCCCGAGGCGATGAGGTCTTGCGCGCGTAGCACGCCGATCAGGTCGCGCGACACCTCCTTGCCGAAGAAGGAAGACAGCTCGCCACGGGTGATCGGCTGGAAGTAGGCAATGCACATCAGCACCAGCGCTTCGGATTGCGACAATTCTTTCGACCCCTGCCCCGCGGGCGTGCCGAATGCGGCGTGGATGATGTCTCCGAAGGCTTTCTTGGTCCGGTGCTGCCAGCCGCCGGCGACCGCGACCAGTTCGTAGGGGCGGCCGGCGAGCTCGGCGCGGATGTCGTCGATGATCAGCTCGAGATTGCAGTTCTTCCCCACCACCCGCGCGAGGACACTACGTGTCACCGGTTCGCTGGCGGCAAAGACAACCGCTTCGACGCGCCCCATCCACTCGCGCCAGCGCAGTTCCGGCGGCAGATGCTCGAGCTCGGTGTCGAGCAGCGTCGGCTGATTATTTTGCCCCTTGCGTGCGGCGGATCCGACCATCGTTACAGCCCGAACAGCCGGAAGCTGGGGCGGCCGGACAGCTCACGCACGGCGTCGAGCTGTTGCAGCCGCTCGAACAGACGGCGCGCGCCGAAGCGCGACAGGTTTTTTGTGGTCAGCGAGCCGGAAACGGCATCGTCGTCGAGCAGTCTTTTGATCACGTCCCCTGCCCCCTTGGCGCGCAACTTTGGCATCACCGCAGCAAGCCGCTCGGCACGCCGCGACAGTTCACCGGCCAATCCACAAGCGTCGGCTGCGCCCTGCGCCAACGCCAGGCACACGGCACGCTCAAATTCTTTTTGCTCTCCCGGCCGAATCCGCTTGGCGCGACCGCCACCGGTTCGGAAGGTCGCAGCAAAAGCCTGGGTCATCAGCATCGGTACCGGCCGTCGCCAGCGCAGCTTTTGCGCGAGCACCAGGTCGCCACACCACCAGGCCAGCAATTCGGCTCCCGGCGACAGGGCAACTACCTGGCTGGCGACCGCGGCGGCGGCAAACGGAGCCGGCCGGTCGGAGCGGACCACATCGTCAATTGCGCCCGGGAGATCGGCAAAACCGTCGTCCCAGCGCAGCCCGAGCTGATCGACCACTTCAGCCAGCCTCGCGACGTCGATCGCCGGCGGCCGCGATGCCAGCTGCCGCCACGCTGCCGCCACGCTGCCAGAATGCTGCCGCCGGGTCCGGGGTCACCGTCGGCAGGACGCAGATACCAGGCATCGCGCAGCGCCGCCTCGTCCTCGCTGCGGCCGGCGAGCCGAACGGCGGCGGCCGCACATCTCAGCGCCTGCCGCTGGCGCCAGGCGCCGGCCCAGGCCGGCTCGGAGCGAACCAAATTGTCGAGCGAATTCAGGACCGCGCCGGCATAAAACGCCGCATCGGTTTCGTGTTCGACTGGTCCGCCCGGCAATGCCCAAGACGGCACACGCAGCGGCAGAGGCACCGCAGTAGGCAATGGGTCCGCTCGAATCATAGAGAAGAGGATAAATCACGTGTGCGCTTAAGGCCATCTGCTCGGCACAAAAACGCACAGCCTGTCGGGTGACATAAACGAACGATAATCTTGCATTATCATTCGTTGTTTACGAGGCGAGGGAACCATGGTTGTCGCTCGTCCTGGATGGCTGGAAAAGCCCGCATTTTCGCGGTTTCAGGCGTCGTTCTCGCCCATATTCGGTGGATTCTCACCCTAATTCAGTGGACAGATCGGCCAGGATCGGCGGATTTGGAGCGGTTTTCGTGAGACTGCGTGCCATGCCACATGGCCGTGTTGCTGCTAACTGCTTGAATTGCCTCGCTTCTACTGGCTGATGCCAGTGCCAAACCCGCTGTGTCGCGTAGTCTCACTATTTCCGACTCGGAATTACGTAGTCTCATCAAATCTGCTCCGCCCGCCGGGTGAAACAGGACCAAATCCGCGTTTCTGGATCCTCCGGCGCCGCTCTTTCGGAATGTCCGTGCTCCAAACGCCCGGTTTTACCCATTATCTGCCATAGCGGCCCCATGAGCGCGATTTGAACCCTTCCGAGCACTCAGCACACCTCCGGAGGCCCCGAACGCGCTCCACGGGCCTGCAAATTAGTCGATAATACACGCCTGCAAAGGAGCGGGTGACCACAGCCGTTGATATTGTACAAACGCCGTGAAAACACTTGAAAGCCCGCCATGGTCAAGGCCCTCTCCCCGCCGTAAGACCGCGCCGCCTCATCGGCTATGCGCGGGTCTCGACCGAGGATCAGGTAACCGATGCGCAGGCCGACGAGCTCGGACAAGCCGGTTGCGCGGTTATCCACCACGAGCAAGGATCGGGCGCATCGCGCTCGCGGCCGGTGCTGACCAAGCTGATGCACGAGATCCGCGCCGGCGACGTTCTGGTCGTCGTCAGGCTCGACCGCCTCGCCCGGTCGGTCAGCCATCTGCTCGAGGTCATCGAGACGTTGGAAAAGCGCGGCGCGCATTTCCGCTCGCTGCGCGACCCGATCGACACGTCGACGCCGCAGGGGATGTTCTCGCTGCAGGTGCTCGGTGCTGTCGCCCAGCTGGAGCGGGCGCTCATCGCCGAGCGTACGAAAGCCGGCATCGCCGCGGCCAAGGCACGTGGTCGTCTGCCTGGCAATCCTGGGCTGCGCGAGCGACGGCCAGAAAGCATCCGCGCCGTCGCCGCGGCGCGGGACAGCGCCTATGTCGGCGATCTCATCGCCTCGGCACAAAGCTGGTTGCCGATCGTGCGACGGCTGCGCCCCCAGCATAATTGGGACGATGTCGTCCGGGTTTTGAATCAAAAGGGGCAAAGCTGGACGGTGGAACGGCTTCGCCGATCGGTGTACCGCCTGGTGCGGGAAGGCCTCGCAAAGCCTGAACTTGTCCAGCGCGCGCCGCGACGACAGCCGGAGGATCGATTGATGACACTCGTTGCCGGCATTGCCATTGCCGATCCGGATCTCAGTCTGCGGGCGATCGCGGCACAGCTCGAGGCAATGCGGGAGCGGACGCCGCGCGGCGGCTGGCAATGGGCGGCCTCGTCGGTCAAGCATCTGCTCGATCGCGCCAGGCGTCTCGGTTTGACGGTGCACGAACCCGCTGACGGTTAAAACGGCCGCTCGTCGACGAGCGCCGCCCTCCCCTCTCTCATTGTTGTGGCGCGCGGTACGGTCGACCGTGCTGCGGATCGCGGCCGGCCACCGGTCGATCAGCGCCTTACATTCTCGTCATGACAGCCGACTGGAGCGACCCCAAGGCGGGCTCGTCAGCCTTGCACTCGATTTCGTCCGCCAAATTACGATACATTCGCTTGAGAACGAGCACGAATCAGGATGGGTAGGATCGTGAGAGCAGGTAACCGCGCGCAGTCTGCCGATCCCAGTTGAATGACGACGCAAGTCCCCGACCAATCCACCGAAACCGATGTTTCCGGCACGGACGACCTGCCGGACATCATCAACGTGGTAATGGAAATGGGCCGCCCTGCGCCCCCTGCCCCGTCCCCCGCCTCCAGGTCGCCGGCGCATCTCGCCCCTGCCCTCGCCAACGCCTTTCCCGGCTTCGACTTCACCACAGCCGCGATCGACGATTTTTACTGGCGCGACGACGCCCGCACTGTCTTGTCCCCCAGTGGCACGCGCATCGGCGACCATCGCGCCTGGGTCGAGCGCGAGCTTGCCGACCTCGACGGCGACCTCACCGCCTTCTGGACGCGGCATCGCGAGAGCGGGTCTTGCTTTTCCGAATGGCGCGGCGCCAGCGTCTTTGCCTTCGTTTCCACCGGCCCCGGCGTTGCCGATTTTGTCCAGCTCTCGCTTGGCCGCGAGATCGAGGTTCTGGCCGGACCGGTGATCGATTCTGATTATCGCCCTTATAGCGCCGGCGCTCTTTTGGACCCGTCCCGGGTGCGGCGCGACGCTGATACGGTCGCTCCCGTGCTTGCCGGGCCCATCTAACGCGAGCAGCGGCAGGCGCGCCGAACCGAGATCGAGAACCGTGTCCTTCACGAGGTTGGGCCCGAGGGATCGCGCGAGATCCCATTTCTGGAAGCCACCCCCGACTGGTTCGATTATGTGCCGCGCGAAAACCGCCTCTTTGCCGACTGGGAGCGGTCGAGCGCTTGCGCTCACCGGATTTTTGCCCATTGGGCCTTCGACATCCACGACCTTGAGGAGCGCGACCGGCGCGAGATCGGCTTTATCCCGCGACCGCTCAAAATGCCGACTGAGCGGGTGCTCGCCGACGAAGGCGTCTCGGTGCACCGGCTGATGGAACGCATCGAGGCGATCGATACGCAAATCGGCCTGCCCTTCGCCTGGTTCTTCCTGATGACGCACGGGCACTGGGTCGATCCGGACGTCGGCTACGCGATCGCGGCTGGGTTGCGTGCAGGCCGCGTGCGGCTGCCCGACCCCGACGCCGCCGTGCTGCTCGCCTGGGCGGACAAGCCGTATCTGTTTTGAGCGAGCACTATGGACTTCCGGCTCCCGAAATCCCCATTTGACGCAAAACTGCGGCGCGCCGAGGCGTTCGACGTAATTGGATTCGGTGCTGGGCCTTCGACCGCCGCGCGTTTCTGGCCGGAATCTTGTCGGACGACGACACCGAGACGCTGCGCCATCTGCCAAACGCGGTATTGCTCGCTAAAGGCGCTTGCGTAGACCTCGGCTATCTTGAAGCCTGGTGCCAGGCCGCCTTAAGGCAGCCCCTGCCCTGGCCGGCGCGGGAGGCGCTGCTGATCAAGTTCGTGGCGCATCGTCTGTGGGATCCCGCAAAGCGGGACAGCGATCTTGCACGCGGCGTGCCGGCCGACGTCTCGGCGACGCTGAAACCCGAGGGGGCTTCTGCGCAGCGACGGGCCGCACACACCCTCGACGGTTCGCCGGCGGCTGTCGAACTGGTCGATGCTTACGATATGGCGCGGCTTGGTAGCAAAGTTCAATGCTCCGGGCGCGTGGCACGCCCTTTTTTCCGTCGACCATTTGCGCGGCGGACTCGCGACGCCGCCTCTAATAGACTGCCGTCTAAATGGCAAAAAAAATTAATTAAAACAATCGGAAAGCTGACAGTACCTTGTTGTACGCGAGGTCGAAAGGAGCCCAACAAGACCGAAGCGTCTCAGTTCGAATATTCAGAGCGCTACCGCAAGCCTGCTCCAGCGGAGGAGAGCGCATAGATTGCGTCGTCTGTCCACCCGCCTTTGAACCACTCAGATAGCCGGAGATGAGCCCTCTTTCACGAAGCCGGATTCTTCGAGAACGGGGACAGCGCCAGTCGACGGGACGCAATGTTGCGGTGAATGGGGGAAATTGTAGAAGGCGCATTCGATCAAACTGCGGGCCGCTTCGGTAGCGTAACTGTGATTCCAATATTGCTGCCCTCTAGTGGACCCGATCTGCGCCAGCCGAGTATCCGCCTCGAATGTCTTGAGGCCGCTATCGCCGACAATCCTTCGATCTTCATTGCGCTCAAGAGCAAACTGGAACCATCCCGGATTGCCTGGATTGCGCAGCGCGTCGATTCCAGGAATGCGCATCCGTCATCTTCGGTGCAGGTCTCCCAGCTTTGAAAACGGGCGACTTCGGGCTTGGCGTACATCGCCTCGAAGACATCAGGGATCGAGCGGGGTGAAGCGGCGAGCAGGTAGGCGGTGCGATTCGAAGAAATGCCTCATCGAAAATCGTTGGATCGCATTTCGCACCTGCCCGGGACAGACGCGTTGACCGCGCCGAGTTTCAAATTCAAATAAACCAATTCCGTATGACCTTCTGCCGCCAGTTAGCGTTAACCTTTTGTTAACTTAAAATTTCTTGTCGGGACAAACGAATCGGACATAATGACGGCATTCGAAAGAATTTCGGCGAAATGCCGTCACTTGAGGTTCCGGAAAGCATGAACGTTTTAGCGCCCGTGTCGAAACCCCTCTTCGACGACACCATTCTGGCACAAGGGCGCGAGATTTCCAGGAAGCTGAACCAGCTTCGTTTCGAGACCTTCCCACCGAACGCCAGGAAGACCTTGCGGCAATTTTCACTCGGGGAAGCGGCGCATTTTCTCGGGGTCTCGACTAGCAATCTCAAGAAGCTGCACCTTGAAGGCAAGGGTGTCGAGCCAACTATACATGCCGGAGGTCGCCGGACATATTCGGCAGAGCAGATCATGGAGCTGCGTCAATGGCTCGACCGTCACGGCCGAGCCGATGTGAAGAAATACGTTCCTCACCGCCGCAGGGACGAGAAACTGCAGGTCGTTGCCGTTGTTAATTTCAAGGGGGGCAGCGGAAAGACAACGACGGCCGCACACCTTGCGCAACATCTGGCGCTAACGGGGCACCGTGTATTGGCGATCGACCTCGACCCACAGGCTTCGCTGTCGGCCCTGTACGGCATCCAACCCGAACTCGACAAGAATCCGTCGATCTACGAAGCGATCCGTTACGACGACGAGCGGAAGCCCATCACCGACGTGATCTTGCCGACAAACTTTCCAGGCCTGGAACTTGTCCCTGCATCGCTAGAATTGCAGGAATATGAGTATGACACTCCACTGGCGATGCAGGACAAGAATTCCGTCGTCGGGAAGACGTTTTGGAATCGCATCGAAAAAGTATTGCGGGAGGTCGATGACCGATACGACGTGGTCGTAATCGATTGTCCACCCCAGCTGGGCTATTTGACGCTGACCGCTTTGTCGGCGGCGAGTTCGGTGCTGATCACTGTACATCCGCAGATGCTCGACCTGATGTCCATGTCGCAGTTCCTTCTGATGCTCGGCGACATCCTGAAGACAATTCGCCAGGCGGGCGGCGACGTAGATTTAGATTGGTTCAGATATTTGATCACTCGATACGAACCGACCGACGTCCCGCAAGCCCAGATGGTCGGATTCATGCAGTCAATGCTCGCGTCACAAATGCTCAAGACGCCGATGTTGAAATCGACCGCGATTTCGGATGCTGGGCTAACGAAGCAGACGCTTTATGAGGTCGAGAAATCCGGGATGATTAGGGCAACGTACGACCGTGCCATGGAGTCGATGGAAGCGGTTAACGCGGAAATCAGAGAACTGATCCACGGGGCTTGGGGACGTACGAAATAGACGGCCGTCTAAGTCAGGTTTTATTGCAATGAAATCAGATGAATGACCCAAATTTCGGGACGCTGAAATGGCAAGAAAGAACGTTTTCGACAATTTGATGCGGGAATCCGCGCCCGAAACGGCAGAAGATGGCGAGCCAGCTTCCGGGTTTCGCAAATTCGGAGCGGCGAGGTCCATCTCATCGTCGATCGATGAATTGGCCAGGCAGGCCTCCAAACTCGCCGAAGGCGAAACGGTTATTGAACTTGATCCCGACCTTGTCGACAGGTCATTTGTGCCCGACCGCATGAGCGTTGATCAGGACGACGCATACCACGAACTGCTGGAGGCAGTGAGGGAGAGGGGACAGGATACCCCAATCCTTGTAAGACCCCATCCCAGCACCGAAGGCCGCTACATGGCCGTTTTCGGACACCGACGGGTGAGAGTTGCCAAACAACTCGGGAGGCCTGTCCGCGCCGTGGTGAAGACGCTGGCAGACATCGACCACGTTGTCGCACAGGGGCAGGAAAACTCCGCCCGCGCCAATCTTACGTTTATCGAGCGTGTTCTGTTCGCCCAGCAACTGGACGGGCTTGGTTTCAGCCGCGAAACCATCCAATCTGCTCTGTCGGTCGACTACCAGACCCTCTCTAAGATGCTGACGATTCCGAAAGCTATCCCCGCGGTCGTCATTGATGCGATTGGGCCGGCCAAAGGGATTGGACGCGACCGGTGGTTGGATCTTCGGAAACTCGTCGAGAACCCCAAGAACACGCCAATTGCCAAGAGCTATGTGGCCAGTGAAGATTTCGCGGCTGCGGATTCTGACGAGCGTTTCAACCTGCTCTTTGATTTTCTGAATGGAGCGAAATCCAATAAGGCAATCAGGAAAGGGCTAGCTCCGCGAAACGACAGAACCTGGGCACCGGCTGACAAATCGGTCGCCGCGACGATTAGAAACAATGGAAAGGCCTTCAGTCTGGCGCTGAAAGCGAAAGACGCGGCCGAGTTCGGCGAATACATTTCGGAGAACCTGGACAGCCTTTACGAGGCATTCAGAACGTCGAAAGAAGAGGCAACAGGAGACTAAACCCGCAAAAGAAAAAGGCCCCCGAACGTCACCGTCGCGGAAGCCCTTCTCATCCTTAAGCAAGCTGAGAATCACATTTTCGCGAATCACTGTCAAGAGTCTAGGCGTCGATTCGGCGAGCAAATTTCTTTTGCCTAATTGAAGGCGAAGGAAGAAATGGAAACTGGTATTGCAACGACGCCCTTTGGGCGGCGGCCGATGTCGCTTGCCATATTGGCAGCGCAAAACGATTCACGTGAGATCCCCAAGGGCAGGGTCGTCGACAAATGGCAGATCTACCGCGACCTCTGCGAGGGCAAAAGCATCGTCGGCATTGGCGATCGCGCCCTGGCCGTCCTGAATGCGCTGCTATCATTCTATCCTGACAGCGAGCTGAGTGAGGAAAACGGCCTCATCGTGTTTCCCTCGAACGCACAGCTGTCCCTTAGAGCTCATGGGATGCCCGAACCCACAGTCAGACGGCACCTGGCAGCCCTTGTGGACTGCGGGCTGATCGTCCGTCGGGACAGCCCGAACGGCAAGCGTTATGCGCGCAAGGGCCGGGGAGGGGAGATCGAGGAAGCATTTGGCTTCTCACTGGCGCCGCTGCTGGCCCGTGCTCACGAGTTCGAGGCGGCGGCTGAGCGTGTTCGCGCCCACAACAGGGCGCTCAGGCTTATGCGTGAGCGGATCACTTTGCACCGCCGGGATATCCAGAAGTTGGTCGAGGCGGCGGTTGAGGAAGATGTGCCAGGCGACTGGGGAGGCCTGTGGAAGCGTTTCCGCGCCGTTGTGGAGGCAATTCCGCGCCGAGCTTCCGTTGTCGAGCTCGAGCCGATCGTGGGCGATCTGGCCGCATTGCATGACGAAGTGGATAAGCTGCTGGAAGTTCACATGAAATCCACGAATCCGAGCGGCAATGACTACCAAAATGAGCGGCAGCAATCTGATTCAAATACCGACTCTATTTTTGAATTTGAACCGGCTTTAGAGAAAAGCGGGTCGACGGCCGAGCCAAGGACGAGGACCGCAGAGCCCCCGAAAACCTATCCGCTAGGGCTTGTGCTGAAGGCCTGCCCGGAATTTTCGGATTACGCCGTCGACGGGATCGGCAACTGGCGCGATTTGATGATCACCGCGGCCCAGGTGCGAGGCTACCTTGGCGTTTCGCCGTCAGCATATGAGGAAGCCTGCCATGTGATGGGCCAGGAGGTCGCCGCAATGGTGATTGCCTGCATTGTGCAAAGGGCACAGCACATCAACTCCGCAGGCGGCTATCTGCGGGTGCTGACCGAAAAGGCGCGGGCGGGGCAGTTTTCGGTCGGACCGATGCTGATGGCGGCGCTGAAGGCCAACGGGGCAACGGCGCGGATGACCGGATGAGTGTGTGGGTACCGGGATTTGCCGAGCGAGGGCTCAGGGTTTGATCCGCGCGATAGGGCGTGGATCGTGGCTGCAGCGCTTGGCGGCAAGAAAGCCCTATGCGAGGATCGAGGACATGAGAAACGAGCACGACCGGGAACCCACGCCCGATGAAACCGCCGGGATGGTGTGGTGGAACTCACTTACCGAGGCCGATCGCGCGGCTTGGCTGGCGCGGGCCGGCAGCGCCGTCCCTGCGGATGCCTGGGTGGCGTACAAGCGGCTCGGAGATGTTGAGCGTCAGCCGCGGACTATAAACTGACGGCGGTCCCTGCGGCGGCGATGAAGTCTCTCGGATCTAGGTCACGAGATGACTGGTTCTGCGACGAGACCAAGCCTTAGGGCTCGATGGAGCAGGTTCTCAACTGACGAAGCGGACCATTGAGCAGCTCCCCCTTGGTATCCGCTTGCAGGCGCTCAAGCGGGTTCGATTTCTGGACTTGAAAACTATCGAAAAATGCCATATTTTTTGCACAAGAAACGTGGCTGTTTATATGGTGGAGTGATCCTATGAGCCAGGCACTCAAGATTCCCGTGCAGAACGAACCTCTCGTCTTGTCCTATATGGACCGGAGCGGGAAGATCGCAATCGAGCAGGTCGCGGATGGTTTTGGCATGTCCAAGGGCCAGTTGGCCCAGACCGCCGGTCTTGCTCGCGAGACCCTCTACCGGTCTGAGCGCAGCCGGACGGTAAAGACACAGGGACGCCTGCGTGAAATGCTCGAGATCATCAGTCGGGTGGCGGATTGGGCGGGCGGCAAGGAACAGGCGATGGCTTGGTATCGAGCCCAGCCGCTTCCGGCATTCGGCGGACGCACCGCCGAAGCGCTTGTGAAGGAGGGCAAGGCCGCTGCGGTCCGTGATTATCTCGACCACATGGCCGTTGGCGGCTTTGCTTGAGGTTTGCTGGAACCTGCTACAGGGCGCACGATCCACGTTGGGCTTTCAAGCCGACTTCCGGTGATGGAGCGGCGAGCAGAGGTGCGCGCTTCAATCCCAAGAGTGTGCCGGCGCTCTATCTGGCGCTGACCGTCATGACAGCGGTCAAGGAAGCCAACCAGGGTTTCGCGCATCGGATCGACCCTTGCGTGCTATGCTCCTACGAAGTCGATTGCGACGACATTGCGGACCTGACGACAGAGCAGACGAGGGGAGAATTCTCCGTCACGTTCGAGGACATGGCCTGCGCCTGGGCGACGGCTCTCAGCGATGGAAATCGCCCAGCGTCATGGTCGATCTATGACCGACTGCGGCCTCAAGGCATTGCCGGCATTCTGGTTCCGAGTTTTGCTCCCGGTGCCGAGACCGAGGATCGCAACCTGGTGCTTTGGGACTGGGGTCCGCATCTTCCGCACAAGGTAACTGTATTCGACCCGAGCGGCCGGCTGCCAAAGGACCAGCTGTCCTGGCGATGAAGCATCCGCGAAGGGCAGGGACGTTTTCGGCTGCTGGTGGCGCGCGACGCTTTCGGGGCGATATCAGTCACCGACCTCGATCGAATTGTGATCGCACCACATCCGCAACGCTCTTTCTTCCGCATTCGCTTCGAAAGCGTACCACCGATCGAGTGCACCCCTTCGCTGCAACAGATCCTTGAATCTTGCGTACGCGCCTCTTTTGCTGAAGATTTCTTGAACGTCACCGACGTTGTCAGGCAGAAATTGGCGGGCGAAGTCCAGTACGAGCGGCTTGCCCAGGTCGAGTTCTTTCTTGTCAGGTATTTGGGCGTATTTGTCGCTGACGTCGATATCATCCGGCAATTCGTCCAAATCACCCGTGAATTCGGAATGCCAGTAGAGCGTGCCTGACTGCTTGCACAGAAAGGCCTGATGTTCTCCCGTGCCCCCAGAACTGACGAATTCGAAAGCTAACAGTATGTCTTTGAAGCTGACGGGCATTGTCGTTCGGCGTCCCATATAGATGGCGTGGAGCCAACGCATCAGAGGTCGGTACCACGAGCTGTTCTCGATCGTGCCCCGCCGCATGGTGTACCCGGCGGTGACGAAGTCGCTCGCGAGCGCGCTCTCAACAGCGCCGTAGCGAGCGGCGTAGCGGCGGCATCGATGTTCGAAGGACCCACCGATGACCGACGACATGATGAACCGGCGCACGCTCGTGGTGAAGACCCCTGACGCTGATCTTTTGCGCGCGATGATGAGCTTTGCCGCGAGCGGCGGATGGCGATGGTGGACGGCGCCGCAACCGGGGGTCCGGGTTCTAAACGATGAGTCTTGCTGCCCTTCCGAGCGTGCGTTCGGCCTCGTTGTAGTAGTTCGACGCCTGCTGCACAGAGCGATGCTGTGACTGCTGCATGGCTTCGGGCAGCGGAATGCCGCGGCGGGCGGTTTCGGTGAGATAGCCGGAGCGCAGGCCGTGGGCGGAAAACGCCGCCGGGTCGAGGCCAGCCTCGGCAACGCGACGTTTCAGAATCAGGTTGACGGCCTGCGGGGTGAGGGCGCGTTTTTCGAGGTTGCCCCAGCGATCGATGCCGCGAAACACGGCGCCCTCGCTGATGCCGGCCCGCTCGAGCCAGTGTTTCAGGGCCAGCACCGGGCGGCCGACGAGCAGCACGAAAGCATTCCCATCGGCCTGTGTCGTCTTGGTGCGGCCGAGCCGGATTTTTAGGCAGGGCAGTTTTGGCCCGTCTGGATCCTTGGGGTCGGCCGGCACAGGCTCTTCCTCGACGAACTGCTCGACACGCAGGGACGAAATCTCGCTGCGGCGGCGGCCGCCTGAGGCGAAGGCGGTGATGAGCAGGGCGCGGTCGCGCACGTCGACGAGACGGTCGCCGGCGCAGGCTTTCAGGAGGGCGGTCAAAATATCGGCGGTCACCGCCTTCTTGCTCTTGCGGCCGCGCGGGCGGGCGCTGGCGCGCACCGCCAGTTTTGTCGCGCTGTGCAGCCCCGGCGCGTTGAATTTGCCGCGCAAACCGCGCCATTTGGTCAGCGTCGACCAGCTCGACAGCCGCCGGCGCACGGTAGCGGGCGCGTGCGGGCCGTCGCTGCGCAGAAGCCCTTCAGCTTTCAGCGTTATCGCGACTTCGGCGGGCATGCCGTGCGCCGGATTCGTCTCCCGTTTCGAAAAATCCCAGAGATGATGGGCGACGAATTTGATCAGCAGCGCCTCGGGCGCCGGCCAGGGGAGCGGAAAACCGGTGGCGGCAAGCGACCAGGCTTCGAGGTAGCCTAGGTCCGAGGCCAGCGCCCGCAGCGAATTCTCGCCGATGCCTTCCCTGGCGAGATGGCGCAACGTCGCGACGTCGTCGTCGGTGAGGATTTCGGCCAGAAAATCGCGGCGGTCGAACGGCAGCACGGACTCCAGCGCGTCCAACGCTTCGGCGCGGCGCAGTTTCTGGTCGGATGCGGGCTTTGGCAGGCGAAGGTCCATGATGCCGGCCTCAGAACAGATATTTTCGGTCGGCCCAGGCGAGCAGCACGGCGGCATCGTGGTCTGGCAGGCGCACGCGCCCGGCGCGCAGGCCGTCGGCGATGATGTGGCCGACATCCGGATCGACCCAGTGGCCGTGGGTCATCAGAAAAAACCAGGCGAAGGCCAGGCCGATTTCTTCATCGATTGCCTCGATGCGTTCCATCAGCCGATGTACGGATACATTCTCGCCGGCGAGCAGCCGCTCGGCCGGCATCTGCAGCGGCCGCGGGATAAACCCGATCTCGCGTTTTTGGCCGGGACCCTCAAAATCGTGGATGTCGAAGGCCCAGTGGTCAAAGATGAGTACGCTTGCGGCACTCGATCGCGCCCAGTCGGCAAAAAAGCGGTTTTCGCGCGGAAAAAAATCGAACCAGTCCGGGTTGGCGTCCAGGAACGGAATGTCCCTGACACCCTCGGAGCCGACCTCGTGGATGACGCGGCTTTCGAGTTCGGGCCGGGTTGCCTCGCGCTGCTCGCGTTCGATGCGGGCCCGGCGCGCCAAGAAACTCCGCATGTGGACGATGCCGCCGCCGGTGCGACCGCGCAGCCGATAGACCGGTCCGGCGAGCTGCCGCGCCGCAACCGCGGACTCGCGAGTAACCCAGGTCGGCTCGAACAGATGGTCGGCACTGTTGGGGCGGTAGTCGCGATCGACCACCGGGCCGACCAGGAACTCGATCTCGCGGCCGAGCGAGAGCTGGACGAAGTCTGCCGCGCCCGGCCCGGTCGGCGCAAAGGCGAAGGCGCTGGTGCCGCGCCATTCGGTGAATTTTTCGCCGCTCTCGCGATGCCCATTCCAGAAGGCGGTGAGGTCGCCGCCGACATCGGCCAGCGCGCGCTCGACCCAGGCGCGATGGTCGCCGAGGCGCGTGCCGTCGGCAGCGACGACAGCATGAGGGTTGCACCAGTAGGGGTCGTCGATCCTCGCGACGGTGAAGGCGAAGCCCGGAAAAGCCTTGTTGAGGGCCTGGGCGAGCTCGGCGTCGGCCGACTGCGGCTGCAGAGCTGCGAGCACGGTTTCGACGGAAGCGGGATCGGGCAGGCGGACGGTTTTTTGCTCGGGCACGCCGGGTGCTTCTCTATTGGTCTATTGGCCAGAAAAGGCCGCCCAGAACGCCGACCGTACGACGCCGGCGGGTCATCTGCACGATTCTGGCTGATTTGCGGGTCAAAAACAATCACTATCGATAAGAGATAATTATCGATAGTGAAAAGGCCGCCAGAGAAAATCCCCTGCAAGTCAACCTATGTCGGTTTTACTTCCCGATTTCAATTGAAACGCTAAGCTGAAAATCCTGCTCTCCGGGATCTCTACATGGCGGCCTGAAACGGGGGAGGGGAGGGGCTTTCTCAGAGGCCCGACGCCTTGGTCAGGTTGGTGCGGAATCTGTCTCGCCTCCGTTGATATTTGCGTGTCATCTCGGCCGAGGCGTGGCCGAGATGCTTTTGCACATATCGCTCCTCGATGTCGGCCGATGACGCTAGGCCGGCACGAAGGGAATGGCCCGAGAACAGCAACTCGCGTTCGCCTTCCGGAAGATCGGAACGGACGCCGGCGGCAAGGGTGGTCTGCTTGACCAGGCGCGCGACATGCTTGTCGGAAAGCCGCTCGGTGTCGACGGTCTTGTTGTCCTTGAAGATGCGCCGGAAGAGCGGACCCCGCGCGATGCGACCGAAGCGGATCCAGCTCTCGAGCGCGGCGGCCGGGCAGGTCTGGTCGGATGCTCCTAAACCGACCTCGACCTCGCGCCATCCCGTCTTGCCGCGCAGGGTGACCAGCACGCCTTTGCCGTCAAAAATCTCGATCCAGCCGGCGCCGTCACTGCGGTCGTCGCGCACGACGTCCAGACCGACGATTTCGGAGCGCCGAAGGCCGCCGGCAAAGCCGAGCAACAGGATCGCCCGGTCACGCAAGCCCCGCAGATCATGGCCAAGCGTGTTGACCATCGCCTTGATGTCGTCGCCAAGCACGGCTTCCTTCTGCCGCGGCGGCTTTGCGTGCTGGCGGCGAATGCCGGCGAGTACGGTGGCGATGTGGCGATCCGCTCGATCCATCGGCTGGCCACGCTGGGTGAAGTTCCAGGCGAGACCGGATAGGCGGCGCTCGATCGTCGCGACGGAGAGCGATGGCAGGCCGCGTTTCGGATCGCCGGCAGCGCAGGCACCGATGTAGAGACCGATGACCTGGCTGGAGGGCGGTAGCGGATCGAATCCTTCCCGGCGACACCAGGAGGTGAAATGCCGCCAATCCTTGGCGTAGGCGTCCCGCGTGTTTTCGGAACTGGCGGCCTTTGCGTAGGCCGTCGCGGTCTCGACGAGGGCTTCCAGCCGCGCCGGCGATGAGCCCATTTCCATGACCAGATCGACGATGTCGGGCAGATCGCCGTCAAGATCGTCGGCGTCCGAGAGATCGTTTTCGGTGGCATTGGCCGGGGCATTTTCCATGATTTGGCAGGCTACCGCCATACGTCCGATAAGGCAAGCTTACCGGACATAAAAGCGTTGCGACAGGCGCGGCGGTTGTGGGCGTAAAGACTTGCAAAAAGCGCCGCGCTGATTCACCTTGTCGGGGATGATTCTTCGACCCAAACCGTCTCCTTTCCTTCATGCTCAGCCGCTCGCCTCCCAGCTGCTCGCGCCCGTGGGCCCCGTTCCGGCCTGGCTACGCCGGGCGATCCCTGATGCGCAAAGCCTTGCCGCAAAAGGCTTCGAGGACATTGCGATCGTCGCCGGGGCAGCCATTGGAGCGCTCGATGCGCTTGCGCGCCGGGAAGAACGATGGGCCGGCGCCTGGCGGCAGCGCCTCGCACTCGGCGCGGCCGCGGCGACGGCGCGCCAGGCGGGTCGCACCGAGGACGAGGCCGCGCTGCGCGACGCCGTGCTGCTCACACGACCGGGCGACAATGCCGGGCCAGCCGGCAGGATGTTTTTGGCCTGGCGCAGCCTGGCGGCCCGGCCGGCTGAGGGGCTGCTGACGAAGGCGAGCATCGCCAGGGTTCTGGAGGATCTCGGCCACGCCCGAGACGACGAGGCTGCGAGCGATCTGGCCGATGACCTGCGGCCGCTCGCCGCCGGTGAAGGACCGGTCGGGATGCTGACCGGGGCATTTGCGCTCGCCGAGCGCCGGGGGCTCGCGCGTGGCGTCGGATTCTGGCTCGCGGACGCACTGCTCGCACAGCGGCTGGGGTGGCACCATGCGGTGCCGCTGCTC
Source organism: Mesorhizobium sp. M0184 (assembly GCF_040322215.1). Lineage (NCBI taxonomy): Bacteria > Pseudomonadati > Pseudomonadota > Alphaproteobacteria > Hyphomicrobiales > Phyllobacteriaceae > Mesorhizobium > Mesorhizobium sp. M0184. Next base: position 151,294 of record NZ_JAMYSZ010000015.1, read on the forward strand.
GGCGGCGAAGCGGCCTTGGGCACAAGCGCCCGCCCGCGTCGATCGGCAGCCAGCTCCGTGGCCACAAGCATTGAGACAGATCCAGAGCGTGCGAAAGGTCTGCTCGCCGCGCAGGCGCGCGCCGCGGTGCGCGCGATCGATCTTTTTACGGAACTCGAGCGCCGTGCGGAAAAACTGCTTGCGGTCGCGCCGAAACTCCGGGCCAAGGCGGCGGACGCTGTTGTCAACAAGCTCTTGTCCGACGATGCGATCGTTGCCTCGGAAAAGATCGCAGGCATGAGTGACCGTGGGCTGCGCCGGCTGTTTGACCGGCTGGTCGAACTCGGCGCCGTTCGTGAGTTGTCGGGCCGCACCACTTTCCGCATTTACGGGCTTTAGGAAATGGCTGAAGCACCGCGCAAGAGGCGAGGCCGCTCAGATGACCATCGATCAGGCGAGGGCCGGTCAAATGACCATTTGTTTGATCGGGAATTGGATCATCTGCCGCCGGAGGTTCGCTGGCGCGAATGGATGAACCGCGTCGAGGCGACCATCTTCGCCGCCAGCGAGCCGGTCGACCGCGAGACGCTCGCCCGCGTCGTCGGCAAAAGCTGCAGCATCGACCTGTTGATCGACGACATCCGCGAGGAACTGCGCGGTCGACCTTACGACCTGGTCTCGGTGGCCGGCGGCTGGAAGCACCTGACCCGGCCGGCTTATGCCGACGCCATCCGCGCCGCGGTTGGTGGAGGCGATAAGGCGGTCGACTTGACGCAGTCCGAAGTGCTGGTGCTGATGTGCATCGCCTACTTCCAGCCGATCACCCGCGCCGAGCTGTCCAGCTTCTTCGGCAAGGAGATCAGCCGCGACCTGGTCGGCAATCTTCGCTCCTTCGGGTTGATCGCATCCGGCCCGCGCGCGCCGCAGCCAGGCGCACCTTATACCTACGTCACGACCAAAGAGTTCCTGCTGGAATTCGGGCTCGACACGCTGCGCGACCTGCCCGACTTCGAGGCGCTCGAGGACGCGGGCCTGCTCTCGAAGGAGAAGCTGCTCGCGGGGGGCATTATGCCCGACTTTTCCGACCTCCAGAGGGAAACCGTCGAGATCGAGGATTAGCCGCGCCCTGTGATCCTTCGGCCTCTGGACTCTACCGAATATGTCGATTAGTCTCGACAGATGGAATCAGAACAAGCCATCCTCGCCTTCGCGGCACTCGCCCAGCCCACACGCCTCGACGTGTTCCGGCTGCTGATCGAACACGAGCCCGACGGACTGCCGGCCGGGGACATCGCTCGCCATATGGCCGTGCCGCACAATACCATGTCGACACACCTGGCGATCCTGTCCCGTGCCGGGCTGATCGAAGCCGAGCGGCAGAGCCGGTCGATCATTTACCGGGCGAAGCTCGACGCCGTACGGGAGCTTGCAGGCTATCTCGTCAAGGATTGCTGCGGCGGACGGCCGGAGATCTGTACGCCGCTGATCGCCGATCTCTCACCTTGCTGCACCCCGCGAAATGGAGCCACCAAGGAGCCCGCTCATGGCTGACCGCATCTACAATGTTCTCTTCCTCTGCACCGGCAATTCGGCGCGCTCGATCCTGGCCGAGAGCATTCTGACCAAGGACGGCGGCGGCCGCTTCCGCGCCTTCTCCGCCGGCAGCCAACCAAAGGGAGCTGTCAATCCGTTCGCGTTGAAGGTGCTCGCCAGCTTCGACTACCCGGCCGAGGGATTCCGCTCGAAGAACTGGGAGGAGTTCGCGAGCGCCGATGCACCTGTGATGGATTTCGTGTTCACTGTCTGCGACAACGCCGCCGGCGAAACCTGCCCGGTGTGGCCGGGCCAGCCGATGACCGCCCATTGGGGCGTCGAAGATCCGGCAGCGGTCGAAGGGCCTGATATCCGGAAGGAAGCCGCCTTCGTCGCTGCTTTCCGGTTTCTCAAGAACCGGATTTCCGTTTTCACGGCTCTGCCTGTGGCCAGCCTCGACAAGTCGTCGCTCCGCGCCAGGCTCGTGGAGATCGGGCAGTCGGAAGGCGCATCCTCGCCGCGAAACAGTGCGGCGTGAGGTCGGTCATGGATGTAATCATCTATCACAATCCCGACTGCGGCACCTCGCGCAACACACTGGCGCTGATCCGCAATGCCGGCGTTGAGCCGCACGTTATCGAATATCTGAAGACGCCGCCGTCGCGGACAATGCTGATTCAGCTCATCGGGCGCATGGGCATCTCGGCGCGCGAGCTGTTGCGCGAGAAGGGCACGCCCTTCACAGACCTTGGCCTTGGCGATCAGAGCCTGCCCGACGATCAGCTGCTCGACGCGATGCTGGCGCATCCGGTCCTGATCAACCGACCGATCGTCGTCAGTCCCAAGGGCGTGAAGCTCTGCCGGCCATCCGAAGAGGTGCTCGACCTGCTGCCGCCGCAGCGGGGTGAGTTCATCAAGGAAGATGGCGAGCGCGTCATCGACGAGCACGGCCGCCGCGTCGCGACGACGTGAGGAAGAACAATGTCGACATTTGAACGCTATCTGACGCTCTGGGTCGCCTTGTGCATTGTTGCCGGAATCGCGCTCGGGCACGTCATGCCGGGCGCATTCCAGGCGATCGGCGCCGCCGAGATCGCCAAGGTTAACCTGCCGGTTGCCGCACTGATCTGGCTGATGGTCATCCCGATGCTGCTCAAGATCGACTTCGCAGCGCTCGGCGAGGTCGGCCGGCACTGGCGCGGCATCGGCGTCACCCTGTTCATCAGCTGGGCGATCAAGCCGTTCTCGATGGCACTGCTCGGCTGGCTCTTCATTGGCTGGCTGTTCCGGTCGCATCTGCCGGCCGACCAGATCGACAGCTATATCGCCGGTCTGATCATTCTCGCCGCCGCGCCTTGTACCGCCATGGTGTTCGTCTGGTCCAACCTGACCAAGGGCGAGCCGCATTTCACGCTGAGCCAGGTGGCGCTCAACGACGCCATCATGGTCGTGGCGTTCGCGCCGATCGTCGGCCTGCTGCTCGGGCTCTCCGCGATCACCGTGCCTTGGGACACGCTGGTCCTGTCGGTCGTGCTTTACATCGTCATTCCGGTGATCATCGCGCAGCTCATACGCCGCCGGCTGCTAGCGACCGGAGGACAGGCGGCGCTCGACCGGCTGCTTTCCAGGCTCGGCCCGGTCTCGCTCGCGGCATTGCTGACGACTTTGGTGCTGCTGTTCGGCTTCCAGGGCGAGCAGATTATCGCGCAGCCCTTCATCATCGGCCTCCTTGCTGTGCCGATCCTGATCCAGGTCTATTTCAATGCTGGCCTCGCCTACGTCCTCAACCGCATGGCCGGGGAGCAGCATTGCGTCGCCGGGCCATCGGCGCTGATCGGCGCCTCCAACTTCTTCGAGCTGGCGGTCGCCGCCGCGATGAGCCTGTTCGGCTTCCACTCAGGCGCCGCGCTCGCGACCGTCGTCGGCGTGCTGATCGAAGTCCCGGTGATGCTCATCGTTGTCTGGATCGTGAATCGATCGAAGGGCTGGTACGAGCGCGGCGACAAGGTCGTGGCGATTGCCGAGGCCCACCGTTGATGCCGGATGATCTGTCCAACGTCGCCGCCGACTGCCTTGACGTGCCAACCATCGACCGGCTGCACGCGATGCCCTCGACGTATCTACCGCGTATCCTGTTGCTCTATGGATCGTTGCGCGAACGCTCCTACAGCCGGTTCCTGACGCTGGAGGCCGAACGTCTGCTCAAACGCTTCGGCGCGGAAACCCGCATCTTCGATCCGCACGGCCTGCCGCTACCGGACGGCGCCGCGATCGACCATCCGAAGGTGCAGGAACTGCGTGACCTATCCTTGTGGTCCGAGGGCCAGGTCTGGACCAGCCCGGAGCGGCACGGCGCGATGAGTGCGGTGATGAAGGCACAAATCGACTGGATACCGCTCTCGGTCGGTGCGGTGCGTCCGACGCAGGGGCGGACGCTAGCCGTCATGCAGGTTTCCGGCGGGTCTCAGAGCTTCAATGCCGTCAATCAGCTTCGGGTGCTCGGCCGCTGGATGCGCATGGTGACAATCCCCAACCAGTCGTCCGTCCCGAAGGCCTATCAGGAGTTCGACGAGGTGGGGCGGATGAAGCCGTCCTCCTACTACGATCGCGTGGTCGACGTGATGGAGGAACTGGTCAAGTTCACGCTATTGACCCGCGACGTCTCCCACTATCTCACCGACCGCTACAGCGAGCGCAAGGAAGCAGCCGAGAAGCTGTCCAAGCGCGTGAAGCTCTCAGCAATCTGACGCAACGGCTATTTCGACAATCGTCGAAATAGCCGTTGACCATCGGACCGGTTGGCGATAGCTTATTTCCATGAACATCGAACAAGCAGCAAAACAGCTCGAAGCGCTTGGCAACCCGACGCGGCTTCAGGTCTATCGGACGCTCGTGCGGGCCGGCGATAGCGGACTCCCGGTCGGCAGCCTGCAGGAGAAGCTCGGGATCGCGGCCTCGACGCTCTCGCATCACCTGCACCGATTGATCCTGACCGGCCTGGTGACGCAGGAGCGTCAGGCGACCACGCTGATCTGCCGCGCCAACTATCCGGCCATGGACAACCTTGTCGGTTTCCTCGTGGACGAATGCTGTGTCGATGCGCCCTGTACCGTAAGCGAGGGAGAGGCTGCCGCCTGATCTCTTTTTTGCCTTTTATTTCGATAATCCCGGAAGGATAGAATATGATACAGCAAGCTGTGGAATCTCTCCCAGTAGCCGTGATTGGCGGCGGACCCGTTGGCCTGGCCGCTGCAGCGCATCTCATTGCGCGAGGTATCCCTGTCAAAGTCTATGAAGCTGGGGATGCCGTTGGCGCCAATATGCGCGACTGGGGCCATGTCCGGGTTTTCACGCCCTGGCGATACTGTGTCGACCCCGCAGCAACGAAATTGCTCGAACGCCAGAATTGTCGCCTGCCGGAACCCGATGTCTTCCCGACCGGCGGCGAGATCGTCACCAAGTACCTCGAACCGCTGGCCGCGACGGCGCGGCGGGAACGCCCGCACGAATGTCGAGAAGGTGGCGCTCCGCCGAAGAATCGCGGAAATCGCCGGCCAGCCGAAGCCTTAAAAGGCCGAGTTGCGCTGCTGTGGGACAAGTTCGCCAAGGTCGAAGGACGCAATCCCACTGTGGCAGGCGGGGCATCGATCCCGCAAGCCGACGCGATGCCTCTCGCATGTGCCTCCGATCTCTCGGATGAGCCGACATAGGATGGTGGAGCCGCGCCGACCTCCTCGCATCGAGCGCGTATCTCGGCGACGACAGGAGCGTGGCGGTGCCTCCAGCACCAGCCACTGCTCTCGCAGTGTCCCCGCGATGATTGCCTCGACGGCCTCTTGAAGACGCTTCTTCCTGGTCCGATCCCCATCGGGCAAGAGCGACGTCACCGTCCGATCGATGCGATAGCGCGCCAGCAGATTGTAGACCTGGCGGGTCGAAAGGCGCAGCTCGGCCGCCGCGCGCTCGATTGCCGCCCGGCGCGGTTCCGGACCGTCGGAATTCTGTCAAGCTCGCGAGCGACACGGCGCGTCGCCAACCAGGCTTCGTCGGAGCGCGATGAGGCAGGAGCAGCTTTTCGGTTGTGCAATCGGTTCGGCAAATTCAATGGTCAGTGAAATCGTTAGCGAAAAATCGGGCCTGTCGTAGCGCCCAAACCTAAACAGCACATGACTCTTCCGCGATTGAAATCGGGAAGTGAAAGCGACAAACATGATTTTCAGCATGCCGCTTCAACACCCGATCGTCCCGCGCGATCGGCCCGGGCCAGGCCGGGTGGAAAGTCCGACCGTGCCCTTGGCGCCCACCCGTGAAACCGATCCACCGTTTTGTCGCGGCCCCGTGAGGGTACCGGTGCCGGAAGCAGCAGAGCCGATCGTCTGGTCATGCCGAGACATCCTGGCGCCATTCGGCTGGGCGACGGGCGCCATCGTGCGGGTCGCACCCGACCTGTTTGAACCCGAGGTTCGAACGAAGATCCGCGACGAGGTCTTCGCCACCATGGCACTGTGCCCGCAGCATCGATTTGAGCTGCGGACCGCGTACCCACGCGCCTATCACGACTATGTGCGCGTCATCGCCGAGGACCGTGGAGAATATCTGGCGTGGCGGGCCGCGGTTGGCATTATTCTGCGCAAGCTTGGGCGCGCGCATGAGGCAACGGGGTCAGGCGCGCAATGGCCGCTCGAAAACGTGATGCTTATCGACTGACGGAGCCAGTGCGCGATGAACATACCTGACGGTGAAATCCCACGAACGATCCCATGGGGCGAGATCGCCGGCCCGCTGGTCGCGGCGGAAGACGCTGTGACGCGTCTCGACGAGCGTCTCGCCCGCTCGCCGGTG